>JANQIP010000141.1 GCA_028282095.1 Xanthobacteraceae bacterium | reverse complement strand
CCGGATTATTTGGTTCCCTCGGCGATTGTTGTCCTTGACCGTTTGCCGCTGACGCCGAACGGCAAGCTCGACCGCGGGGCCTTGCCTGCACCGGAGGGGCTGTCGGGCCGGGCCTGGCGCGGCCCGCGTACGCCTGCCGAGGAGGTGCTGTGCAGCCTGTTTGCCGAGGTGCTGGGGCTTTCGCGGGTCGGGCTTGACGACAACTTCTTCGAGCTCGGCGGTCACTCGTTGCTGGCGACGCGGCTGATCAGCCGGGTGCGGGCGGTCCTTGATATCGAGCTATCGATCCGCAGCCTGTTCGAGGCGCCGACCGTCGAGGGGCTCGCCCGCAAACTCGAAGACGAACATCAAGCGCGGGACGATTTCGACGTCCTGCTGCCGCTAAGACCGGACGGGTCGTTGCGACCGCTATTCTGCATCCATCCGGCCGCCGGCCTCAGCCTGCCGTATTCGCGCTTGATCGGCCATATCCCGTCAGGCCATCCGATATTCGGGCTCCAGTCGCCCAGTCTCGGCGAGCAAGGCCTGTTCCTCGACACGATCGAAGATATGGCCACCGCCTATCTGCGTATTATTCGACAGATCCAACCTAGCGGGCCTTACAACCTGCTTGGCTGGTCTTTCGGCGGCCTTGTCGCGCATTCGATGGCAACCCAACTTCAGGAAAAAGGTGAAAAGGTTGCTTTGCTCGCCCTTCTCGACAGCTATCCGCCAAACCGCGAAAGCGTAGCACGCGATCGGAGCGAGGCGCCCGAAAAAGAGGCCATGTTCGCCGGCGCGGGTGACCATCCGTTGCGACAGACTCTAGAAACCCTCCGGCGCGACGGGTTGTTGCGCGTTGCGCTCAACGAACGCGACTATCGGGCGATTACGGATGCCTTCGAGCACAATGTCAAAATCATGGGCACCTTCTTGCCCCGGCGTTTTCGTGGCGATGTCCTGCTGTTCGTGGCCGCGGCCGGCGACACCAAGCCGCCGATCGAATCCTGGAAACCTTTTGTCGACGGAAAGATCAGGATTCACCCGATCGACTGCACGCATGATCAAATGATGGATCAACACCCGGCCCAAACCATCGGGCAGGTGCTGAAAGTAGAGCTCGAAAAACAATGAAGCCGATTTAACTCGATGCAATCGCGCTTTGCGATCCGGGAGGAGAACCAGAGCAGTTTGCTGCGGCTGAAATAGCCCCCTCCCCACCCCCTCCCCAACCCTCCCCCGCAAGCGGGGGAGGGAGTAAGACGTCGAGCCACAGGGAGTAAGGCGCCGAGCAACGGGGAGTAAGAGCGTCGAACCATGGGGAGTAAGGGCGCCGCCCAAGCCACAGGGAGTAAGGCGCCGAGCAACGGGGAGTAAGGACGTCGAGCCACGGCGTAGTTCGTCACCGAACTAATCCGCTGGAACGAGCATGAAAGCCAAAAGGCAATTACGAGGAGAAGAGACCGTGACCAATCCATTCGAAGACGAAGACGGCACCTACCATGTGCTGGTCAATCACGAAGGGCAGCACTCGCTTTGGCCGTCCTTTGTCAACGTGCCTGACGGTTGGACGATCGCCCATCAATCGGATAGCCGCGCCGGTTGCCTGGAATACATCGAGAAGAACTGGACAGACATGCGACCGAAAAGTCTGATCAGAAAAATGGAAGGCTCCGGTAACGCTTGAGACGCGGCCATCTCGCCAACGCTTGAGCTTGCGCCATCCCTATGAGCTCTTCCTGCAACCGTCGAACCATACTCTAACTTCGCGTTCGAGAAGGATCGACCCAGCTATCTCTCGAATGTGGGGAACTCGACCAAAGTCGCCCCGCTTTCGAAGTGATCGACAAAGATCCAGCCGATCCGGCGGGCACAGGTGGATGCCGTGACCGAGGACACGGCCAATCCCAGGAGATTGCTCCCTGGCACGATGTAAAGCAGCGTCGACGCCGTCATCGTCGAGAGCGCGGTCGGCATGAGGCCGCCGATCAATCCGATGACGATGGCGCGGGCGCGATCGCGCTCAAAGGGAACGCCATAAAGATCGCTGAGCAATTTCACCATGCGCAGAATGATGCCGGTGACGCTGGCGACATTGATCAGCGGGAGCGGGATGACGCCGCCCACCGCCGAATAATTGGCGTGGCGCTCGACGATCGCTCGCGCCTCCCATCGCCGACGCGATGCATCATCTTCGCCTTCGACGCGGACCAAGGCGTTGGCGGAAGCATCTTCCAACTCCGGCGTCGGTGCCGGCGACTGATCAAAGCTCGCGACCGGTTCAACAGACCCGTTGATCGGTCTTGAGTCCACCTCGCTTACATCTGCATGCGAACTATTCACCACGGCGAGGCTAGCCGGTGGCTCCTCCGGCGGCATGGAGATGGTATCGGCCTCCGGCGTTTCGTCGCCCGAGCGTCGGATCACCCTGGGGAACTTCTTCTTGATCATGCGACCGCCGCTTGGCTGACGCCAAGTATGTCATCGACTTCGTCAGCAATGGCCGCGATCTCGCGGGCGGCAGGGCCCTTCTGATCGAGCAAGCTTGGGGTTGCGCCCCAAAGGGCTGCTTCCGCATAGATCACGCGGTTTATCAGTTCGCTGTTCAATACCGGAAAACCCGCATCGGCGAGCTCCGCGCGGATGTGCTTGGCGATGACGGAGTCACGCGTCGTCTGCGTCAGCAGGCAGCGGAATGTGGGCCTGCGGCCGCTTACCCCGTTGATGAGGACATTGAGCGTGTCCAGCATGCGGTCGACGTCGAAAGGCGAGGGCTTGACGGGCACGAGAACGAAATCGGTGACACCGATGCACGCCAGTGTCGATTGGGAACGAAAGCCGGGCGTATCGATGATGACGGGGCCCATGCTCCGCGATAGACGCTGCGCCGTGCTCCCAACCTCCTCGGAGGGGTCCTCGACCAAATGCACACCGCCCAGCGCCTTTTCACGGACCGCCATGCGGGCCAGCGAGCGCTGCGGATCGGCATCGACAATGATCGGGTTGCGACCGCTGAGATGCCAATGCACCGCAAGGCACCCGGCCACGGTGCTCTTGCCGCTGCCGCCTTTCATCGTCGCAATGGTGATGATCGGACTCGCCATTAAGCTCCCTCCACCGACGGTGCCGGGACGAATCAATCGCGGGCGAATGATATCGACTTCTTTATGGACTGCCCACCGGTTCCGTTTGAATTTTCGATGAATCTTGTTGACGACCCAAGATTTGGCAGCTCGATCTTACAGCGTGATCCCGAAAAGTTGGCAGGCTTTTTGGACAAGATCATGCGACCAAGCAAAAAGAAAGGGAGCGCGCTCGATTCAACCTGAAACAATCGCGCTCTAAGATCCGGCCGCTTGGAGGTGCGGAGCGCGGCTGCGCGGGCGTTCGCAAACCTGTCGTCCACGCCGGCGACCGGCTGCAACCCGGGCATGGCGGCCGGTTTCCCAATGCCACCTCGATGGGCCATGGCCGCCTGTCGAGCCGGTGTATCGCCGCGTTGACAGATCGCCGTTGCGTTACCAACTGATCGCGCACGGACCTTCGAAATTTCGCGATGCACGCTTTTGGATTTGATCCTTCGTGAAGCCGTCGACCTTGAAGAGTTCGTGCCGGGGTCCCTATCTTGCGGGTTCCATCCACCAGACATTATGTAAGGTTGTGCCGGCTGGCACCGCCTCGGACCGGAGGATTTCATGAACAAGCGCCTTATCGTTGCCACCGCGCTCGCATCCGCTGTCGCAACTCCGGGGGCCGTTTTGGCGGCGCCGAACCCGGCGCCGACTCCTCCGTTCAAGGCCGAGAAATGCTACGGAATCGCGAGAGCCGGCGAGAATGATTGCGCCTCGACCGGAAACAATGAATGCGCCGGCACTTCAAGGAAGGCACTGGACCTCAGGGCGTGGATATACGTTCCCGAAGGCTACTGCCGGCGAATCCAGGGCGGCAGCTTGCGGCCGCGGCTGTGATCGTCGAATAACGCGGGGAGCCATGACGACTTTCTCGGACAAAGGGGCAGCCGGCGCCGGGGTTGGCCTGCGGCTGCCCCATATCCAGGAGGTCGTGACAACGCTACCCCATGCGCGCTGGTTGGAGATCCATCCGGAAAACTTCCTCGCCAATCCGCATGCAACCGAGCTGCTGCTCGAGACGCGGCGGCATTACCCGGTTTCCGTCCATACCGTCGGACTATCGATCGGCAGCGCCACCGGAATCGACCGCAACCATTTGCGGCGCGTGCGCGCGCTGATCGATCGCCTCGATCCTTGTATGGTCTCGGGGCACCTTGCCTGGTCGACCCATGAAGGGGAGTTTCTCAATGACCTCGTGCCACTGCCCTATGACGAGGAGACGCTTCGGCTGCTGAGCGCCCATTTGGGCGAGGTTCAGGACGGGTTAGGGCGTGAATACCTCGTCGAAAACCCGGCGAGCTATTTCGGCTTCGGCAATTCGACGATGACCGAGGTCGAGTTCCTTGGCGAACTGACTGAACGGACCGGCTGTCGCCTCCTGTGCGATGTCAGCAATATTCATGTCAGCGGGCATAATATGGGCTTTGACCCATACGCCTATATTGACGGCTTGCCGGCGCACGCCATCGGCGAAATCCACTTGGGCGGTTTCACGATAGAGCCCGATGGCGCGACGCCCGGGGCCGATCTGCTCGTCGATACCCATTCGACATTCATAGCCGAGCCTTCGTGGGACCTTTACGGCCATGCCATCCGCCGTTTCGGCGCGATACCAACTTTGATCGAGTGGGATAAGGACATTCCCGCGCTTGCCACCCTGCTGGCGCAAGCAGCGCACGCTGATCAGGTCGTGGCGCGCAGCTTGGCTCCGGAGCCGGCCCGTGCCGCGGCTTGCTGAGCTTCAGCGGAAATTGCGCGACGCGATCGTTGGCGGCGGCGAGGCATCGGGCGTCGTTCCGCTGCTGGTCGGCGGCGCCAACCCCGCCGAGCGGCTTGCGATCCATCGCCACCATTATGAAGCGAGCCTCGTCGGCACGCTCATCGGCAAGTTTGCAGCAACGACATGGCTGATCGGCTCGGCGCTTATGGACGATGCAGCCAAGGCTTTTGTCAGCCGTCACCCGCCGGCGGCGCCATGTATTGCGGAATATGGCGGAGATTTTCCTCGCTTCCTGGCCGAGCGCGCGGAAACCCGCAGCTTGGGCTGTATCCGCGACTTCGCCGAACTCGAATGGCATTTGGGACACGCCGCCATCGCCGTTGATAGCCCGGCGATCGATCTTCAGGCTCTGGCGGCTTATGGCGATCGGGTGGCCGATATCGGTCTCGTCGTCCAGGGAGGGCTGCGCTATCTCGCAAGCCCCTGGCCGGTCGATGACCTGATGCGGCTTTATCTCACGGAAACCGCGCCGGACAGTTTTGTCTTGTCCGCGACCGATGTCTGGCTGGAAATCGGCGGGTCGCGCGGGGCGATCCGGTTCGATCGCCTCGATCGCGGGACCTTCGTGTTTCGCCGGGCGCTCGCCGAAGGCCATACGCTTGGCGTGGCAGGGGAGCAGGCGCTCGAAGCGGACGAGAGCCTCGACGTCGGCGCTGCGCTGCGCAGCCTTATCGGCAAGGGGCTGGCGATCGATATTCGATCACCATAGTGCAAGCTCTTGCCATTCCCTATTTGCAAGGCGAGCTTCGACGAAGCGGGGCCGGGATCCTCAACACTCCGTTCATTCCCGCGAAAGCGGGAATCCAGTCTTGGCAAGACATCCTGGGTCCCCGCTTCCGCGGGGACGAACGGACAAACCATAGGCCTTAAGACCAAACCGTAGGCCTTCATACCAAACCGTAGGCCTTCAGACCAAACCATAGGCCGTCAGGCGATCCGCCGATGCGCATCGGCCCGCGTGAGCTGCTGCAGGTAGGCGAGTTTGTCGTCGACGCTACGCTGGATATGGGCGACCTGTTCGCCGCTCAGATGGCGGTACTTGCCGACCAGCTTGAGATAGTTCTCGACCGGCTCCGGATTGTCGACCGCATGGGTGAATTGCAACCCGTTATGGGGATCGTATTCCCACAGGGCGACGAAATTGGTGCGCACCTGCATCCGGCACACTTCCGCCGTCATCGACGAGGGAAAACGCCAGCCGGTCGGGCACGGTGCGTAGACATGCAGATAGGCCATGCCGGTCGCAGCCGCTTCGATCGCCTTGGCGAGCTTTGCGTAATAGTCCTCCAGGAACGCGGTCGAGGCGGTCGCGACATAGGAGCAGTTGTGCATGGTCATGATCAGCGGCAGGTTCTTGGCCTCGGTGCGCTTGCCATGCATCGCGCCGCCGACCGGCGTCGTGGTGGTCCATGAGCCGTAAGGGGTGACACCGGAGGACTGCATGCCGGTGTTCATATAGCCTTCGTTATCGACGCAGACGAACAGGATCGGGTCGTTGCGCTCGGCCGCGCCCGACAGGGACTGGAACCCGGCGTCGGCCGCCCCGCCGTCGCCGGCCAGCGCGATCGCGGTAACCTTGCGGCCGACCCGGTCGTATTGCTTCTTGACGCCGGCGAGCATCGTCGCTGTGTTTGTCAGCAGCGAGTGGAACACCGGCACCTTGGCGCCGGTCTGTCCGTTGAAGCCGACGACACCCATGCCGGGAATGCAGCCGGGCGGCGCGGCGACGACCGCATCCGGTCCGACGACGCGCATCGTGTGGCGGATCAGCAGTTCGGAATTGCAGCCGTGGCAGGCCGACAGGCCGCGGCAGAACAGGTCCTCCTTGTCGCCATAGGCGTTGAAGATTCTCGCCTCGGTCCGGTATTCGAGCGCGCCGTTCTTGCATGCCTTCGCGCAGGCCGGATCGCCCGCGCACAGGTCGCATTTGGTGACATGGCCGATATCGGCCTCATAGACGATGCCGGCATAGGTGCAGCCCGCCGTGCACAACAGGCAGTTGACGCACGCATCGGCTTCCCACTCGACGATGCCGCTCGTGCCGTTCTTGGCAAGCGCCCCGGACGGGCAGTTCATCACGCAGATCGGATCGGCGCATTGTCGGCACAGCGCCAGTTCATAACCTGTGCCTGCCGCCGCCGGCAGAATCCGGATGCGCGACTGCGCGCCGTCGCCGTTCGACGATTTCGCCTGCACGCAGGCGGTCATGCAGTCGCCGCAACCGTCGCAGCGGTTGGCGCGGAACTGCAAGGTGCTAAAACAGGTGCCCATCACGCGCTCCTACCGCCAGTCGCGGGACATCAGTTTCCGCCCGGTGGTGCGCGGATCGGCGAGGAACGCGGCCTTGACGGGGGTGAGATCGGTGCGCCGGCGAATCAGCCGCCACATGATGCCGGCATCGACGAAATCGTTGATCGTGGTAATTCCAACCAACCGTCCGTCCTTGAGGACGATGCGACGATAAACGCCGTTCGCGTCATCGCCGCTCTCGGCGATCTCGCAACCCTCATCCGCCCGCGCGATGCCGACCGAGATCGCCTGCTGGCCGAAGAAGCTGTAGGTGTTGAGCGGCACTGCGCCGGGAAAGGGGGCGAGCCCGGAATCGTCGGCCATGTCGAGCCCGGCGATGCGGCCTTGCTCGGCCGCATTCGGCAATATACCGTTGGTCACCATGCCGCCCCAGAAACCGCGGGCCTGGGCGACATCACCGGCGGCCCAGACATTCGGCTGGCTGGTGCGCATGTTGTCGTCGACGAGGATGCCGGATTCGACGTCGACGCCGGAGCCGTCGAGGAAACCGAGATTCGGCTTGACGCCCACGCACACCAGCAGCAGGTCGGCGGCGATCTCGCGCCCATCGTTGAGCGTGGCGACGCAGCCGTCTCCTTGGCTGTCGACGCTCGCAAGCGTGTGGCCCATGCGCATGCGTACGCCGTTGCGCTCGAACACGTCCTCGATGATCGTCGAAGCACGCGGCTCGAAATAGCCCGAAAGCGCATGCGGCTGCAGCTCGAGCACGGTGACCTCGATGCCGGCTTTGGCCATGTTCTCGGCCGCATGCATGCCGATCAGGCCGGCGCCGAGCACGATCGCCGACTTGGCGGCGCCGATCGCCGCCTTGAGGTCGATCGCGTCGTCCATCGACCGCAGCACATGGAAGGGAAAATCGGCAAGGCCCTCGATCGGTGGAAGCGCCGGCGTCGCGCCGGTCGCGACCAGCAAGCGCTCATAGGTCCAGCTCTTCGAGGACTCAAGGCGCAGGCTCGATTGTGCGGGGTCCACTGCGACGACGGTCGCGTCGGGCACGAAGGCGATCCGGTTCTCGTTGAACCAGGCCTCGTCGCGCAGCACCACGGTGTCGGGCTTTGCCCGGCCGGACACGACATAGGGCAGAATGGTCGGCGAGTAGGGAAGGCGCGAATCGCGCGTGAGCACCGTCACCGTCCCCTCCATATCGTGAAAGCGGATCGCGGTGGCGGCCTCAAGCGCGGCGTGGCTGCTGCCGAGGACGAGGTATTTGCTGTGCATAGCCCCCTCAATCGTTCTCATTCAGCCAGATCGGCTCGCGCGGCCGGCCGTCCCAGGCAAGCTCGCGCGTGATCGCGATCGCGCGGGCGAAATGCTCGGCCGTGAGGTCGGCGCCGGCGAGCCCGCCGATGAAGCTGATCGCCGGAACGGGGCGGCCGGTGTGATAGAGCGCGCCGAGCGTTTCCTGATAGACCGGCCCCGCGTTCCAGCCGAAGCTCACCGAGCGATCGATGACGCCGACGCGCTCGACCTTGGCGAGCGCCGCCGTCATCGCTTCGACCGGGAACGGCCGGAATGTCTTGACTCTGACGAGGCCGACCGCTTCGCCGGCCGCGCGCGCGGTGTCGACGGCGTCCTTGGCCGCGCCGGACATGCTGCCGATAGTGATGAGCGCGTATTTCGCGTCGTCCAGCCGGTACTCCTCGATCAGCGGCGCGTGATAACGGCCGAACCGCTCGCCCCAGGCGGCGTGCGTCTCGCGGATGACCCGCAGCGCGTTCTGCATGCCGCGGCATTGCCCCTTGCGATAGCGTACGAAGGTTTTAGGGCCGACCCCGCCGGAGCCGCCGGTCAGCGGGTCGACGCCCATCGGCCGCGCCGGATCGAGCGCGACATGCCAGTTGATCGAGGCCGGGCCGAGGAACTCCTCGGCGGCGCGCGCGTCGGGAATCTCCACTCGGGTGACGCCGAAGGAGAGGTAATTACCGTCGTGACACACATTCACCGGCAGCATGACGTCGCGATGCTCGGCGATCTTATAGGCCATCACTGTGGTGTCGAGGATCTCCTGCACGGTCTCGCAATGCATCTGGATCCAGCCGGCCTCGCGCACCACCATGGCGTCCTGCTGTCCGCCCCAGACGCATTGCGGGGTCAACATGTCGCGCGTGACCAGCGAGGCGACCATCGGCAGCCGCAGGCCGGGCGTGCGCACATAGGGCTCGAACATGAAGGCGATGCCGGGCCCGCAGGTCGCGGTGAAGGTGCGCCCGCCGGCAAGGGCGGCGCCCTGCAGGCCGCACAGCACCGAATGCTCGCCTTCGACATTCAGGAGGTCGGCATCGAGCCGGCCGTCGGCAATCATCTGCGAGAGATGCTCGACCAGCGAGGACTGCGGCGTGATCGGGTAGACCGCAACCACGTCGGGACGCGCCAGCGCCACGCCGATGGCGGCTGCCTCGTTGCCCTCGCATACGGCCGAGCGTGCCGTATTGCTGGAGCGGGACTCTGTCTCGGCGACGCTCATCGACCGGCCTCCTCGATCATGCTGATGGCGCGATGCGGACATTCCTGCGCACAGATGCCGCATCCCTTGCAGACGGCGAGGTCGAACTCGAACCAGCGCGGTTTCTCGACCACGCATTGCACCGGACAATAGAGCCAGCACAGGCCGCACTTGACGCATTTGAGCCGATCGATGACCGGCCGCAGGCTACGCCAGTCGCCGGGCAGCATCGTGCTCAGCTTGGTGGCGATCGGCGCGAGGTCGTCGGGAATGGTGGACGCGTCGAACGGGTCACGCGACTGCCGCTGCATGGGCCGTACCTTTCAATTCGTAGACGCGCGTCTCGTCATAGCCGCGCGCGGCCGCCGCCAGGTTCTCGGCAACGCCGGCATCGCGATACTCCATGCGGCGCAGCGCCTGTTCCAGCGAGGCGAGCGACAGCAGACCGGACGCGCGTGCAAATGCGCCGAGCATGATCGCGTTGGTGACCGGCCGGCGGTAGATCGCAAGCGCAATGCCGACCGCGTCGCACAGGCCGGCACGCGCGACATGGGCGGGAAGCGCGAGCTCGTTAAGGCTTGTTTTGGTGGTCAGGACGACGGTGCCGCCGGGCTTCATGCCGGCATAGATATCGACCGCGCGCGCGACCGTCGGATCGATGCAGACCACACAGTCGGGATGATAGACATTCGTCATTGCCCGGATCGGTGCGTCGGAAAAACGCAGGAACGCCGCGACCGGCGCGCCGCGGCGCTCGAAGCCGAAGGATGGAATGGCGACGGCATGCATACCGTCGTCGATCAGGGCCTGCGCGAGAATCGAACAAGCCAGCACGGCGCCCTGGCCGCCGCGACCATGGATGCGCACTTCGTGCAGTTCAGGCATGGCTCGCTCCGAGACCTGAGTGGAAGTCGGCCGGCAGACATCGCTCTTTTGGTGCGGTGCCGAGGCTAGCGCGAATCCCGTTCTGGAGAAATCGGAATTATTCAAACAAAGCGATATGTTCTCTGCGGGAATCAATCCCCCGTTGCCCGAAGATACTTCGAAATGAATCCACGGCGCCGCGCCGATTGCTTTGATATCCATCAATCAGGCGCCGCGGCATCTGGTGGCGTCACTGCGGCGGAAACGGCATTTTGCGTCGCGGCAGTCGCCAGCGGGACCGCCCCTCGCAGGGTGCGGGCCCCCGGCACGCCGGGCGGCGGCGGGAATGCGAGCCGAGGGGCACGGTTGAAGCGGGCCTTGCCGCTCCCGCTGCTGGCTCTTACAAGTGCCCTTTCCCAGTTGCCGGGCCGGCCGCCTTCGGCCGAGGAGAATTGTTCAATGCGCCCCAGTCATCGAGACCCCGACGAGCTACGTGCCATATCGCTTGAACGGGCAGTCGTAAAATACGCCGAGGGCTCCTGCTTTGTGAGGTTTGGCGACACCCATGTGCTGGTGACGGCGACGCTGGAGGACCGGCTGCCGCCCTGGCTCAAGGGCCAGGCGCGCGGTTGGGTCACCGCGGAATACGGCATGCTGCCGCGTGCGACCAGCGAGCGCACGCGGCGCGAATCGACCGCCGGAAAGCAGAACGGCCGCACGGTCGAAATCCAGCGCCTGATCGGGCGCAGCCTGCGCGCCGTGACCGATCTCGAGGCGCTGGGCGAACGGCAGATCACCATCGACTGCGACGTGATCCAGGCGGACGGTGGCACAAGGACGGCTTCGATCACCGGGGCCTGGGTCGCGCTGCATGATTGCCTGAGCTGGATGAGAGCGCGCGATATTCTGCGCAGCGAGGCGATCCGCGATCACGTGGCGGCGGTGTCGTGCGGCATCTGCCACGGCAGCGCCGTGCTCGACCTTGATTATGCCGAGGATTCGGACGCCGATACGGACGCTAATTTCGTCCTCACCGGCTCCGGCGGCATTGTCGAGATCCAGGGTACGGCGGAAAAGACACCGTTCACCGAGACCCAGTTCCTGGCTCTGCTGGCGCTCGCCCGCAAGGGCGTCGGCCGGCTGGTCGAGCTGCAGAAGATGGCGGTGATGTGAGCACGCACCCGCATCGCCGGATCGCCGGGCGGCTCATTATTGCCACGCATAATGCGGGCAAGCTGCGCGAGATGCACGATTTGCTCGCGCCCTACGGGATCGATGCGGTCGCGGCCGGCGCGCTCGGACTGCCGGAACCAGAGGAGACGGGAACGAGTTTTCGCGACAATGCCCGCATCAAGGCGGTGAGCGCTGCCGCGGCCGCCGGCCTTGCGGCCTTTGCCGACGATTCCGGACTCGCGGTCGATGCGCTCGGCGGCGAGCCGGGCATTCACTCCGCCCGCTGGGCCGGGCCGGACCGCGATTTCGCTCACGCCATGGCGGAGGTTCAGCGCCGGCTTGAGGCAAGCGGTGCACGATCGCCCGGGCAACGCAAGGCGCATTTCGTCAGCGCCTTATGTGTCGCCTGGCCGGACGGGCATCTGGAGGAGTTCGAAGGGCGTGTGGATGGCGTTCTCGTCTTTCCCCCGCGCGGCGAAAAGGGCTTCGGCTACGATCCGATCTTTCTCCCCGACGGGTTCGATCGCACCTTCGGCGAGATGACGGGCGAGGAAAAGCACGGCCTGCCGCCGCTCGGCCGCGGCCTGTCGCATCGCGCCCGCGCCTTCCTCAAGCTCGCGGAGGCCTGCCTTGAGCGCCGTTGATCCGGTCTCCGCGGGGCTCGCCGTCTACATCCATTGGCCGTTCTGCCTTTCGAAGTGCCCGTATTGCGACTTCAATAGCCATGTCCGCCCGACCGGCGCCGACGAGGGACGCTTCGTGCGCGCCTATGCAGCCGAGATTGCAGCGACGGCGGCATGGATCGGCTCCCGCACCGTGTGCTCGGTGTTTTTCGGCGGGGGTACGCCCTCGCTGATGCGGCCGGCGAGCGTTGGTGCGGTGCTCGACGCGATCGCGCAGCATTGGACGGTCGCCGACGACGCCGAGATCACCCTCGAGGCCAATCCGACCAGCGTCGAGGCGGAGAATTTTTGCGGCTTCCGCGCCGCCGGTGTCAACCGTGTCTCGCTCGGTGTGCAGGCGCTCGACGATGCCGCGCTCCGGGCCCTCGGCCGGCTCCACAGCACCGAGGAGGCACTTGCCGCCGTCGCCGTCGCGCGCAAGGTGTTCGAGCGCTACTCGTTCGACCTTATCTATGCGCGGCCGGGCCAGACGCCTGCCGCCTGGGGGGCGGAGCTTGTGCGCGCCCTTGAGGAAGGTGCCGAGCACCTGTCGCTCTATCAGCTCACGGTCGAGCCGGAAACGCCGTACGAGGCGCTGCATCGGGCCGGCCGGCTCGTTGTTCCGGACGAGGCCGCCGCCCGCCGCCTTTTTGATGTAACGCAGGAGCATTGCGCGCGCGCCGGCATGCCCGCCTACGAAGTCTCGAACCATGCCCGGCCGGGCGCCGAGTGCCGGCATAACCTCGTCTATTGGCGTTACGGCGAATATGCGGGGGTCGGGCCGGGGGCCCATGGCCGGCTCGATGTCGCCGGCAGCCGTTATGCCACCGCAACTGAGCAACACCCGGACGCATGGCTCGCCGACGTCGAAGCGAACGGCCATGGGCTCGTGATGCAAGAGGCGCTACTGCCCTCCGAGCGAGCCGACGAATTCCTGCTGATGGGACTGCGGCTTACCGAGGGAATCGATCCGCAACGTTTCGCTGCGATCGCCGGCCGCCCGCTCGATGCGGGCCGTGTCGCCGAGCTTGCCGGCCATGGCTTTGTAGCGAAAACCCGCGACGGCCGGCTGCGTGTGACGCCCGCCGGCTTTCCCATACTCGATGCGGTCGTCGCCGACCTCGCCGCAGACTGTGGGTTCGAGCGCGTCATGCTTCCAGGCGAGCAATGGTCGTCTTGAAGCATGATCCCGAAGAGTTGGCAGACTTCTCGGACAAGATCATGCGACAAAACAAAGAGAAATAGAGGGCTATCGGTTCAGTCTGGATGGATCGCGCTCTGGTGATCCGACCGAGCGAGAGGAAGGCCGCTTTGCTGAAGATGGCCTGACTTTGGACCCCCTCCCGGTCATCCTGAGCAACCGGGGGTGACAGATCTGACCGGCGACATGGGTGATACAACTCAATCGAGTTCGAAGGCGTGCTTATAGTCGCGCTTCAAGGCCGGGTCCTGGTCCTCCTTGCGGAGCAGACAGTTCCCGACCACCAGCACTTCGATCTCGGAGCCCATGAAACAGCGGAACGCGTCTTCCGGCGTGCAGACGATCGGCTCGCCACGCACGTTGAAGCTCGTATTGACGAGGACCGGGCAGCCGGTGCGCGCCTTGAAGCGATCGAGCAAACGATAGTAACGCGGATTGGTCTCCTCGTGCACGGTCTGGATGCGTGCGGAGTAGTCGACATGCGTGACTGCGGGGATATCGGAGCGCGGCACGTTAAGCTTTTCGATGCCGAACAGTGTTTGCTGCTCCTCGGTCATCGGCTTGCGCCGCTCCTCGCGCACGCCGGCGACCATCAGCATATAGGGGCTATCGTCGTCGAACTCGAACCATTTCGCCACATCCTCGCGCAGGACCGAGGGGGCAAAGGGACGAAAAGACTCGCGGTATTTGACCCGTAGATTGAGCGTCTTCTGCATGGCCGGGCTGCGCGGATCGCCGAGGATCGAGCGCGCCCCGAGTGCGCGCGGGCCGAACTCCATGCGGCCTTGCAACCAGCCGACCGCTTTTTCCTGGACCAAAGCTTCCACCGTGGCGTCGATGATGGACTTATCGTCGAGCACCACGAAGGTCCCACCCACCGCGGCAAGACGGGCCTCGGTGTCCGCCTGCTCGAAGGCCGGACCGAGATAGGCGCCCGACATGCCGTCGAGCCCGTTCGGCACCGTGCGCGGCTCCTGGAAATTGCCGTAATAGGTGGCGAGCGCCGCCCCGAGCGCGCCGCCGGCGTCGCCCGCCGCCGGCTGCACCCAGATGTCGTCGAAGATGCCTTCCCTCCACACCTTGCCGTTGGCGACGCAGTTCAACGCGACACCTCCGGCGAGGCAAAGCCTCGACAGGCCGGACTCCGCGCGCAAGGCGCGGCACAGCCGCAGCACCACGTCTTCGGTCACCGCCTGCACCGAGGCGGCGACGTCCGTATGAAACTGGGTGAGCGGTTTGTCGGGCGTGCGCACCGGCGCGCCGAACAAGCGCGCAAACCGGTTGCTCGTCATCGTCAGGCCGGTGCAATAGTTGAAGTAGTCCTGATTGAGCCGGAACGAGCCGTCCGGTTTCACGTCGATGATCTCCGACATGATCGTGTCGACGTATTTCGGCTCGCCATAGGGGGCAAGGCCCATCACCTTGTATTCGCCCGAGTTCACCTTGAACCCGGTGTAATAGGTGAATGCGGAGTAGAGCAGGCCGATCGAGTGCGGGAAGTGGATTTCCTTGATCACCTCGATCTGATTGTCACGCCCGATCGCAACCGACGTCGTCGGCCACTCCCCGACGCCGTCCATGGTCAGGATCAGCGCCTCGCGAAAGGGCGACGGATAGAAGGCGCTGGCGGCATGGCTGAGATGGTGCTCGGAGAACACCACCTTTTCCTCGACCGCGCAGCCATTGCCGCCGACCTTCTTCAGTTCGTCCGTCAACAGACGTTTCTGAAGTAGCTTCTCTTTCAGCCACAGCGGCATCGCCATGCGGAACGAGCGAAAACCGCGCGGCGCGAAGGCGACATAGGTCTCAAGCAGACGCTCGAATTTCAGAAACGGCTTCTCATAAAACGCCACATAGTCGAGGTCGGCAAGCGCCAGGCCACCTTCGGCAAGGCAGTATTTCAGCGCATTGGCCGGGAAGCCGGCATCGTGTTTCTTACGGGTGAACCGCTCTTCCTGGGCGGCGGCAATCACTTTCCCGTCGACGACCAATGCGGCCGCGGAATCGTGATAATACGCCGAAAGACCGAGAACTCGCATCGCGCCCCCGATCGCTCGGCCGCTCAGGTGTTTAGAAAATGGTATAGACGAATGGCGCGACCGCCGAGCCTTTCGTGAGTACCATGAGGCCGCTGAACACCACAGCCATCACCACGATCGGCAACAGCCAGAACTTGCGGCGGACCTTCATGAAGGCCCACAGCTCGCTGAGAAACGCGCCCATAGTGAGACCTCAAAACTGGTTCCGGAATGTGCCCGGTTTCGGCCCCGGTGGGGTCCGAACCAGCCAATAGCTTTCCGCGGCCGGATCAAAACGTAGATTCAGCGGCCGCTTGCCGAACGCGCGCATCAATAGGCCGGTCGGCGTCACGACCAAGAAAAACAGCAAACCCAATATAATGGGATTTGCAACCTTATGCAGCAAAAGGCCGAACCTGAACCAGGCGATGTTCAGCGGACGCAGGATGCCCGGCGCGGTGAAAGCGATCACGAACATTGCCGCCGCTAGCGCGAGCCAGACCAGCGTCCAGCCCATCGTACCACCCCACAGGTTCACTGCGGCGATCACAGCGAAGAAGCAGCCGAACACGATGCCGAAGCCCCGATCCGACCCCATGACGACGTCGTCCGGTCGATCGAAGGTCTCATGCGATTTGCTTTGCGCCATCGGTTTTCCCGACCCACCAAAGACGGGCGCGAACTACCCTATCGCATCCGGCCGGCAACTGCTCCGCCGGTTGGAACTCAATTAGTCGTACCCCAACGCCGCGCCGACTCGGAGGTTCCCGAGTGCTGCCCATTTCAGCGCTTGCGCCGGGCTTACGCTTCGTAATCGCCGACGCCCGAGTTCCATCCCTGCCGACGGCGGCGCGGTTCTCGCCGCGCCGAACGTGTCATGTCATATTGTTTGCGACGAGTTAGTTGGGAAGCAAACGATACCGTGGTTTGAGGCTCTGCTCCCTCCCCCGCGCCGAAAGCGGGTGTTCCCGTGTTCGGCTCCGTTTAGAGTGGCCCGAGTCGGGAACACCCGGTTTGGGCTGGGGGAGGGTTGGGGAGGGGGCCACTTCATCGGCCTACAAACTCCGTTCATTCCCGCGAAAGCGGGAATCCAGTCGTGTCATAACATCCTGGGTCCCCGCTTGCGCGGGGACGAACGGATCATCGTCCCCTCCCGGATCGCACGCAGCCAAGCCTATGCAAGCTCGCGCCGCGATCCGACCTGCCCCTTTTCTGGCACAGCTAACCGAAGTCAATCCCGAAGCGACCAATCTGAAATCACTCAAGCTGGCTGGTTTATGATTGTGCAGCTTCGAACGGCGTTGCGCGTGTGACGTTCATGAACTTGCCGTTGGCAATGCGTCGCGCGCCCAAAACCTCCACGACGCCGAGCTGCTCCAGGCCGGCGGTGCGCCCATCGGTGAGATCGGGATGCGCGAGCAGTGCTTCGATCCCTGCGAGCGACAATGGCTGCGACCAGATCGGCCAGACAAAACTCCAACCCTCCGCGTCGCGAGCAGCCCCGACAGCGGTCATGTTGCGCTCGCCGGGCGCCGCCGAGCAGGAGAGAAAGCCGATCACCGCAAGCCGATTTGCGCCGTGCACGGTCGGCGCGGCGCCTTCCTTGCTCGGGTCGCCATGGCGAAGCGCATAGCGCTGGTCTTCTTCGGGGTCCCAGCGGAATGCGTCGGCGTCATCCGCGCGCTGCCATGGGGCAAACAGCGCCTCCTCAATCTTGGCCGGGCCTTGCAAATTGGGCGGCTTCTTTAGCCTCGCATGCCGGCTCGGAGGAATGTCACTTGGAACAGCGACCAGCCGGTCGAGAAAGTTCTGATGGCCCTGTCCGAACATCATGACAAGCGGCGCGGCCGGCAGCCCACCGCTGCGCTTTTCCGGCAGTTCCGCCGTCAGCGCCGCCGCCAGCTCTGCCGCAGCGGCATCGCTGCGGACACGTCGAGCATAAGCCCGAAAACCCTCGCGGTCGAAGTCCACATTATTGCGGCCGTCAACGTCGAACGCGGCAGCGATTTTCCGGATGCCGTCATGAGCGGCGCGCCCGATCGCTGCGTCATCGGCCTCCTCGGCGAGGTGCAGCCGCGCCTTCCATGGCGGACCGGCCCATGACACTTGCGGATGCCAGGCGGGCTGCGCCGTTTCCAGCGCGCGCAACAGGCCGAGCAGGGCGAGAAAAGCGAGCAGATTGTCGGCTTCGAGCCCCGGCAGGTCGCGCACGGTGGCGGCGGGCGGCAGATCGAGCGGCGAAGTCATTCCGCTGCCTCCGAAAAGTCTGCCTCTTCCCGCTCCGCTTCCCGTTCTTCCGCCTCCGACTGGCGATGGTCGGCGAGCCGCAGAATCGCTTCCAGGCGCGCGAGGCCCCAGGGGCCGTAACGCCGCTGAACCCGCGCGGCGAGGTCGAGCCAGGCCGCCGTGAGTTGCGCCAGCGAACGAAAGCGCTCGACGGCGAGTTCGTCGTCCTCGTGATCGATCGCGATGGCCTCGCCGCCGGGCTCCGGCCAGTCGACCGCGGCGCCCGTTTGCGTGGACGCAACCGGAAAGAACGGCCGGCCGTAGCCATGATGCGTTCCGATCAGCCACAGCACGAGGTCGGGATCATGGGCCCGCGCGAAATCGGGATGGGCCTCGGCCACCGCCAGCGAGGCGATCTCGTGGCGCGCGCCCTTTGGAAGGCCGGAGCGCCGGCAGGCAGCGCGCCAGCCGGCCGCCGAATCCGGCAGACATCCGCTCTTGGCGAGCAGAGCTCCGCCCACCGCGGCCAGCTCCGAACCGCCATAGAGGAGACGCTGAAAGGCCGGATGTGCCTTTCCGACATCGTGCAGGCACCCGGCGAGTCCAAGGTCTTCGATAAGGTCAGGGTGAAGCCCAAGCATATCGGCGTAACCGCCTGCCCGTTTGCCAACGCCTAGGCAATGGGCGTTCAGAAAAACCCGGCCGACAGAACGGATACTGTCATCGTCTTCCGACGTGGCATCGCCACCGGAGCGCTGCCTGAGCGCGCGTTGCTCGATGGCGAGGGGAACATTGCCGCTGTCGTACCGAACGCGCGGTTTCGACCACGCGCGGGCGTCCTCCTCGAGCCCCTGCGCAAGCTTTGCCTCGAACACGGCGATCACATCGGCTGCCTTCAAATCGGCAAGGCCCGCCGCCAGCGCCACTTCGTCCTCACTGAGGTCGGCGCGGGTGAGCCGTAGAATATTGCGCCCGCGCTGCTCGCGATTGGCGGCGCGGCCGAGGTCCGGCACCGGCTGTTTCGAGCGGGGGGCCCAGCCCCAGCGGTCGCAGCCGCCCGCGTCTGCTGGCACCACGATCACATCGCCGGGTACAAGACGGTTCGCTTCGATCCACCCCGTCCCGTCATTGCCCGCGCCGCGCCAGCGCAGCGCCTTGCGTTGACTTGCGCGCGCCTCAAAGCGTCGATCGTCATCCGCCTCATCGACGCTGCGCTCGACATCGGCGATGTCGCCCCGCGCCTCGCGGCGCAGCCAGCGCTTCGCCTCGTCGATCGGGACGGAGATCGCTTCAAGCGCCGATGGCGGGCAGACCGCGATGCGGTCTTTCCATTTCTGCTCTTCTGTCCAGTCTCGCTCCGCTTCGTCCCCGGAATCGATGTCGGCGCGCCAGACGATGTCGACCTCGCCCGAGACGCCGGGGCCATGCAGATAGAGCGAAACCTCCGGGTCGACGGCCGGCAGCGGCGAGGTGCGGGTCCACAAAGCGATATCGCGCGGCAGCAGCACCGGCGCGTCGGGGCGCGGCGCGAGACAGGCGGCGAGTGCATCCCCTTTCGGAATCCATGCTTCGGAGGCTTCGACACCGAAATCAATGGTCGGCGGCGTGCTCTCTTCCGACTGCGTCTTGCCTTTTCCCTTGGCCTTCTTCTTTGTCACCTTTCCGGTGCCGGGCTGCTCAGTCAGCAGTTTCCAGGTTTCCTTCAGCGCCGGACCATAGATCGGATCGTCCGATTTGCGCGAGATCTGGTCACTGGCGGCCACGATCACGGCCTGCGCCTCTCCGTAGTCGCCCATCCGGTCGAGGCGGCCGAAGCGTTGGCGCAGGGAATCGAGCGGCGCGATCTCCGTGACCATCGCATCGAAATCGAGATCGGCGCCGGCCTCGATGGTTTGAGTCGCAACGACAAAGAGGGGAACATCCGCGTCGGATCGTTCACGGTCACCTTGAGGTTTGGCTTTGACGCGGGGAAGGAGCGCATCGAGCAGGCTCTTGCGTTCCAATTCGCGTGTGCGCCCGATCAGCAAGGCGAGGTCAGCCTGGCCCTGGTCGGTCGGCGCGGCCGGCTCTTGCGAGTCAGAGTCGGGGAGGGCCAGGGGGCGCGCGCCTTTTTCCGCCAGCGCGCGAAACACGTCGCGGGCGCGTGCGACACGATTGACCACCACGGCGACGGTGGTTGCTTTTCCGCCGCCGGCCGCTCCCTCGCTGGCGTCGGCGTCGGATGCTTTTGACAGCGCCCAAGCCTGGTCGGCCAGTTCTTGAATCAAGTCCCGGGCATTGACCTCGATCAGCCTTGCCGGCTTGCTGGCTTTGAGCCGTTTCGCCAGTTTTTCTTCGTCGCGCTCCTCCGCGTTCAGGCAAAACGACTTGTCTTCGGCCTCCGCCGGCGCGGGCGTTTCTTCGCCTTTCGCCGGCGGAGGCGTTGCCGACAGTGTGACGACTTTGAACGGCGCAGCCGCTCTGTTCTCGCTCCAGGGTCCGGAATCCTGGAACATGCGCGAGTCGCGGGCGGTCTGAACAAAGGGCTGTGAGAGGTGGGCTTCGTCGAGCAGCAAGAGGGAGTCCGCACCGAGCAGGCCGGCATGGATGGGCTTCATCGAGTTCGACACGCCATAGCCGCGGAACAGGAGCCGCGAGCCGACTTGGTCAACGGTCGACACGACGACGGTCGGCTGCGCCGGGGTTCGCACCCAGTCGGGATCCTTGGGGGTACCGCCGCGTAGCTTCGCGACGCGCAGCGGCGGGCCGTCCTGTTCGGCAAGAAGCCTCAGGCGCGCCGCGACCCGGCCAAGCACGCCGTCGGTCGCCGTCTCGAGCTTTTTCGCGATTGTTTCGGCACGCTCGTGCGCGGCGTCGACAATGAGCCGGCGATCGACCACGAACAGGATGCGGACCGGTGCGCGGCGCTTGGCGCGGCGATGCGCTTCAAGTGCGAGATGAAACACCGCGATGTCGATGACGGCCGTTTTTCCGGCTCCGGTGGGTACGTCGAGGACCGTCGGCCAGTCGTTTGCAAACACCACGTCAAGAGCGAGGCGGGTCTGCCAATCGAACGGCCCATAACCATGGACCGCTTGAAAGAACGCACTGAACTCGTCGTCTTTAAGGAAATCCTCTTCTCTTACTCCTAGATCGCTCATGGCTCACGCTCCGACGCGATCGGGCAGGCACAGGCCGAAGCCGCGAAACCGACCCGCGCCGAGTATGACGGGCCCGGTCACCGGCTCGGCGAACCGCAGCACCACATGCCGTCGGGGGCGATTTGCGAACTTCGCACCGTGTGGAAAGCTCCAGTCCGGCCGCCGCCGGTCGCCGCGCGCCGGATAGGCCGAGGGCGCGCCGCGCACGGCCGAGTGCTTGTGGAGTTCGATCGCAGCCGGCTCCGGCAAGCCGATGTTCCGGCAGGCGGCAGCGACGAGGCCGGCCTCCTCCGCGGTATCGCCGCGATCGGGGAAGCGGTCGAGCAATATTGGTGTTGCGCTCGCCCATGTGTCGGCTTTGCCGCACCAGCGGTCGGGCCGGAGCGAGCGGCGCGACGGGGCGACGGCATGGGCGACCGACCAAACCCCGGCGGCGCCGAGATTGACACGCGCGTGCGCTGCGTCTCCGGATGAAAAAGCCGCAAGGGCGTGTGTGACCTGCGTGCGCTCGGCCTGCTGCGGTTCATTGCGTGCGAGCTCGCGTGGCAAGACGAGCGCGAAGCCGAGAAGGTCGCCGGTCGCATGCTCCCAGCCGACATTGGCGAGCGGCACGATTGCGACATGCGCCCGCGCCGTGGGCGCGCCGTCCGCCGTGTGTCCGGAGAGGACCTCCGGCACCTGCCCCAGTGCCTGCTCGGCTTTTGCGATCAGCGCTTTTTGGACCGTTTGCGCGACATGCGCGAAGGCGAGCAGGTCGACAGGGGCGGGGCCTTCGCTTTCGAACACAAACCACTCGTCGATTCCGCCGAAGACCGATTCCGATGCTTTGCGTTCGTCTGCTTCGCCGGGCGATCTATAGCGGGTCGTGACGCCCGGGCGGGGCCGTTGATCGGCGTCGTGCCACCGGCGAAGCTCGTCGAGCCGGCCATGATGCGGCACACGCAAAGCGACGCCTTCTTTGGAGGGTTGCCAGCGTCGCTTTTCATCCTCCGGTCCGTTCTCGACAAACGTGAAGCGCACAAGCGACGCCGAGTGTCCAAGGCTCGCGACCCGCTGCGCCAGTTCCACCAGCGAGGCATGATCGGCCGACGACGGTTCGGCCCGCGGCCACGCGAATCTGACCAACGGGGTCGCCGGGATCGCCGCCCGAAAGACCCTCGCCTGGCGACGGCGTCGGTCAGGGAGAACGGGGATTTCGTTTCCCCGGCTGTCATTGGGTGGCACATAAACGGTCGGAGCGGTTCGTTCGGCCCAGTCCTCGGGAGGATCGGCATCGATCAAAGGCGGCCCCTGGCGCTCCAGCCATTCCAGCGCTGCCCGCTCGCGCGGATCGCAATTGCCATCGCCCCAGGCCTGGGCGAACGCTGAAAACACGCGCTCGGGATGCGGCGGCCATTCGGCGGCGCTGCCGTCCGGCAAGGCCGCGCGATAGACGCCGGTCAGGAGCTCGATCTCGAGTATGAGCATGGCGGCTTAGGTTTTCTGTTCGTCGGCCTCAGGCTCGCCTTGCAGCGCCAGCTTGCGGCTCTCGCTCACCAGGCGCAGCAGCTTCTCCTGCGGCTTCAGCACCAGATCATCTGCGTTCCAAGAAACGCCCGCCGCGGCAGCGGCGCGTGCAGCGTCGCTGACCAGACGGCAGCTTGTGTCGTAGCCAATCTCGATCGACTCCACGGAGCCGTTCGCACGCACGATCTCGAACGCCTTGGGATCGCCGGCGTCCGGCGCCAGATCGCAACGCGAGCGCAGGAAATAACCGTTGCGGTCCTGCGCGGCGGCAGCGGCGAGGCCGAGTGCGGCAAGCGCGGTCTGCGCGGCAAGGTCGGCAGGCGATGCCGCGCCGGAATTTCCGACAAAGCGCAGGCGCCGCAGTGCCGCGAACGACAGCACGAAGGTGTGCTGGGCAAAATCGACGCTTACCCCAAGCGGCATAATGCTCGGGGCGATATTGGAGTGGTTGATTTCGGACGGCTTGACTTCCTTTGGGGCGTTTTTTGCTTTTTTGTCGGCCGGAGGATCAAGCGACCAGTCGCCGTTTGGCCACTTGTAAACGGCAACGCCGCTGCGGATGCCGAGAGGATCGATGCGGCTGCCCGTGCGTTGCCCGGACGGCTTGTGCACGAGCGCCTCGGCCCGCGCGTCGATCTCGCCCTCCATCGCCACGCCAATGCCGACGATTTCCGAGACGACGCAGCGGGGAAATTTGGCCCCGAGGCCGCCGCCTTCGCCGGTCGAGTTCCAGGCGCCGAACACCAGCGCAGTCGGCGACAGCTCGTAGACGGCGCGCGCATTCTGAGCCTTCGCTTCCACCAGGCGTTTGCCCTGCTCTGTGTCTTTGAAGCGCGTGCCGTTGTGTTCCGAGTCGCGGATGATGGCGTCGAACACCCGGTGGGGGGCATCAAGCGTGGTGATGCGGCCGATATCGTCAACCTCGGTTCCCTCGAAATCGACGGCGATGACGGGAAATGAAAGCGCGTCGCTGCGTGCCGCCTTGAGCGCTTCCTCCAGCCGGTTGGCTTGGCTTTGCACGCTGTCGATCAGCACACACCAAGTGTCGGCTTTATCGATCCTGCGCGTTTCGAATACGTGGCGCGGCGGATCGTTCGTTCGCTCCCCCGGATAGGTCGGCGGGAACAGCTTGTCGCCCGGACCGCCGACCGGCTGCAGCCTTTGCACGCGCCGAATGGCGGCGTCGTTCGCGACGGCGTCGCGCAGGCGTTCGAGCGTGAGCGTCATCAATCCCTCCCGAAAACAACCCTAAAATAATGTCACCCATAGTTGCGGTACCGGAAGGCCGCCGCAACATGCGTGCGCAGCTATCCACAATCCGCCGCGCATGGCATTGCCTTGCTCGACGTGGAGCAAGTCCGCCAGCTCCGCGCTTCGAATCAGGGTATGATCGTCCAGATACTGGATGGTCTCATAAACACGATGGTATCAAATACTAAGAGCATCACCCTGTCAAGCGGTCCGGCAGAGCGGACGGCTGCGGCCGGTGCGCGGCTGCGCTGGAGCGTCGAGCAGCGGCTCGCCTTCATCGACGAGCGACTGTTCTGGCTGGGCGAGGTCAACCGCACTGACCTGGTGCGGCGCTTCGGCATCTCGATGAGCCAGGCGTCGGGCGATATCGCGCGCTATCTCGCGCTCGATCCGTCCGGCGTCGTGTATGACAAATCGGCCAAGCGCTACGTCGCGAGTGCCGGCTTCGCTCCCGTGCTCGGGCTGCCGGACGCCTCTCGTCTGCTCGGCGAGCTGCGGCTCGTCGCGCTTGGTAGTCTAGCCGCCGAGGATACGATGCTCGGCGCGGTCCCGCCCTTTGACGTTGCGCCGCTGCCGGAACGACCGGTCGATCCGGTCGTGCTCCGCGCGGTGTGGCACGCCATTCGCGACGGCCGGGCGCTTGCCTTGCGCTATCAGTCGATGAGCCGGCCGTCGGCATTGCAGCGGGTGATCGAGCCGCACGCGCTCGCCCATGACGGTTTCCGCTGGCATGTCCGGGCATTCGACCGCGAGACCGAGAGTTTCCGCGATTTCGTCCTTGGCCGGCTGTCGCATCCTCAGCCTGGTGGCAAGCGGACATCGCGCCCGCGCGACGATACGGACTGGACCACATTCATCACCCTGATCGTCTCGCCGCATCCCGGCCTGTCGGCTGCGCAAGCCAAGGCCATTGCCATCGACTACGGCATTCGCGGCAAAACGGCATCGATCCGCGTGCGCCGTGCGCTTTTGTTCTATGCACTGAAACGGCTCGGCCTTGACGTGCCGGCCGACACCCGCCCGCCACATGAACAGCACATCGTGCTCGTCAATCGCCCCGAGGTCGAGGCGGTGCTCGCCCGACGGAGCGATCCAGAATCGCGGTAAGAGGCTAGAGTGCGATCCATTTAGGTTGAATCGATCGCACTCTATTTCTCATTGTTTTGCCGCATGATCTTGTCCGAAAAGTCTGCAACTTTTCGGGATCATGCTCTAGTGATGCGGCACCAACGCTTGAGCTCGTCTCATTGTGTTGGTGCCGCATCACAAAGCACCAGATTAGTTAGTGTTCCTTCTCTGACGGTCCGGGATTGGACCGTCAGAGAAGGAAACACTAGGGGTGCGATGCCGACACGGATTGAGCAAGGCTCAAGCGTTGAGGCGGCCGCACCATAGCAGCGCAACGCCGCCCCGGCAACAACATATAAAGATATCTTTATGTTTGGGTTTCCGAGGTCGTGTCGGTGACGTCTTGCGGGGAATTCTCTCTCACAGGAAACAGAATTCGATGGCGTTTTTCTTCTTGGTCGCGTCTTTCCCCCTTCGCCTGAAAACGCGCTTTGTCCTGGAGCGCGATGGCTTCAGGTTGAATCAGTCGCGCTCTCTTTCGCTTTATTTTTTCGCATGACCCTGTCCGAAAAGTCTGCCGACTTTTCGGGATCATGCTCCGGCGCGAGTGCTTCAGGCTGGACTGATTGAGATTTCTTGTTTTTTGTTCTGTCAGTGATCTTGTCCGAAAGTCTGCCGACTATTCGGGATCACGGTCTAGTCATCCTCGCCGAACCGGCTGCCGATCAGCTCCTCGAGGGCGCTGATCACATCGGCCGCCTCGTTTCCGGTCGCCTCCACGACGATGGACGTGCCGGGGGCGGCGGCGAGCATCATCAGGCCCATGATCGAATCCCCGCCGACGGTCTCGCCGCACCGGGTGACGCGCACATCGGCATCGAAGCGCTCGACCGTCTGCACGAATTTGGCAGAGGCGCGAGCGTGCAGCCCTTTCTGGTTGACGATCTGCAAATGGCGGACGATCGCGCCCGGCCGAGGTTCGGGCAGATCCGGCCCGCAGTCGAAGTCGGTATGTATTTGTTCGCTCATTTGCCGGCCAGGACCCTACTTGCAATTGTGATATATTTACGTCCGGATTCTTGAGCAGCCGTCACCAACTCTCCCAAGGGACATTCGGCCCGGATCTTCGCGAGTTTCACCAGCATCGGAAGATTGATCCCAGCCAACACCTCGACATTCGGCCGGCTCATGACCGAAATCGCCAGATTGGAGGGCGTGCCGCCGAACATGTCGGTCAGGATCACGACCCCATCGCCGGTATCAACCCTATGCACGGCTTCGATGATTTCCTTTCGACTTTGCTCGACATTGTCGGTCGGTTCGATCGTCACGGTCTCAATCTGACTTTGGGGGCCAACCACATGCTCCAGCGCCGATTGGAACTCGATGGCGAGGCGCCCGTGGGTAACGAGAACAAGCCCGATCATGGGAACTCCCCGCGGCGCGCTTCTGCTGCACCGCACCCAAGTGCCATCATGACACCACGGAGCTTAAGTGCAAGAGCCTCTTTTTGCTAATTCGCGATAAGCGCGACGCGGCATTTGGGCGCCGGCGCCCACAGATCCGGTGGCGGATGCACGAAACCAATAACCGGAGACGGTTTTCGTACTATGGTTGAGAACGTGTAAAGGGCCACGTCGCTCCCTGGCTCCCACAGGTTGTTCTCGGTCTCGTTTCATCGACGTCGGCAAGCGCGATATCTCCTGTTTGAGTCGATCGCGCCCTCTATCTCGTTTTTGATCGCATGATCCTTTCTGAAAAGTTCGCCGACCTTTCGGAATCATGCCTTAACTCTGTTTGGTCGCACGATCCGATCCGAACAGTTCGAACTCGTGCTCTGGTGTTCCCCTCTCCAGCGATCCGCTCCCGGACGATCAGGTAAGGAACACGAGCGCGCGATCCATTCAGGTTGAATCGAGCGCGCTCCGTTTCTCTTTGTTCTCTCGCATGATCTTGTCCGAAAAGCCTGCCAACTTTTCGGGATCATGCTCTAATCCGTTTCTTGTGATGCGGCAGCAACACCATGAGACCAGCTCAAACCTTGGTGGCGCGCCGCTTGGAACAGCAACGTATTTACGCGCCCGCCCGTGCGGTATCGAGCATCGCCGCGACAATCGGTAGCGGATCGACACCAGGGGGTACCGACAGGCGCGGCAAGGTTACGCCCTCGATGACGGTCGTTCGATCGGGATCGTCAGGCAGGCGTTTAGCCTGCGGATCGGCGAGGTCCAAGACAAGGCTCACCACCGCCATCGGCTCGTAAGCGGTGCGTCGAATGCCGAGGCTACGCACCTCGATGAGACCTGCCAGCTGCTCGGGCGGACGGACGATCAGGCGGCCGTAAATGGCGGCGAGCTCGACGCGGTCGTCGGCGACCAGCCGTGCGAAAGAAAACAGCCCGGTCTCGGCGGCGGCAACCGCCCGGAGCACGAAATCCGACTTTCCCGAACCGCTTGGGCCGCGAACGAGAATGGCGCCGGCACCGATGAGAACGGCGGATGCGTGGACGGTCGGCGCCATCCGCGTCATGCCGCCGGCAGGCGCACAATGAAACGTGCGCCGAGCACCGTCGGAGCTTCGCCGTCGAACTGGGGCTCGATCCGGTTCTCCGCCCAGATGCGCCCCCCATGCGCATCGACGATCTGTTTGGAGATCGACAGGCCGAGCCCGGAATTGTGGCCGAACCCCTGATGCGGACGGTCGGTGTAGAAACGGTCGAAGATCTTCTCGACTGCGTCGGGCTGAATGCCGGGGCCGTCATCGTCGACCGTGATCTCGACTTCGTCCTTGAGCCGCCGGCAGGCTACCCGGACGCTGCCGCCCTCAGGCGAGAACGATCGGGCATTGTCGATGAGATTGTGGACCACCTGGCCGACGCGGGAGTCATGGCCGGACACCATGAATTGGCGCGGCCCGCCGCCTTCGAAGCCGAGCGTCACCGACACGTTCTTGCCGCTCTCGCCGTTCTTGACCTCGTTGGCGACGGCGACGACCGTCGTCAACACCCGCCGCAGGTCGATCGGCGCCGATTCGTGCCGCTGCAATTCGGCATCGAGGCGGCTCGCATCGGAGATATCGGAGATCAGCCGGTCGAGGCGCTTGACATCGTGCTCGATCACCGCGAGCAGCCGCGCCTGGCTTTCGCCCGTCTTGGCAAGCGGCAGGGTCTCGACTGCGGAGCGCAGCGAGGTCAGCGGGTTCTTCAGCTCATGGGCGACGTCGGCGGCAAACCGCTCGATCGCCTCGATGCGGCTATAGAGTGCGCTCGTCATGTCGCGGAGTGTGCCCGAGAGATGGCCGATCTCGTCGTGCCGCGCGGTGAAATTGGGGATTTCCACCCGCGATTTGATCCGCCGTCGCACCCGCTCGGCGCCGTCGGCGAGCCGGCGTACGGGACCTGCAATCGTGCCGGCCAGCAAGAGCGACAGCACGGTCATGATGCCGGCGGCGATCAGGAACACTTTCAAGATGGCGAGGCGCTCAGCCTCGACGATCTGGTCGATGTCGCCGCCGCGCGTCGATAATAAAAGCGCACCGCGCACGACGCGGGACCGCTGGATCGGGACCGCGACCGAGACGATGGCGTTGCCGCGGTCGTCGATGCGCACGACGCTTGCCTTCTGGCCGGCCAGCGCCCGGGCGACTTCCGGATAGGTCTTGCCGCTTTCCTCAGGTCCAATCTCGCGATAACGCGGCAGGTCGCCGCGACCGAGCCAGCGGCGGACCGCAATGAATGACCGCTCAAGGACGCCTGGCTGTTCCGCGGCCGGCGGCGGCAAATCGAACCGCAGCACATCGCCCCGGCCGATGAAATTGCGGCTGTCCATGAACAGCACGCCCTCGCGGTCATAAATGCGGGCGCGGGTATTGGTGGGCGTCACCAGACGGCGCAGCAGCGGGGCGACCTGCTCGGGATTGAGCGGAAACTCATAGCCGAACAGCACCTGGTCGGAAGGGTCATAGCTTTCGCCCGCCTGAAGCTCCAGGAGCCGGTGCGGGTCGATGGTGATGGTATCGATGTCGACGGTCGCCGACGAGGCGATGGCGCCGGAGATGATCTCGCTCTGCACCAGCAGGCTATGCACGCGGGCATCGATCAGGCCGGCGCGAAACTGTGTCAGATAGAGAATACCGAGCACCAGAGCGAGCAGGCCGGCGACATTGAGGAAGACGATGCGCCGGGTCAGGCTCGAAAAGCTCAGCGTGATGAAGATCTGCCAGACCGGAAGCAGAAGGGCCGCGAGCTTGTCGAGCTGCAGCACTCTGCCCGCCGGCATCGCAAAGTGGGCGGCTCTCCCAGCCGCATGGCCGGTCGCTTGCGCCGTGCGCAGGAAGTAGGCCACGGTGCCCAGCCGCACCGACTTGGCGAAGCTTGAGGTTCGATGGGCGCCGCGGACAAAGGCACGGCGCGTCCGCGCAAGCCGCCATCGAAGACTGACTTCGCCTGCGTGCGTTTTCTCGTCCGAGGTTCGGTCAGCGCCCCGAAGCCGGCGGGCGACGCGGCGCAGCCATAGGCGCGAGGCAAGCCAGCCTCGTCTCAGCATGCGTCGGATACGCGCGGGCCTACGCCTCCGCACGGGGGAGGTCGTGTCTTGTCGCGGATGGCCGTCAGCCCTAAAGGCCTCGGCGGTTCGATCGAGCACGCGGCGCAGATGCGCAGGACTTCTTCGCGCCGGGATATAGGTT
>JANQIP010000103.1 GCA_028282095.1 Xanthobacteraceae bacterium | reverse complement strand
CAAAGCATCGAATTAGCTAGTGTTCCTTACCTGACGGTCCGGGGTCGGACCGTCAGGTAGGGAACACTAGAGCATGATCCCGAAAAGTTGGCAGACGTTTCGGACAAGATCATGCGGC
The DNA here is from genome assembly GCA_028282095.1 of Xanthobacteraceae bacterium. Taxonomy (GTDB): domain Bacteria; phylum Pseudomonadota; class Alphaproteobacteria; order Rhizobiales; family Xanthobacteraceae; genus Rhodoplanes. Next base: position 16,158 of record JANQIP010000103.1, on the reverse strand, counting down.
AAAACAAAGAGAAATAGAGCGCGATCGATTCAACCTGAATGGATCGCACTCTAGCCCTGGGGAGGTCTCATGGTCCGGCGCGTCCTGCCCGGCGTGATCACGGCCCTGTTTGGCCTGTTCGTCCTGTTCGTCGCCATACCCGTTGGGATCGAGGCGCCGCGCATGTTGCAGCCGGGCGCGGTCGGACCGGACGACTTCCCGCGCTATCTCAGTTGGGCGCTGGTGGTGACCGGTGCTGCACTGTGCGTGATTTCGCTCGGCGACGACGACCCTGGCGACGGACCGCGCGAAGACCTCTCCCTGCGCAACGCGGTCGGGTTTGCGGCAGCCATCCTGGCGTTCCTTGCCCTCATCAGCCTTATCGGCATGGTGCCGGCAATCTTCCTTTTTGTTTTGGTCATGTTGTGGAGCACCAGTGCCTATCCGGTCTGGAAGGTTGCGCTGATCGCTCTCGTGTTCGCCGTCATCGTTGAAGTGGTCTTCGTCGAAATCGCGGGCATTCGGCTGCCGCGCGGCGTGTTCGGCAGCTTGTGAAAGATTAAGGTTTTGGAGCACTGGACGTCCGTCTTCGCGCTCGTCCTCGACTGGCAGGTCCTCGTCTTCCTGCCGCTCGGGGTCGTTCTTGGCACCTTCATCGGCGCGATCCCCGGCCTGACGGTCACGATGGCAGTTAGTATTTTGCTGCCGTTCACGCTCTTTCTCGACACCCTGCCCGGGCTGGTCCTGATCCTCGGAATCTACAAGGGCGGGCTGTTCGGAGGTTCCATTTCCGCCATTCTGCTCAATGTCCCCGGCACGCCGGCAGCCGCTTGCACGATGCTCGACGGTTACCCGCTGGCCCGCCAAGGCCGCGCTGGCGAGGCGATCGACGCCTCTTTGTGGGCCTCGTTTCTTGGCGACTTGCTGTCGGTCCTCGCGCTCATTCTCTTTGCCGGCCTTCTGGCGGCGATCGGCCTTCGGTTTGGCCCGGTCGAACTGTTCGCTCTGATCCTGTTCTCCCTCACCGTGATCGCCGCGATCTCGACCAGCGGGCTCATACGCGGGCTGATCGGCGGCTTGCTTGGTCTTCTGGCAGGAACCGTCGGGTTGGATCTGGTCTATGGAACCGACCGCTTCACCTTCGGCCAGGCGAACCTGATGGAAGGCATTGCCTTCATGCCGCTGCTGATCGGGTTGTTCGCCCTGCCCGACATCATATTGTTCTATGCGCGACGGCGATCGCCGTTGCGCACGGACGCTCCTTCCCTCTCGTTCAAGCCGGTACGTCTTGGCCGCGCGGCCCTGATCTCGTTGCTGCCCACGATCACCAAAGGCAGTGCGATCGGCATCGTCCTGGGGGCAATCCCAGGCATCGGCGCGACCACCGCGACTTTCGTCTCCTACGCCGAGGCCCGGCGCACGGCGCCCGACCGCGAGCGTTTCGGCGCCGGCGCGCTTTCGGGCGTCGCGGCGGCCGAAAGCGCCAATAGCGGCACCGGTGCGGCAACGCTGATCCCGCTTCTCGCACTCGGCATTCCCGGCGACGTGATCACCGCGATGCTGCTTGGCGCTTTTTACTTTCACGGTCTGGCCCCCGGACCGCTGCTTTTCCAGAACAACCTCGATCTCGTGCACGGGCTTTACATCACGCTCCTGATCTCCAGCGCCATCGTCTTCCTGGTCGGCCGATCGATGGTCGGGGGCTTTCAGTGGATCGCGGCGGTGCCGCGCGACTTGTTGTACCCGATCGTGATCGTGCTGATGGTCGTCGGCGCCTTCGCGATCTCGAACTCGATCTTCGACATCTACGTGATGGTTGCTATGGGGGCTGTCGGACTGGTGTTCCGAGCGCTCGGTGTGCCGGCGGCGGCGTTCCTCATCGGCTTCGTCCTCTCGCCGCTGCTTGAGAACAATATGCGCCGCGTGCTCCTGATGTCGCGCGGCGATGCGAGCGCGTTCTTCGATAGCTGGATCGCCAACTGTTTCTACGCCGCCACAGCAATCGTCGTCGTCGCGATCATCATACGCGCGCTGCAGAGCCGCTCTTCCCGGCGCAATGCCCGGACCAATTGAACCATTTTGGCGTTGGGCGGAACCGGCTCAACGGCGGTGCCTGTGGATGTGACTAAATCAATTGACAAACCCGTGGCCTTGTGTTGGCCTGATATCGTTCAAACTTGAACTTTATCGGCTGACCTTCGGTCGCCGAGGCGTTGCGGACGGCGGAGCGTTCAAGAGCGGCGTCTAGTCGGATGAGTGGCATTCACCGGCCACTCTAACCGGGCGCCGGATGGCGCTCCTTCGCATCTTCGATTGAGCGAACGGAACGATCGCGACGCCGGGCACGGACCGCGACGATCAGTCTGACGGGATCGAGCGCAGCGAGACGCCCGGCGCTTCACGGGAGGCAAGATGGAACAAGGCGTCCGAAATACCCCTGAGCGGACGGCGTTCTATGCAAAGATCGACCGCGACAATCTTTCGGCACTCTGGAACGTGATGGATGCGCTGATCACGCCCGAGCCGCGCAGCGCCTGCCGGCCGGCGCTCTGGCCGTTCGACACGATCCGCAGCTACATGCTGGAGGCCGGCGGTCTCGTCACGGCCAAAGAAGCCGAGCGCCGCGTGCTCATCCTGGAAAATCCGGGGCTGCGCGGCCAATCGAAGATCACGACCTCACTCTATGCCGGCGTCCAGCTCGTCATGCCCGGCGAGGTCGCCCCGTCCCACCGGCACAGCCAATCGGCGCTTCGCTTCGTCCTCGAAGGATCGGGCGCTCACACGGCCGTCGAGGGCGAGCGCATCCTTATGCAGCCGGGCGACTTCGTCATCACGCCTTCGAATGCGTGGCACGACCACGGCAATGCATCGTCCGAGCCGATGTTCTGGCTCGATGGCCTGGACATTCCCGTCGTGCAGTTCCTCGATGCCTCTTTCGTCGAGCGACTTGCCGAGGACGAGCAGCCGCTCACTGTGCCGGACAAAGACAGCTTCGCGCGCTACGGCCATAACCTTTTGCCGGTCGACCTCAAGCACAGCACGAAAACCTCGCCCATCCTGATTTACCCTTACGACCACACGCGCGAAGCGCTCGAACAGATGCAACGCCGCAATGCGTGGGACCCGTGCCATGGCCTGCGGATGAAATACACCAACCCGGTGAACGGCGATTACGCCCTGCCGACGATCGGCGCCTTCATCCAGCTACTCCCGAAGGGTTTTTCCACTTCGCGCTATCGCTCGACCGATGCCACCGTTTTCGTTCCGGTCGAAGGGCGCGGCCGCAGCCGGATCGGTGATGCGCTGTTCGAGTGGGGGCCGAAGGACGTGTTCGTCGTCCCGAGCTGGTGCTGGGCGACCCATGAGGCCGACGAGGAAGCCGTGCTGTTCAGCTATTCCGACCGGCCGATCCACGAAAAGCTCGACCTGCTGCGCGAGGATCGCGGCAACGCGTAATCCGCGCGGGTTTTTCGGGAAAACGCTGCCGAGCCCGCGATCGGGGGCTTCGCTTGCGCGTCCGCTTTCCGTGACCGCCACGCTCGCGGGAACCCTCAGGGGGACGTCGGATTGCGCGGCGACCCCGGAAGCGGCTCCGACAATATGCCGCCCCCGACAAAGCCCCCTTCTCCTCTTCCCCGCCAGCGAGGGACGCGCAACAATCCCGGCCACGCATGGATCGTCACAAAACGATCCGCTGGAAACAGTATGAGCTGGGCCAAAGAGCGTGATCAGTAAAGCTTGAAGCGATCGTGCTTAGCGCCGGTCCATTGACCCTCGAAGGAATCGAGCATGCAACTTCACGGCTATTTCCGCAGCGCTGCCGCCTACCGGGTGCGTATAGCCTTGAACTTGAAGGGTCTCACGGCCAAGCACGCCTTCCGTCACCTTCGCAAAGGCGAGCAGCGAGCGCCCGATTATCTCGCCCTCAATCCGCAGGGCCTGGTGCCGTCATTGGAGCTGGACGACGGATCGGTCATCACGCAGTCGCTTGGCATCATTGAGTGGCTCGATGAGACCTTTCCGGAGCCGCCACTCCTACCAGCCGATCGGCTGCAACGCGCGCGCGTCAGGGCGTTCGCCCAGGTCATCGCCTGCGATACCCATCCTGTGCAGAATCTCAAAGTGCTGAACCGGCTGCGCACGCTCGGATTGAGCGAGGATGCGGTGACCGATTGGGCCGCTGCGGCCAATCGCGAGGGGTTGACGGCCTGCGAGCAGTTGATCGCGCGCGAGCCCGGTCCCTATTGCTTCGGCCCGACGCCGACCCTCGCCGATCTCTGTCTCGTGCCGCAACTCGGCAATGCGCGCCGGTTCGGCGTCGACCTATCGCGCTTCGTCCGTCTTCTCAAAGCCGAGGCCGTTGCGAAGGTGCTGCCTGAATTTGCCGATGCCGCGCCCGAACATCAGCCCGACGCGGAATGACGTGAATCGGAGATCCATCGTGTCCGCGGGCGCCCGCGATGAGCTGCGACGCGTCCTTGCACGTTTTGTTTGACCTGGATCAACGACCGCTTTCACCCGTCGGTTCATCGTTTAGTTCGAATATAAACAATATCATGCGCGCCGAGCGAATTGGCCTGACGCGCATTTTCGAGGTAACGCACTGAGGTTGGGTGGTGAGATGATCGAGGGATTCGTGCCGTGGCCGGATGAGTTTGCTCGCGCCTATCGCGCCGCAGGTTATTGGCAGGACATCTCTCTGGGCGAGATGCTCGAGCGGCGCATCGACGCGCACCCGGACAAGATCGCACTCGTTCAGGACGACCGGCGCGTGTCCTATGCGCAGCTTGGAGAGAAGATCGACGCGCTCGCGCTGCAATTCTGGGATTGCGGGTTACGCCCGACCGATCGCGTCGTGATGCAGCTTCCCAATAGTATCGAGTTCGTTGTGGTTTTCTTCGCGCTGCTCCGCTGCGGTGTCATCCCGGTGATGGCGCTGCCGGCGCATCGCCGCACCGAGATCGGCCATTTCATTCGCCATGCCGATGCCGTCGCCTATTTCTGCGTCGATCGCGGGCGCGGCTTCGATTTTCGCGCGATGGCAACAGAGATCGCGGCGGAAGCGCCCAGCTTGCGCGATGTCTTCGTTCTGGGCGAGCCCGGCCCCGGCCAGCGCTCATTGTCGGCCTTGCTCGCCGCGGAAACGCCGGCCAATGGCAGCGCGCAACTGCCGTCGCTTTCGCCCGACGCGGTCGCGCTGATGCTGCTGTCGGGCGGCACGACCGGTATCCCGAAACTCATTCCCCGCACCCACAACGACTATGTCTATAACTGCCGGCAAAGCGCGTCCGTCGCCGGCTTCGACGAGACCACGGTCTTCCTCGCCGTACTGCCGATGGCCCACAATTACACGTTGGCCTCGCCCGGCATTTTCGGCGTCTTCACCTTCGGCGGTACGGTCGTCATCGCTGCGGACGCAACGCCGGAGACGGTGTTCCCGCTGATGGAGCGCGAAAAGATCACGCTCGTCTCGGCCGCCATCCCGCTCATCGTCAACTGGCTCAACTCCGATCTTCTCGGGCGGTATGATCTTTCCTCTTTGCGCGTTCTCATGAATGGCGGCGCCAAGCTCACCACAGAACTGCGTCGCCGCGTCGAGCAGCGCTTCGCCTGCACCTATCAGGAGTGCTTCGGCACCGGCGAGGGCCTCTTGAGCATGTCCCGTCTCGACGATCCGGAAGACCTCCGGCTTGCGAGCTCAGGCCGGCCGGTCTCGCCGGGCGATGAAATCCGCATCGTCGACGAGCGCGGTCGTGATCTCCCCGACGGCGAGGTCGGCGAGCTGATCGTCCGCGGGCCTTACACCGTGCGCGGCTATTACAAGGCGCCGGAGGCGAACATTGCCGCCTACACGCCCGACGGCTTCTACCGGATGGGCGATGCCGTTCGGCGAGTCGATGGCAATCTCTATGTCGAAGGCCGGCTGAAGGACCTGATCAATCGCGGTGGCGAGAAGATCAGTTGCGAGGAGGTCGAGAACCACGTCCTCGCGCATGCGGGAGTGAGAAGCGTCTGCGTCGTTGCCATGCCGGATACCGTGTTCGGCGAGAAGGTGTGTGCCTTCGTGATTGCGCAACCCGGCGCCGCGTTGAAGCTCGACGAGTTGCGGACCTTTCTGCTGGGCCGGCAGATCGCCAAGTTCAAGATCCCCGAGCGGTTGGAGATCGTCGACGAGTTCCCGATCAGTCCGGCAGGAAAGATCCTGCGACGCGAACTGCGGCAGCGCGTCGCCGAGGCGGTGGCGCGCGAGAAGAGCCCGGCGTCCGGCGCGATGCCGGGTCAGCAGAGCGCGTGAGGACAATCAAGCGCCGAGGACGTTAAAGGGTGAGCCCAAGCTCGACATCAAAGCAGAAGGATGACGACGAGGCTTGGACACTGCGCGGCAAGCTTGAGCTGAGGACATGGCTGCGCCTGCTCGCTTGCTGCAACCTCATGCTGATGAACCTACGCGGCAATCTACGCGCCGAGTTTGGCATGACGCTGCCGACCTTCGATATCCTGGTGCAGATTCATCGACCGCCGCGCGGGCCGACAATGGGCGAACTGTCGAAGCGGCTGATGGTGAGCAAAGGCAGCGTGACCGATCTCATCGAACGGCTCGAACGCCGCGGCCTGGTGGTCCGTCGGGCCGATCCGAATGACGGCCGCGTGCAGCACGTATTCCTCTCGGCAAAGGGCAGCGCGATCCTTGATCGCGTGATTCCGCAGCACGACTCCTGGGTCACCGACGCGATGGCGGGCCTCGACCGCGATACGCTTGCCAAACTCAACCGGATGCTCGGCGAGCTAAAGGACGTCTTGCGCGCCGAGAAGGCTACCCCTGCCCGGAAGCGCCGCGCCACCGCAAAGGCGCCGGGGCCTCGCGCATGATCCCAAGAAGTCGGCAGACTTTTCGGACAAGATCATGCGACAAGACAAAGTGAAAGGGAGCGCGGTTGATTCAAGGAGAGGCCATCGCGCTCTGGTTCGGTGAAAAGTTGTGCCGTAACTTGAGGTTCTCTTATTACCTCTCCCCGCTCGCGGGGAGAGGTCGGATTTCGAAGCGCAGCGAGAAATCCGGGTGAGGGGCGCTTCTTGCATGCGCGGCCTAAATCCGCCCAGAATCGATCGCGCACGACGCCTCCGCCGACACTGAAATGGAGCTCTGGCATTGCATTCGGTCGCGAGGTCTATCGGTCGCGAACGCTTTGATAGCGTCCCTAACCCCCTCACCCGCCGCGCTTCGCGCGTCGACCTCTCCCCGCAAGCGGGGAGAGGTGTTAGACTGCGATCCGGAAAAGTTGGCGGCCTTTTCGGACAAAATCATACGACAAAGGGAGCGCGATTGGTTCAACATGAAACAATCGCGCTCTTGCCTACATCAGCTCGCCGCCATCGACCATGATGCTCTGGCCGTTGATCGAGCCGGCGGCCGGCAGGCACAGCCACACCACGGTCTCGGCGATCTCCGCGGGTTTGATCAGCCGGCCTTGCGGATTGTGCGCGACGAGGTTCTCGATCGCCTGTTCGCGTGTGCGTCCGGTCTTCTCCATGATATTGGCGACCGCGTGCTCGACCACGTCGGTCTCGGTATAGCCCGGGCACACCGCATTGACCGTCACGCCGCTGCGGGCGACCTCGCGGGCAAGCGCGCGCGTCAGCCCGATCAGGCCGTGCTTGGCCGCACAATAGGCGGTCACATAGGGATAGCCGGTGTGGCCGGCGGTCGAGGCGACGTTCACGACACGGCCGGCGCCGGCCTTGATCATCGGGCCGAGCACCTGGCGAATGCACAGGAACGGCCCGGTGAGGTCGACATCCATGACGCGCTGCCAGAAATCGCGGTCGGTCTTGTGGAACGGCGCCGCTTCCGCGATGCCGGCATTGTTCACAAGGATATGCACGGCGCCGAGGCGAGCCGTCGCGTCGGTGAATCCGGCGGCCACCTGCGCCTCGTCGGCAACGTCCACCGGCACCGCCTCGGCGCGAACGCCGTAGCTCTCTTGCAGGCGCTTTGCCCCTTCGGCGAGCTGGTTGGCGCTGCGGCTCATCAAACTGACGTCCGCGCCGAGTTGCGCAAGCCGTGCAGCAATCGCAGCGCCGATCCCACGCGACGCCCCGGTGACCACTGCGTGCTGCCCTTGCAAGGGCCGGCCGGCGATCGGCGCGTCCTCGATTATCGGGTTGTTCAAGCTAGGCCCTCCCGTCTGCGTTCCCCAGACGCGAGAAACGCGAACTCCTCACAGCGAGTAAACAGCATTATTGATTGTTCAAGCTTGAACAAGCAGTGCGGTCTCCAAGCCTGACGCTCCTTGATCACAGTCAAACCCGGCGATCGTCAAGCGTCGGCGCGCGGATGGCCGGCAGAATAGCTAACCGGCCCGCGGAGTCACCTCTCCCCGCAAGCGGGGAGAGGTCGACGCGCGAAGCGCGGCGGGTGAGGGGGATCTTTTCGCCTGCAAGACCGATACGATGGTTTCGAGAGAGGCGACCGAGTTTTTCCCGGTGCGAGTTGAAAGACGCGGCTTGGAGTTTGGGAAGTGCCCCTCACCCGGTTTGTCGAAGCGCAAGCTTCAACAATCCGACCTCTCCCCGCAAGCGGGGAGAGGTGATTCAGTTCTGGTGTCTTTTCTCCGACGGTCCGCGTTGGTGCCACAGAATTAAGCGCCCCTGCCCTCCCCCACCAGTGCGAACCACTCGTCCTCGGTGAGCACGGCAACGCCGGCCTCGCGCGCCTTGTTGAGCTTCGACCCGGCGCCGGGCCCTGCCACCACATAGTCGGTCTTCTTCGACACCGAGCCTGCCACCTTGGCGCCGAGCCGCTCAGCCATGGCCTTGGCCTCCTCGCGGGTCATCTTCTCCAGCGTCCCGGTAAACACGACGGTCTTGCCGGCGACCGGCGTTGCGGTCGAAACCTTCTCCGCATCGCGGATCTGCACCTCGCCGGTCAGGCGCTCGACGATGCGGCGGTTGTGCGCCTCGCCGAAATAGGTCGCAAGGCTGTCGATCACGGCATCGCCGATCTGGTCGAGCGCATCCATCTCCGCGCGCGCCTCGGCATGGCCCTCGGCGAGCTGCACGCAGGCATCGTGGAAAGCCGGCCAGCTCCCATAGGCCCGCGCGAGCGCACGCGCCGTCGTCTCGCCGACATGGCGGATGCCGAGCGCATAGATGAACCGTTCGAGCGCGATCTCGCGCCGCGCCGCGATCGCGGTGAACAGGTTGCGCACCGAGAGTTCGCCATAGCCCTCCTGCTGCTCGAGCTTGATCTTCGGATTGCGCGCCTCAAGCGTGAAGATATCGGCGGGCTCGGTGAGCCAGCCCTGCGCAAAGAAAAATTCGATCTGCTTCTCGCCCAGTCCCTCGATGTCGAAGGCGCGCCGCGAGACGAAATGCTTGAGGTGCTCGATCTTCTGATAGGGACAGGCGAACTCGCCGGAGCAGCGCGCCACCGCCCCTTCTTCGCCGCCCGCCGTCGTCTCGCGCACGACCGGCGTTTTCAGCTCGCAAGGGCAATGCTGCGGAAACGCGTAAGGTTGCGTGTCCTTGGGCCGCTTTGCGATCACGACCCGCAGGACCTGCGGGATGACGTCGCCGGCCCGTTGGATCTCCACCGTATCGCCCACGCGCACGTCGAGCCGGGCGATCTCATCGGCATTATGGAGCGTTGCGTTCTGCACCACGACGCCGCCGACGGTGACGGGCGCGAGCTTGGCGACCGGCGTCAGCGCGCCGGTGCGCCCGACCTGGATGTCGATCGCATTGACGAGCGTCACCGCCTTCTCGGCCGGGAATTTGTGGGCGAGCGCCCAGCGCGGGCTGCGCGAGACGAAGCCCAGCCGTTCCTGCCAGTCGAGCCGGTCGACCTTATAGACGACGCCGTCGATATCGTAATCAAGGTCGGCGCGCTGTTCCTCGATCTCGCGATAGGTGGCAAGCAGCGCATCGAGCGAGTGGCATAGCCGCATCAGCGGATTGACCGTGAAGCCGGCCGAGGCGAACCATTGCACCATTGCGGTTTGCGTCGTCTCCGGCATCGCGCTCATCTCGCCCCAGGCATAGGCGAAGAATTTGAGCGGGCGCGCCGCGGTGATCGCCGGATCGAGCTGGCGCAGCGAGCCGGCCGCCGAGTTGCGCGGATTGGCAAACACCGGCTTGCCGGCGGCCTGCTGACGCGCATTGAGGTCGAAGAAGTCAGACCGTCGCATATAGACCTCGCCGCGCACTTCCACGATCTCGGGCGCGTGCGCGACGTTCAGGCGATCGGGGATTTCGGCGATGGTGCGTACATTCGGCGTCACATCCTCGCCTTCGGTGCCGTCGCCGCGGGTCGCACCGCTCGCAAGCCGGCCGCGTTCGTAGCGCAGCGAGCACGACAGCCCGTCGATCTTCGGCTCGGCGGTGATCCCGAGCGGCTCGTCCTCGGCAAGGCGCAGGAAGCGGCGCACGCGCTCGACGAAATCGGCCACCTCCCCCTCACTGAAAGCGTTGTTGAGCGAGAGCATCGGCACGGCGTGGCGCAGCTTGGCGAATTTCTGCACCGGCGCCGCACCGACCTTGCGGGACGGCGAGTCCGCACGGATGAGCGCGGGAAAGCGCACTTCGATCGCCGTGTTGCGCTGGCGCAGCGCGTCATAGGCCGCGTCCGAGATCGTCGGCGCATCGTCTTGATAGTAGCGCCGGTCGTGCTCGGCGATCGTTGTCGCGAGCCGCTTCAGCTCGACCGTCGCCTGCGCCTCGGTCAGATCGGCGACGGAAGCCTGGCTCAAGTCTTGAGAGGATGTGGCCCTGGACATGAACACCAACAGCGTCATGGCCGGGCTTGCCCCGGCGATCCAATCGGTTAGCGGACGAGTCTAGCGCATGTCCAGTTAACTTGAAGCATTCCAATCCGCGCCGATTAGCTCACCGCAGCCTTGATCAGCCTTTCCGCCGCGGCGCGCGCTTCGGTGGTGATCTCGGCACCGGCGAGCATGCGTGCGATCTCCTCGCGCCGGCGCGCAGCATCGAGCAACGCGACGCGGGTTGCGACCCGCTTGCCGCGCTCGACCGCCTCCTTGGCGATCAGATAATGGCTTCCGGTGCGCGCGGCGACCTGCGGGGCATGCGTGACGGCGATGACCTGCACCGCACTGGCAAGCCGGGCAAGCCGCATGCCGATCGCATCGGCAACCGCGCCGCCGACCGCGGTGTCGATCTCGTCGAAGATGAGCGTCGGCGCCGAGCCGCGATCGGCGATGACAACCTTGAGCGCGAGCAGGAAGCGCGCGAGCTCGCCGCCCGATGCTACCTTCATCAGCGGACCCGGCGCCGTGCCGGGATTGGTGCGCACGAAAAACTCGACGCGGTCGCTGCCATGGGCGCCGGCGCGCTCCGGCTCGGTGGTGATTTCTGTGGAGAACTGTGCCTGCTCAAGCTTGAGCGGCTTCAGTTCGCGGTCGACCGCGGCGTCGAGCGCCCGGGCCGCGCTGCGCCGCCGCTTGGACAGCGCGTTGGCTGCACGATCGAGACGTGCACCGAGCGCTGCCGCCTCCCGTTCGAGCGCGGCGAGCCGTTCGCTTCCCGCATCGACGAGCGCGAGATCGGCGGTATAGCGTTCCGCCAGCGCGGCGAGGTCGTCGACCCCGACACTGTATTTGCGTGCGGCCGCCCGCAAGGCGAACAGCCGTTCCTCAATGCGCTCGAGCGCATGCGGATCGCACTCCGCGGAGGCGAGGACCGCTTCGAGCTGCGCGCGCGCCTCTTCGAGCGCGGTGAGCGCCGCATCGATCGCACTCACGGCCGGCGTCACGAGTCCGGCATTTTGGGCCTGACGGCGTTCGAGCCGGCGCAGCGCCGCTGCAAGGAGCGGCGTCGGCGATTGCGCACCCGCAATAATGGCATGGGCATCATGCAGGTCGGCGGCGATCTTCTCGGCCTGCATCATCTCGGCGCGGCGTTGCGCAAGCGCGGTCTCCTCGCCTGGCTCGGGGGCGAGTGCCGTCAGTTCCTCGACCGCGTGACGGAGCCAATCGGCCTCACGCGCGGCGCGCGCGACCTCTTCGCGCTGCGCGTCGTGCATCTCCTGCGCGTTGCGCCATTGCGTCCACGCTTGCGCCACCTCGGCGGCCTCAGCTTCGAGCCCGCCATAGGCGTCGAGCAGCCGGCGGTGGCTTGCAGGATCGACCAGCGCGCGTTCGTCATGCTGGCCATGAATCTCCACCAAGAGGCTGCCGAGGTGCTTGAGCGCCTGTTGCGAGACCGGCTGGTCATTGACAAAGGCCCGCGTGCGACCGTCGCCGAACTGGACCCGGCGCAGGATCAACTCGTCCTCTTCGGGCATGTCGTTCGCCGCAAGGGCGGCGCGAACCGGGTGGTCGGGCGCAATCTCGAACACCGCCGTTACCTCGCCCTGGCCCGCCCCGGCGCGGACGAGCCCGGAATCACCGCGCGCGCCGAGCGCGAGCGCGAAGGCATCCAGCAGGATCGACTTGCCCGCACCGGTCTCGCCGGTCAGCACCGCAAGACCGGCGCCGAACTCGATGTCGAGGCGGTCGATCAGCACGATGTCGCGGATCGAAAGCCGGGTCAGCATGTGACGCCATCCGATTCTGCCGCCGCGCGCGCCGACCGCCAATCGGCGCTCAGATTCGGGCGGCGGGACGGCGACCTGTTTAAAGACGCCAACGGCCGGCACAAGGCCGGCCGCCGTCACACCGCAGTTCGCGTTTTCTGGAAGATGGTTAGAGCCGAAACGCTTCGGGTCGAATCAACCGCTGTCCTTAACTATTCGCTTGGTCGCGCTAGAGCGCGATCGCTTCTCCTCGAAACAATCGCGCTCTCTTTCTCTCTGTTTTTTCGCATGATCTTGTCCGAAAAGTCTGCCAACTTTTCGGGATCATGCGCTAGCCGAGCCCCATGCGCTTGAACGCGCGGCTGATCCAAGAGCCCTTGTTCTCCGCCGGCTCAAGGCCGTTCGAGCGCACCAGCCGATAGGCATCTTTGTACCATTGGCTGTCTGGGAAATTGTGCCCGAGCACAGCCGCAGCCGTCTGCGCCTCGTGGACGATGCCGAGCGCCATATAGCATTCGGTTAGGCGCATGAGCGCCTCCTCCACATGGCGGGTCGTCTGATAACGCGTGACGACGACCTTGAAGCGGTTGATCGCGCCGATGAAGTTCTTCTTCTTCTGGTAATAGCGCGCGACCCGCATTTCCTTGGCGGCGAGGTGATCGCGTCCGACCTCGATCTTGCGACGCGCCTGAACCGCATACTCGGAGTCCGGGTATTTGCGGAGAACCTCTTCAAGCGCTGCGACCGCCTTTTCGGTCCCAGACTGGTCGCGGCTGACATCGGGAATCTGATCGAAATAGGAGGAGCCGATCAGATACTGCGCATAGGCGACATCGGGACTGGCGGGATGAAGCGCCACATAGCGCTTGGCCGCACCGACCGCCTCTTCGTATTCCCGCGCTTCGTAATGGGAATAGGCCGACATCAGCAGCGCCTTGCGCGCCCATTCGGAATAGGGGTGCTGGCGGTCAACCTCTTGGAACTTCTTCGCCGCCCCCTTCAAATCCTTCTTCTCATTGAGGAGATAGACGCCTTCGTTATAGAGCTTGTCGGGCGGTATATCGGGGAGGAGACCGTCATCGTCGCCGCCGAACAAGTTCGGCAGGCTGCTGCAGGCGCCGACCACGAGCAATATCGGAAGCAGCCGAGCAACGCGCCCCAGGCCGAGCGGCCGTCTGCCCCGCGAGCCCTCGCAGCGTGAAAATCGTGAAAGTTGTCGGATCAACCCCGTCGCCTCTCCCTGACCGCGTCGTAGGCTTGCCCACAATCAAGCGGTCCCGTATTCCCGCCTCCTGCTTGCCGGCAGTCAAACGCGACAATCGGCCGGTAATGTGGCGGAATCGGCTCGCCGCGGCGCTTCAGAGCGCGATTGCTTCAGGTTGAATCAGCCGCACTCTGTTTCTTTTTTGTCTTGTCGCATGATCTTGTCCGAAAAGTCTGCCAACTTTTCGGGATCACGCCTCATCTTTGTCTTGTCGCATGATCTTGTCCGAAAAGTCTGCCAACTTTTCGGGATCACGCTCATCTTTGTCTTGTCGCATGATCTTGTCCGAAAAGTCTGCCAGCTTTTCGAGATCACGCCTCATCCATGCCCTAGGAAACAGCAGCTTCGAAGGCCGGTGCCGGACAAGCGGCCGGGAGCTCCTCGTGGCTGCGCGCGCGGCGCGCTTCGCCTGCCTCCACCATCATCCAGGCGGATCGATCGGCGATCAGCGCCGACAGGACCGCGTTGTTGAGCGTGTGGCCCCCGCACACCGAGCGATAGGTGGCGAGCAGCGGCGCCCCGGCCAGCGCAAGGTCGCCGATCGCATCGAGCGCCTTGTGGCGGACGAACTCATCGGCGAAGCGCAACCCGTCGGCGTTGAGGACACGGTCTTCCGACAGCACGAGCGTATTCTCAAAGCTCGCGCCGAGCGCATAGCCGGCGTTCCACAACTTTGTCACATCGCTCATGAAGCCGAATGTTCGTGCTCGCGCGACCTCGCGCCGGAAGGTCGCCGGATCGAGATCGAAAGCGATCGACTGCCGCCCGATCAAAGGATGCGCAAAATCGATCTCGGTCTCGACGCGGAAGCCGAAATCGTAAGGGCGCAGCTCGCCATAGGCGCGGCCATTGGCGACCCGCACCGGCTTGAGGACCTTCAAATATCGGCGCGGCACCGCGGTGTAGACGATCCCGGCGCGGTCGATAGCCTCCACGAACTCGTCGGCGCTTCCGTCCAGGATCGGCATCTCCGGCCCGTCGATCTCAATCACCGCATTGTCGATGCTAAGGCCGGCGAGCGCCGCAAGGATGTGCTCGGACGTGGCGCAGATCGGGCCAGCGCGGTCACCAAGCACTGTGGAAAACTCGGTCGAATAGACGGACCGCGGGTCAACCCGCAACTGACGGTTCGTACGGCCATCTTTGCCGAGCCGAACGACGATGATTCCGGTGCCGGGATTCGAAGGAGAGAGGGTGACGGTGGCCGGAGCGCCGGAATGAACGCCGGTCCCCGAAAGAGAAACCGATCTGCGCAGCGTCGTTTGTCGGCCCGCTCTCATCACTTGCCCACCATACTTCTCGCGCGACCGGCGGGGAGCCGGTCCGGCCGTTAGAACTTGAGATACGCTCTGCTGTCTAAGCGGCCGGACCGTGCCGGACCACGCGCCCGCACCGAACACCCCGTCCCCGCTCGACTCTCCCCGTATTTCGGGCGGACATTAGCGTTCCGCCGTCGGCGGGCCAATTCACGCTTTTTTACGGTTTGTTTCACCATTTAGACGAGTTTCAACCTTGTTTCGGTCGAAAATTGTGAAGGTCTCATCCGGGGACGCGATTACCTCAGCTTAAATACTTGAATCAACCACACTCTTTTACTCTTATTTTTGTTGCATGATCTTGGCCGAAAACTCCGCTGACTTTTCGACATCTTGCGTTATGGCGATAGAGCGGCGACAGGCTAGTGTTCCTTCTCTGACGGTCCGACCCCGGACCGTCAGAGAAGAAAAACTAGAGTGCGATCCATTCAGATTGAATCGATCGCACTCTATTTCTCTTTGTTTGTCGCATGATCTTGTCCGAAAAGTCTGCCAACTTTTCGGGATCATGCTCTAGCTAATCCGGTGCTTTGTGATGCGGTTTGCGCGTCGCCTGCAGGCGAGGATTCGACCGGAAAAAGTCTGTTGACAACCCGACGCGCCAGCGGCGCGGCAGGCGACGAACCTCCGCCTGCCGGTGTCCCTCGGGGCATCGGGGCAAGAATCGTATAGAGCGTGATCCCGAAAAGCATGATCCCGAAAAGCCGCGGCTTTCCGGGATCATGTCTTTCTTTCGCTGGTCGCGTTTTCCGCGGCGAACCGGTCTCCAGTTCGCCTGATATGAGAACGCTCTAGAGCGCGATTGCTTCAGGTCGATTCAATCGCACTCTATTTCTCTTTGGTCTGTCGCATGATCTTGTCCGAAGAGCAGCGTAGGGTGGGCAAAGGCGCGCCAAGAGCGCGCCGTGCCCACGCGGCCAAGGCCGCCGAACAATAATTGGTGGGCATACTTCGCGTGCCCACCCTACAGTTCTTTTCGATCTGCCCGTTTTTCGGGATCATGCTCCAAATCGGAGAACGACGCCGGGCCTCAGGGCTTCGCAATACTAATGTTCCGACTCTGACGG
>JANQIP010000091.1 GCA_028282095.1 Xanthobacteraceae bacterium | reverse complement strand
GTCCTGTGGACCCCCTCCCGGCGAGCACGCAGCCAAGCCTGCGCAGGCTGCGCAAGCTTGCCTGCGGCGCTCGCCGACCTCCCCCTTTCAGGGGGAGGTAATAAGACTTAAGTCCGAAGCAATCACTCGGAAAGCGTATTACACCGCCCTGACTGCTGCGTGAGCAGTGTGTCGTCCCGGGTTTTGGGGCGATTGGCTGCGGTCTACACTTCAGCGGGTGCCGCTCACGGCTGCTCTAAACGCATTGGCAATGCCCTTTGTCTCAACCGGTACAACGACGCTCTTGCCAGACATCCTAAAATTGACCGAAATCTTCTTGGCCGAAATCAGCTCGTTCGAGAACTTTCTCGGCAAGTCCATTTCGGCCGAGCAAAATCGACCTGCGCAAACCAGGAACCGTCCCTCGTATTTGAGCTTTGGTCCGAGGACGAGCGCCGGCGGCACGCGAAGATCGACGCCCAGAGGCACGCTTATCACGGCGCGCGGCGTCTTAACCTTTGGCAGTTTGCCAATTGCAACCTGGGCCACGACTTGACGTCGGCGGTTGGCCAGAGTTTGAACCATTTCACAGATCTTCGTTTTCTTTTGCTCTTGGCACCGCACGACCCATGCGCCGTAGGTAGCGGTCGTTGCCGATGGCTTAGGGTTGCTGTTTGCCGGTTCGTTTGCACGAATCGGCATTGCCGGCGCTTGTGCACGAACCGGCATTGTCGCGAGAAGCATGAGAGCCAAGATCACTGTCGAGACCCGAATTGGGTATTTGAGCGCCACATGCCACCTTTTCTATTTCGGCTAATTCTGGGGTTTCCTTCTCTGACGGTCCAACCCCGGACCATCAGCCCGAAACACTAGCTGGTCCGATGCTTTGTAATGCGGCACCAACACAATGAGACGAGCCCAAGCGTTGGTGCCGCATCACTAGGCCATCTATGGAAACAGAACGACCTCCCTGGATCAATCGGTTTCGTAGATGCCGGAGCTTGCCAGGCCAAACCTGTAGTTCAAGACCCCCTTGACGCCATATGCAACGATGTCGTTGGAAATCTGCGCCGTAGAGGTGGCGGCGACTGACAGATTCCCGCGATCAAGCTTGATCCCAGCTTGAAGCTCAAGACTGGTGGCGTCGTAATCATGCGTGAGAGGCAGAACAAAGCCGCCGCTCAAGATATCGGCTGTCGACTCGCTGTCGAACGCGTGAGCCACACCCACCCCGAAGAAATGTTTGTGATTGAACCCGTAAAGGGCCAGATCGACACCGATCCGGAGGCCGGCTCGCCCCATAAGGCTGTCATTGCCGTCGAGATCGAATGTGGTGGCGAAAGCCGAGAACTGGTCCCACTCGCTTTTCGCATAGGTCAGGTTGGCGTAGGGCTCGAACCAGGATTGACCAAGCGAAGAGAAGTTCGCGAAGTCGATCTTGTGTGCCGCGCCGACGCGCCCTCCGTAAGTCGTGACACTGCTGCTCGCACTGGCACCGACCGACGGGGCCCGCCACTCGAAGTCCAGAAAGTCGGCTTTGCCCACGACGTCGACAGAAAGGCCGCCGAACACCGCACTGATATACGCGCCGACCGAGCCACCTTCGATCTTGCCAGACACCGGAATATGCGTCGGCGTCACCTTGGAGCTGACATAGCCGCCCAACGCGCCGGCTATGATGCCGTTTCCTTGCGAGATACGATTGACGTAATCGATACCGCCCATCACGCCGTAGGTGCGCTGCGTGTAGTCGGTCAGCTCCGTAAACGACTCGCCGAAGAATGTCAGTGTCGACCGGTTCTCTTCTTGCAGGCCGGATGCATAAGTTGCTGCCCAGACGTTCACGGCGTTCTGGCTTGGCGGCGCGAAGCTGGGTCCTTTCGTTGGGACGACCGGGTTCTGGAGAACCGGCTCGCGCAGTTCATCGGCCAGCGTCTGCCGGCGGTTGATCCACGGGTTCAGCGAGTCTTCGAACACTTTCAGCACGGCCGTCGCGAAGTACGGCGAGAACTGCACGATGTCTGTCGGCCGCGAATAGAGCACGTGGACATCGGCGGTCGCACGGCCGGCATTGGAGCGCGTATCGTCCAGACCGAGATCCCAGATCCACAGGTCTTTCTGGATCGGACCGCCCATCAGATCGAAGTGATCCCGGGCCGTGCTGCCGCGCGCGGCACTTTCGACCCGCACGACTTCGATGCCGATTGGATTGTAGACACCCGGGCCATCCGCATTGGTGTCGTTGATCACCAGGCTGGTCGCGCCAGCCGTCGCGGTTCCGACTCGCATCAAGTCCGATGGCGACCCGGCCGCACCGAGGAAGGTGTCCATCGAGGCCGCCGCGTTTGCTCCCGCGCCCGTATAAGTACCTGTCACAGCAAACACGTCGTAGCTCGGCGCATTGTCGAGCATCCGGATCAGGCCGCTGTTCAGAACATCGCCATCGATTGTATAGACCTGCGTCGTGCCGACATTGCCCGTCGCTACTAGCACCGACCCGTCCTCGATAAGGAACCGCTCCGTTGCGATCGTGCGCGTGGCCTGCCCCAAATCGCCAAGTGACGAATTGCGCAGGTTGATGAACTCCCAATTCCGCAGATCCGTGAGGACTTCGACTACGCCCCTCAGATTGAGGGTATCGATCTGACCATCGGCGCTGGAGGCGTCATCGCCCCCGCTTACGTAGGTGAGCCCAGCCTGCAGCGCGGTGCCTCCGGCATTGGTACCGAGAATATCGAGTGAGTCGCTGCCGGTCCCCATGTCGATCGACGTGGCGATCGTGCCGCCCCGCCATACTCCGGTATCGTCCTCGCTGCCTGCCAGCACCGAGGTTGCCGAGCCACTCAAAATCTCGATCCGGTCGCTACCAGTCCCCGACTGGATATTGCCGCCAACCGTTGTGCCATCGAGGACTATCAGGTCGCCATCCGCCTCGCTGTCAACATTCCCGGTAACCGTACCTCCCGTGAGCGTTATGGTATCGCCACCGCCGCCGCCAAGCACATTGGCGCCCACGCTGCCTCCGGCGATCGTGATGCGATCCGCCCCACCTTCGCCATCGACATTTCCGTCGATTGTGCCGGCG
>JANQIP010000008.1 GCA_028282095.1 Xanthobacteraceae bacterium | reverse complement strand
CTCCGGTGGCTCACGCTTTTTTTGCGCCGAACGCTGGCCGCCCTCACCGCCAGCCTGCAACCGGCCTCGGCCTGAAAATAGCTATCTTCACGGACGACTGGCTGTCACCTGACGAGGAAGATCAAATTGCCGTTTGTGAGAATTCAACTCCCTGCGGGACGGGATGGTGCGTTTAAGTCAGCCGTCGGCGACGCCATCCACGATGCCATGTACGCCACCATCTCGATACCAGAAGACGATCGCTTCCAAGTCATCTCCGAGCACTCCCCGGCTGAGTTCATCTATGATCGTGGCTATTTGGGAGTCCAACGCTCTGACGCCGCGATCTTTGTGCAGATCACAATGAAACGAGGGCGTAGTCGCGAACAAAAGCGCGCGCTCTATTCGGCTATTGCGGAAAACCTCGCAAAACGCGTCGGATGGCGGCGCGAGGACGTAATGGTCGTCCTGTCAGAGAACGATCCCATCGATTGGTCCTTCGGGAACGGCGAAGCTCAGATCGCGGGAGAAGACTCCGAGTGGTAGCGGGACGTCCCCTCCTTGCTCGGCACCTCCCGGTGACGGTCGTCGTGCAATCCAGCGATCCGCGCTTTGGGCGTCGCGATCTCGCCCCGCAAGAGCATCATCCGCATCGCTCTGTCTTCGAGGGGTTGCGCAGGTCGCAAGACCCCGACGAAGGTCACCAGTAGCGCATTGCGGCGTGAAAGAGATCGGCGAGGTCTTCCTTCCTCACCGCGCGCGGCGCCAAGACCAGCAGCCTTTGTTGGGCATACGCCCTTTCGACCAGGGCCGGCACGTCGCCCTTTGTGTAGCCGATGTCCTCAAGGCCGTTCGGCATTCCCGTCTCCCGCATCATCGCCGTGAGGCGGCTTGCGAGGATTTCGCCGGCATCCTCCAGTTTCGCATCCGCAGTGTCGGCGCCCAGCGCCGCCGCCACCTCCAAATGGCGCTCGGGCGCGGCCTGTGCAGTGAACCGGAACGAGGCAGGGGCATTGACGACGACCGAAATGCCGTGCGGGACCATCGGATCGGAGTTCTCGTATCCACGGGCGCGGAAGGTGTGGTTGAGGCCGGCGACCGCGTATGACATGGCGTGGGGGACGTGAACGCCGGCATTACCGAATGCCAGCCCCGCAAGCGTCGCCGCGAACATCAGGGCATGACGGGCCTCGTGATCGTCGGCATCGTTGACCGCGCGCAACAGATAACGGCCGCCGAGCCGGATCGCGTGCATGCTGCCGACATCGCTATACGGATTGGCGCCCTGATAAGGCGGACGAAGGTCCGGCGAAGACGGGCGATCGCGTGTCGTGAACGGCCGTGCGGTGTACGACTCGATGGCATGGGTGAAGACGTCGAAGCCGGTCGCGGCAACGATGCCCGCCGGCAGGCTGTGTGTGGTCGTCGGGTCGATCACCGCCATGGTCGGCCTGAGCAGCTTCGACGAGATGCCGGTCTTGACGTTCTGTTCCTTCAGGTCGAACACGGTGACGCCGGTCGTTTCGCTGCCGGTTCCGGAGGTCGTGGGGCAGGCGATGTGCGGTTTCAGCGGTCCCGGCACCGCTTTCGCCCGGCCGATGGGAGCATTGACATAGGCCAGCAGATCGTCGGGATAGGTCGAGAACAAATTGGCGGCTTTCGCAGTATCCATCACCGAGCCGCCGCCGAGCGATATGAATCCGTCGAAATCGCCGTCCCGGGCGAAGTCCGCGGCCTCTGCGAAGGACTGGTCGGTAGGCTCGACATGCGTCCCCTTGAACACGACCGCATCGATATTCGCAGTGTGCAAGGATTTTAAGGCGAGTCGTGCCGGTTCGGTGTCGAGCACGTTCTCGTCCACGAAGAATGCGACCCGTCTCATCGCCAGCGCCGCGGCGTCGGAGCCCAGCTCGCGCAAGCAGCCGACGCCGAACTTCATGCTCGACGGCGCAACTGTAAACGTGGTCTCGCCAAGATCGGTCTCGGCATAGTGGGTTTGGCTGCTCATTCTCCCCCCTTTCGAGTTCAATGGAACTGGAGATCGATCCTGCGCGTAAGGCCGTTGGGCTCGGGCCAATGGCGATGAGGGCGTCTGGTCATCTGTTCCGACCACAACGACCCCGCTGACCCAGGGCGGAGACGGTAGAGAACCTTTCGCTCATCGTCGATGGAGAGATCAGTGTGGAAATGGACGGAACCCTCGTGGACACTCCCGGCGAAGGGCGCTTTCTCGGTGGCACCGCCTTTCTAACAAGGACATGCATGCCACGGCACCAGTGACTGTCAGGGTCACGAAGCTATCTCGTATTATTGCTCGGAAATCTGCTGAGTTGGAATCTGCCGCATCACAAAGTGACGGATCAGCTAGAGCATGATCCCGAAAAGTTGCAGACTTTTCGGACAAGATCATTTGGCAAGACAAAGAGAAATAGAGCACGATCGATTCAATCTGAGTGGATCGCGCTCTAGAGCATGATCCCGAAAAGTTGCAGACTTTTCGGACAAGATCATGTGGCAAAACAAAGAGAAACAGAGCGCGATCGATTCAATCTGAGTGGATCGCGCTCTAGTGTTCCTTACCTGACGGTCCGGGATCGGACCGTCAGAGAAGGAAACACAGTCAGGTTCGCGCGCCTTACGCGGGGAGGCTGACACGGTTCACGGTTGAGCTTTGTTTCGGACCTGGGAGCGGCATCGCTTCCGCTTCGCGCATCAGCGCGTCCATGACGACCTTTTCCGAGGTTTCGAGTTGCTGCATCGCGATGGCCTCGGCAGCGGGCCCATCACCTCTGGAAAGCGCGGACAACAGATCCGAATGACCATGGGCCCAGTTCTGCGACCAGTTCATGTGGCGCATGCCGTAGCGCAGAACACGCTCGGCCTCGTCGTGGAGGGTCCGCACCATCTGAGAGATGCGCCGGCTGTTCACGGCGTCGGCAATGCCGACGTGGAAAGCCTTGTTCGCCTCGAAAAACGCGGTCTCGGCCGCTTCATTGCCTTCCTCGAATCCGAGAACGCAAATCTTGTCCAGCCGCGTCAGGAGCTCCGTGTCGATCCGGCTGGCCGCCATGCGGGCAGCCGGCGGCTCGATCAGTTTGCGCATCAAGAACAGATCGCGGATATCGGCGATCGTGAGCGGCTTGACCTGATGGCCCCGGCGCGGCAGCGGGATCAGCCATCCTTCCTGGGACAGACGTCTCAGCGCGGCTCTCACGGGCGCCAGGGTCAGCGCATAATGGTCGACCAGCTGGCTTTCGGTCAGCATCGAGCCGGGCACCAGCTTACCCGATAGCAAAGAGGCCAAGAGCTTCTGATAGGCTTTTTCGTTCAAAGACATTTCGCGTCTATTCCATGTGTCCGAAGGCGGACCGCGACCAATCAGGACAACGATGGGAGTTCGTCCGGTGGCGCGTATCCGTCCTGGCCGTCCTTTTTTGAAACTGAAGTCACAGCATCGGATGGCAGTCGCGCCCGCACCCACCTCTATCGTGTTCCGCTTCCGAGATCGTGATCCCGCTGGCGTCCCCTAGTGATGCGGCACCAACGCTTGAGCCCGTCTCATAGTGTTGGTGCCGCATCACAAAGCATCGAATTAGCTAGTGTTCCTTACCTGACGGTCCGGGGTCAAACCGTCAGAGAAGGAAACACTAGCGTCGGAGTAT
>JANQIP010000064.1 GCA_028282095.1 Xanthobacteraceae bacterium | reverse complement strand
TCGCCGCGCATCCAATGCCTCATTCCAAGGGAATCATCCACATGAACGCAATCACACCCCAAACCCATCGCAAAACGACTTTTTCAGCAGCCTGCTAGAGCGCGATCCATTCAGATTGAGTCGATCGCGCTCCGTTTCTCTTTGTTTTGTCGCATGATCTTGTCCGAAAAGTCTGCCAACTTTTCGGGATCATGCTCTAGTTATAATCGTCGGCGAGTACCGGGAGCGGATGGAACTCGACGCCCTCGTCGATCAGCGCGCGCGCCTCCTCGGTGGAAGCCTCGCCATAGATCGACCGATGCTCGACTTCCCCGTAGTGCATCTTGCGTGCCTCCTCGGGGAAGCGCGACCCGACATGCTCGGCGGACTTGGTAAGCTGCTCGTGTAATTCCTTGAGCTTTGCGCGCAGCTCACGTTCCTTCGCAGACATGATCGCGACCGGCGCCTTGGCGCCGGCAGGCAGAGGCGGCGTCGGCGGACCCGCTTCGCTTCCGCGGGTTTCGCACGCCGGTGCTTGCTTAGACGATCGCGGCAGATTCGGCGCCATTAGCGCCTTCTCGACATCGGTCGATCCGCACGCGGGACATGTGACCAAACCGCGCATCGCCTGCCGATCGAACGCGTCCGAACTTTGGAACCAGCTTTCGAACGCGTGTCCTTTCCGGCAGGCGAGGGCGTAGCGGATCATGTCACCTTTTCGACGGCGCGAAGATGCGCCGGCCGCGTCATCGGTTCCACCAACTCGAATCGCCGTCCGTGCTGGAGCGCGGGGATGCGACCGCGCGCGGCCGCGACCGCAGCCGGATCGATTTCGGCGACGATCACGCCGGGCTCGGTTCCGCCTTCGGCCAGCACCATGCCCCAAGGATCGACGATGAGCGAATGACCGAAGCTCTCCCGACCATTCTCGTGCATGCCTCCCTGGGCGGCGGCGAGCACGAAGCAGCCATTCTCGATCGCCCGCGTGCGCGCCAGCACGTGCCAGTGAGCCTGGCCGGTCAGGCGGGTGAAGGCCGACGGGATGGCGAAGAACGAGCTGCCGGCCTGCGCGAGCGCCTGGTAGAGCGCCGGGAACCGCAGGTCGTAGCAGATCGACATGCCAAGCCGACCCCAGGGCAGATCGGCGCTGATCGCGAGATCCCCTGGATGGAAGTTACGCGACTCGCGATAGCTCTCGCCGTTCGGCAGATCGACGTCGAACATGTGGATCTTGTCGTAGCGAGCAACGATGTCGCCTTCCGGATCGAGAAGGAACGAGCGGTTGACCGCCTGATCCGTCGACACCTTGATCGCAAGCGATCCGACGTGGAGCCATAGCTTGTGCATGCGTGCGAGCTCGCACATTTCCGCGAGCGCGGGATCGGTCTCTTCCGGAGAAATGGCGGCGAACAGCGCGTCGCGGTCCGTCTCCATGATGTTGGTCATCTCCGGCGTGAGCACATAATGCGCGCCGCGCTGCCGCGCCTCGCCGATCAGCTTGGCAGCCACGGCGATATTCGCCGCCGGACTGCGGCCGGATTGCAGTTGGACCAGCGCAGCACAGAAGCGCAAAGGGTCTTTGGTGTGCTTCGTCATTCAGCTACCCCCGTAAGGTCCGTTAAAAGACGATCGAGCTTTCCCATTTCGTCCAGCTCGTACAGGTCGTCGCAACCACCCAAGTGCAAATCCCCGATGAAGACTTGCGGCACTGTCGTTCGCCCGTTCGCACGCGCCACCATCTCGGCCCGGCGTCGAGACTCCCCGGCTACATCGATCTCGACAAAAACAATGCCTTTGCGGCGGAGCAGCTTTTTCGCTGACCAGCAATAGGGACAAAGGGGCGTCGTATAGACCTCGACCGCAGGCATCAACCCAGCCAACAGCAATAAGTGCAACTTCGTGACAATTATATGGACGCTGTGGCGCGGCGACAACCGATGCCCACACGTTTTGTGTCAAACCGTTGCATCGACGACACAGGCGAAGACAAGAACGTCGACCGCTTTCGCACCGCCACGAAACAGCGCACGTGCACAAGTGTCGACCGTCGCGCCGGATGTCAGCACATCATCGATCAGGACGATTTTCTTTCCACGTATAAGTATTTTGCTTGTTTCCGGCACACGAAACGCAGCCTGCACATTGGTTGCCCGTGCCGCTCGCGCAAGGCCGACTTGTTGCGGCGTCGCCCGCACGCGCCGCAACGCACAATGATGCGTCGCAATGCCGCTCGCTGCGGCGATCGCATCGGCGAGCAGTGCAGCCTGATTGAACCGCCTGAGCCATAGCCGTCGCCAGTGCAGCGGCACAGGCACGAGCACATCGGCCTGCTCCAAAAGGTCGCGGCCGGCCTGCACCATCCAGCGTCCCATCGTCGGCGCGAGCTCGAGGCGATCACCGTATTTGAGCGCGTGCACGAGCGTGCGCGCAATCTCGTCATAGCGAACTGCGGCACGGGCGCGACCATAGGCCGGCGGATCGGCGATGGCCTGCATTGAGAGCATGCCGGCGCCTTGGTCATACGGAAACGGCGTGCCGAGTCGCTCGCAATAAGGTCGCGTGATGAAGGATAGCTTCGCCCAGCAATGCGCGCACAGTCCGCCTGTCCCCGCCACCGGCTCGCGGCAGGTCGGGCAAACCGGCGGCAGCGCGAGATCAACCAGAGCCGTCAATGCATTGCGCGCCGCGCTCTTGAGTTTTTCGCCTTTCGGAATTGCACCGCGAACTACATCGGCCATCGCGCGCTCTGGTCTTTCGACGTCCCAACTGCAGCTCTGAAAGCGTTCGGGTAGATCGCGCTCGAACCCGATTGCTTCAGATTGAATCAATCGTGCTCTCTTTGTCTTTGTTTGGTCGCATGATCTTATCCGCAAAGTCTGCGGTTTTTCCGGATCATGCTTTCAGTCTTTGCTTGGTCGCATGATCTTATCCGCAAAGTCTGCCATTTTTCCGGATCGTGCTTTCAATCTTTGCTTGGTCGCATGATCTTATCCGCAAAGCCTGCCAGTTTTTCGGGATCATGCTCGCATGTCGGTTCCCCTCGTATTCGATCGATCGCTCTTGCGTCGACGCCGCGCCCGCGCCCGCGCGCTCGGGCCGGCGACGTTCCTTCTCGATCACGTGGCCGAAGATGCGGTCGATCGCCTCACAGGCATCCTGCG
Source organism: Xanthobacteraceae bacterium (assembly GCA_028282095.1). Taxonomy (GTDB): domain Bacteria; phylum Pseudomonadota; class Alphaproteobacteria; order Rhizobiales; family Xanthobacteraceae; genus Rhodoplanes. Next base: position 9,539 of record JANQIP010000064.1, on the reverse strand, counting down.
CGATTTCGCAACTGCGGTCGACCTCGGGACGCCCGGAGATGCGCTGCGCTGCGTCTTGGCGACAAGTCCGCGCATATCAAGGCTCATCGCCCTCGATCATTCGGCGGATGCACTCGTTTCCGCGCATGGATCCGGCATCGTCGCCGATGAGGAGGCGTTGCCGATCGCACCATCTTCGGTCGACCTCGTGGTTTCGGCGCTGAGCCTGCAGACGGTCAACGACCTGCCGGGTACGTTCGCGCAGATTCGGCAGGCGCTGAGGCCGGACGGGCTTTTTCTTGCCGCGCTGCTCGGCGGCGAGACGCTGACCGAATTGCGCACGAGCTTCGCTGAAGCGGAAAGCGAGACGGAGGGCGGCATTTCGCCGCGCGTTGCTCCGTTTGCCGATGTCCGCGACATTGGCGCCCTGCTGCAGCGCACCGGTTTTGCCCTTCCGGTCACCGATGTCGACCGGCTGACGGCGCGCTACGCAACGCCGTTCGCGCTCATGCACGATCTACGGCGCATGGGAGCCGCCAATCCGCTGAACGAGCGACGTCGCACGCCGCTGCGGCGCGCAACCCTGATGCGCATGGTGCAGATCTATGCCGAGCGTTTCGCCGATCCCGACGGGCGCGTGCGCGCGACTTTCGACATTGTCTGGCTCGCCGGCTGGGCGCCCCATCAGAGTCAGCAAAAGCCGCTCAAGCCGGGGAGCGCCACCGCGCGCCTTGCCGACGCTCTCGGTACGCAGGAGATTTCGTTGGGCGAGAAAGCACGGCCACGATGATCTCTCCGGATTGAAGTTCGCGCCCATAAAGAAGACAAAGACAAATCGCGTATGATCGAAAAAAAGTTGGCGAACTATTCGGATAAGGTCACGCGACAAACAAAAAAACGAATTTGAGCACAAACGATTCGATCTGAGGGAAAGGCGCTCAAGCCAAGAGCAGCGTCGTCAAATGCGCAATCAGCGGCAGGTCCGCCGGCGGCATCGGATAGTCCTTGAGCCGGTTCGACCGCACCCAGGCAAGACGCTGGCCTTCTTTCGCAATCGCCATCCCCTCCCAGCGACGACAGACATAGAGCGGCATCAGCAGATGAAAGTCGGGATAGGCATGGCTCGCGAAAGTGAGCGGCGCGAGACAGGATTCGTGAACGGCGATGCCGAGTTCTTCCGAAAGCTCGCGGATGAGCGTCTGCTCCGGCGTTTCATCCGCCTCCACCTTGCCGCCGGGAAACTCCCAGAGGCCCGCCATCGATCGGTTCGGCGGACGCTGGGCGATCAGAATCCGTCCGTCAGGATCGATCAGCGCGCAGGCAGCGACAATAATAAGCGGCAATTCTCTTTCCGTCCCTTGCCAATCAAGTTCGCTTCGTTTGGTGCGGTTGTGGTCTTTGCTTTGTGAGCGCCTTGCGAAACGGATGCGCCGGAAACAGGATCACTCCTCCGCTGCCAGCGGATGAAGGTCGCGCACGACGCTCTTCAGGCGTTCCTCCAGCACGTGGGTATAGATCTGGGTGGTCGAGATATCGGCATGACCAAGCAACGTCTGCACGCTGCGCAGATCGGCGCCGTTCTGCAGAAGATGGCTGGCGAAAGCGTGGCGCAGCACATGCGGACTGACCTTGTCGGCCCTCAGCCCGGCGGCGGCGGCAAGGCCCTTGAGCTCGCGTGCGACATGCTGGCGGGTGATGTGCCCGCTTTCGCCGAACGAGGGAAAGAGCCACTTGGATTCGGCGGACGCCCCGAACTCCGCCAACAAGGCGCGATAGTCGCGCATCGCCGCTTTCGCCGCTTCGTTCAGGAGCACGAGGCGCTCGCGGCCGCCTTTGCCGCGCACGATCAGCATGCGCTCGTCGCGCCGCGCCGCCGAGGCCGGCAATGCGATGAGTTCGGAGACGCGCAGCCCGGTTGCATAGAGCACCTCGATCAGTGCGGTGAGGCGCAGCGCCCGCAGGCGTTCTGCCGGCGAGTTCGCCGGCCGGATTGCCCCGGCCCGCGCGCTGGCAAGCAGCCGGTCCACTTCGGCGATCGACAAGACCTTGGGTAGTGCCCGTCCGCGTTTCGGCCCCTCGATGGCCGCGGAAGGATCGTCGGCACGCAGCGCCTCCGCATAAAGGAAACGGTAGAACTGGCGGATCGCCGAGAGGCGTCGAGCAACCGACGTGCTCTTGAACCCGCGCGAAGCAAGCCGGCCGAGATAGGCGCGCAGGTCGCTCGTCTGCGCCGCTGCGACCGTGCAGCCGGTCGATTTGAGGAAAGCCGACAGATCGCGCAAGTCGCGCTCATAGGCAGTGCGTGTGTTGGCGCCGGCGCCGCGCTCGGCCGCGATCATGTCGAGAAACAACTCGATGAACCTGTCCGCCGCGGTCGCCGGCCGGGTCATGCGCGTTCGTCAGCGTTGTTTCACGAATCTGTCCTGCGGCACCCTCACGGTGATCTCGCGCGGCTCAAGATCGACCACGCTGGCGATCACGAACATTGCCGCATAGCCGAGGCCGGCAATGAGGGCGAGGACCGCAAGGAAGCGCAGCAGGCTGGGCATGGTGCACCAAAAAAAGCCTCGTGCCGGATGTGATTCTATTCGTCTTGCGCATGATCTTGTCCGAAAAGTCTCCAACTTTTCGGGATCATGCTCTAGTGTTCCGACTCTGTCGGTCCGACCCCGGACCGTCAGTCCGGAACACTAGTTAATCCGATGCTTTGTGATGCGGCACCAACACAATGAGACGGGCTCAAGCGTTGGTGCCGCATCACTAGCGCCAAGTACGATCATGTCGCGGGCGCGAAGGCAAGAGTCTCCGGACCCAGCTCACACGCCTTTTGCAGGAAAGCAATGCGACCGCTGGCTTTGCCGGATAAACGCTTTGTTATCAGGCTAGTGATGCGGCACCAACGCTTGAGCCCGTCTCATTGTGTTGGTGCCGCATCACAAAGCATCGAATTAGCTAGTGTTCCGGGCTGACGGTCCGGGGTCGGACCGTCAGAGTCGGAACACTAGAGGCAGCGTGACTGCAAAGCAGCTCGGCCTGTCGGGCTTCGGATCGGCCGTCGCGTCGCCGCCATGCAGACGCGCGATCTGGCGAACCAGCGCAAGGCCGAGTCCGGCCCCTTTCGGATCGCCGGCAAGGCGATGAAACGGGGCGAATACGCGTTCATGCTGTCCGGGCGGGATGCCGGGCCCCGCATCGATGACCTCGAGCACGGCACGATTGTCGGCGCGGTGAAGCCTGACATTCACCGGCGGCTCGCCATGCCGCTCGGCATTCTCGAGCAGATTGCGAATCATCCGCCGCAGCAGGCGCGGGTCGCCGCGTACCATGGCCGGCTCACCATCGAGCTCGCACTCGTAGCGGGCGCATTCCTCGGCGGCGAGCGCGAGCAGGTCGACCTCCTCGTCCGCCTGCGGCGCGCCGGTCGCTTGCAGCCGGCTGGCCAGCAGGATCTCGTCGATCAGTTCGTCGAGTTCGGCAATGTCGCGCTTGAGTTCGGCGGCGTATTTCGGGTCGGGCTTTGCCTCCATCATTTCGATGCCGAGGCGGATGCGCGACAGCGGCGTGCGCAGCTCATGCGAGGCATTGGCAAGCAGCATTCGGTTTGCGGATACCAGCCTCTCGATGCGTGCGGCGGCCTGGTTGAAACTCTCGGCAAGCTGGGCAACCTCGTCCTTGCCTTCGACCTTCACCCGGGTCGCGAGGTGCCCGGCCCCGAGCGTCTCGACGCCGGCCTGGAGCTTTTCCAGCCGGCGGGTAAGGCCGCGGACGACGGGAAAGGCGCAGACCGCGACCACGAGCGCGATGACACCGAGAAAAAGCACGAGCCCGATCGCGGGACTGCGATGCCGTCTTGGTGCGCGAACCACGACCCAGCGCAGGTCGGGAAGACGGATTGCCCAACCCGGACCGCCTCGTCCACGCACCCAACCGCGTCCGCGCCGCGGCGGCGGCAAGGGCCGCCCGGAAAACGCGATCGGTCGCAGGTTGGCATCGAACATTGCGAGGTCGGTCTTGACCCGACGGGCCAGGCGATCGAGCGCCTGCTGCTGCACGGCTTGCGGCGCGTCCGCCGGCGGCAGCGCGGCCGCGGTCAATTCGCCTGCCATGTCCAGCGCCTGCCCGAAGGGTGCGTTGGCCGAGCCGATTCGGAACAGGGCGCCCGCGATCAACACGACCAAAAGCAGCGCCGCAACGATGGTCAGGTAAATTTTTCGGTAGAGACGTCGCATGCTCGAGCGGTCTTTTCCTTGCTCCCTTGAAGGTGAGGGAACTCACGACATATCGCCGGATCAAGCGCTAGCGTTGCGGCACCAACGCTAGAGTTCCGTTCATTCCCGCGAAAGCGGGAAACCAGTCGTGTCATAACATCCTGGGTCCCCGCTTGCGCGGGGACGAGCGGATTAACACCGGCCTCCCGGATCGCCGCGCAGCCAAGGCTGCGCAAGCTTACCTGCGCCGCTCGCCGACCTCCCCCTTTCAGGGGGAGGTAACAGGATTCTGGCCGAAGCAATCACTCGGAAAGCCGATCACTCCTGCGCCTTCGCAAACACATAGCCGGCGCCGCGCACGGTGATGACCCGCCGCGGCTTCTTCGGATCGTCCTCGATGGCGGCGCGGATACGCGAGATATGCACGTCGATCGAGCGGTCGAACGCATCGAGGCGCTCGTTCTTCATCAGGTCCATGATCACCTCGCGCGACATCACACGGCCCGCATGCCGAGCGAGCGCCAGCAGCAAGCCGAACTGATAGGACGTCAACGGGCAGACCTCGTTGTCGAGCCGCGCCTGCCGCGCGCTGAGATCGATCTCCAAGCGGCCGAAGCGCAAGACCTCGGCTTGCCCCTCACCCCCCTTTGCGCGCCTCAGGATCGCGCGCAGCCGCGCCAACAATTCGCGCGGCTCGAACGGCTTGGGCAGATAATCGTCGGCGCCGATTTCCAATCCGACGACGCGATCGACGGCATCGCCACGCGCGGTCAGCATCAGGATCGGCGTTTGCGCGCCCGTGCGAATCTTGCGGCATACTTCGAGCCCGTCGATGTCGGGCAACATCAGGTCGAGAATGAGCGCGTCGAACTCTTGCCGGCCATGCAAGGCAAGGCCGGCCCGGCCGGTCGGCGCGACGGTAACGGTAAACCCCGACTCGCCGAGATAGCTTTTGACCATCTCGGCGAGCCGGGGATCGTCCTCGATCAGGAGAATGCGGTCGGTCACGAGAGCCCGTCAGCCGCGCCGCCAGCCCCAGCCGCGGCGCCACGGCGGCATGAAGTCGGCAAGCTTGTTCCGCTGCTCAGGGGTGAGCACTTCCGCTGCGTCGGTGACCGCCTGGACCAGCCGCTTGCTGATGGCGTCGGCCGTCCCGATCTGCTCGCTGCGCAGCTTCTCGATCGCCGTGCGATCGATGGTCGGGCTGGTCAAGAGGTTGCGCGCCTGCTTGCGTGCGTTAACGAATTTCTGGCGCATCGGCAGCACGTCTTTGACCGCGCTCTTGACGATGCTGCGCAGTTTCTCCTGCTGCTCCGTCGTCGCGTCGACCTCGACCGCGAGATGCCTGATCATGCGGTCGGCGCGCTGCTCGGCGCGCGCGGGATCGAAACCGCCTTTCCAGGAACCAGGACCACCCCATCCATGGCCGAAGAAGGGCGGTCCGAACCCGGGACCTTTGCTGAATGAGTTGGTGGCGTAAGCGCCGGCGCCGACGAGGCCGAGGGCGAGTGCAATGATGACGGCATATTTCGTGCGCCCACTCCGCCGTGCCGGCGCAGGATGGGTCGCGGGTGAGTCGGGGGATTGATCGCTCATGAAAATCTCCTATTAGGCTGCGTGGCCCCTCGCCACGACGCCAATCTGCAACCAATGCGTTTCGCGCGCTTCTCGCTTGTGTAAAGTATTGTAAAGGCGCAAGTGCGCCAATTCGGGCCTCGCCGCTCGCGGACCGGGCGAACGGTGCTATGGTGCGACAACGCTTGGAAATCTCGACTAGAGTACGATCCATTCAAATCGAATCGATCGCACGCTATTTCTCTTTGTTTTGTCGCATGATCTTGTTCGAAAAGTCTGCCAGCTTTTCGGGATCATGCTCTCGTGATGCGGCACCAACGCTTGAGCTCGTCTCATCGTGTTGGGCCGCATCACAAGGCAATGGATCAGCTAGTGTTCCTTAGGTCCGGGGTCGGACCGTCAGGTAAGGAACACTAGGACCCGCAAATCACCGGCATGATAGAGGTGTCTCTTTGCGCAGCCTGTCCGAGCCCACGCCGCTCACTGCCGCCCTCACCGCCGCGCTGGGGTCGCGGTCGGTTGTGCTCGTGGGCATGATGGGCGCCGGCAAGTCCTCGGTCGGCCGCCGGCTGGCGCGAAAGCTCGACCTGCGATTCGTCGATGCCGATGCCGAAATCGAAGGCGCAGCCGGCATGTCGATCAGCGAGATATTCGAGCATCATGGCGAGCCCTATTTCCGGTCCGGCGAGGCGCGGGTGATTGCCCGCCTTGTCGAGCAAGGCCCGCAGGTGCTCGCGACCGGCGGCGGCGCCTTCATGGATGGAGGAACGCGTACCCTGATTGCCGCCAAGGGTGTGTCGGTCTGGCTCAAGGCCGAGCCTGACGTGCTCATGAGGCGGATCAAGCGGCGCGCCGACCGGCCGCTGCTGCAAACCGCGGACCCCGAGGCAACGCTCATGCGGCTGATCGAGGAACGCTATCCCGTCTATGCCGAAGCGGACATCACGCTGCACTCACGCGATGTCCCGCACGAAGTGATCGTCGACGAGATCATCGCTGCGCTCGCCGCCAGACTCGGCCTAGTCCCACGCATCGTCCAAGGCTCGACACCATGACCGCGCCTCTGTCCCGCGAGCCGATCCTCGTCAATGTGGCGCTCGGCGAACGGACCTATGACATCGCTATCGGGCGCGGGCTGATCGCCTCGCTCGGGGCGCGCGCCGGCGCGCTCAAGCCCGGGGCGAGGATTGCGATCGTCAGTGATGCGACGGTCGCCGGCTTGCATCTTTCGGCGGTTGAAACCGCGCTTGCTGAAGCCGGCGTCGACGCAACGCGCATTGTCGTTGCCGCCGGTGAGGGCGCGAAGAGCTTTGCGATTCTTGAACAGGTCTGCGACGGCCTGCTCGAAGCGAAGATCGAACGCGGCGATCTCGTGATCGCGCTCGGTGGCGGCGTGATCGGCGATCTCGCGGGCTTTGCCGCCGCCGTCCTGCGGCGCGGCCTCGACTTCGTTCAGGTGCCGACCACACTGCTTGCACAGGTTGATTCCGCGGTCGGCGGCAAGACCGGAATCAATGCGCGGCACGGCAAGAACCTGATCGGCGCCTTTCACCAGCCGATCCTGGTCATCGCCGATACCGCACTCCTCGATACGCTTCCCGACCGCGAGTTCCGCGCCGGCTATGCCGAGATCGCCAAATACGGCCTCCTCGGCGATGCCGCCTTTTTCGCCTGGCTCGAAACCCATGCGAGTGATGTGTTTGCGGGCGGGCCTGGGCGCGAGCATGCGATCGCAACAAGCTGCCGGATGAAGGCCGCGATCGTCGCGCGCGATGAACGCGAGGCGGGCGAACGCGCCCTGCTCAATCTCGGCCACACATTCGGCCACGCACTCGAAGCCGCAGTCGGGTTTTCCGACCGGCTGCTGCACGGGGAAGCGGTCGCGCTCGGAATGACGCTCGCCTTCCAGTTCTCGGAACGGCTCCGCCTGTTGCCGGCGCCGGAGGCTGAGCGCGTCGCGCGCCATCTCACCGGCGTCGGCCTGCCGACCCGCCTGTCCGAGGTGCCCGGCGGCTGTCCGGATGCCGACCGGCTGGTCGATCTGATGGCGCAGGACAAGAAAGTCAGGCGCGGCCGGCTCACCTTCATCCTGGCACGCGGGGTCGGCGCGGCGTTCATCGCACCCGACGTCGATCCCGCCGAAGTCCGCGCCTTCCTCGCCGAGAAGCTCGCAGAGCGATGTTGACCGACGCCTGGGTTTCGCTCGTCGCTGTCGTCGTCTTTCTGGCGATGGGTTTCTTCTTCTCCGCCAGCGAGACGGCGCTGACCGCCTTTTCCCGTGCCCGCATGCTGCGCATGGAAAAGGCCGGCGACCCGCGCGCCGCCCGCGTCAACCAGCTCATGCAGGTCCGCGAGCGGATGATCGGCGCGATCCTCACCGGAAACAATGTCGTCAATATTTCCGCTGCCGCGCTTGCCACCGGCGTTCTGTTCGCCTGGTTCGGCAATGTCGGCGTGCTCTATTCCACGGCGATCATGGCGGTGATCACCGTGGTCTTCGCTGAAGTGCTGCCGAAGACACTGGCGATTAATACACCCGATCGCCTGGCGCTTGTGGTGGCGCAGCCGATTTACGTGCTCGTGCGGGTGCTCGGCCCCATTCTGGTCGGCGTCGAGGCGATGGTGCGATGGATCTTGCGCCTGTTCGGCATCCAAGTCGGGACCGAGCAGGTTTTTCTATCCGCGAGCGAGGAATTACGCGGCGCCGTCGATCTCCTGCATCGGGCCGGCAGCGTCGAGAAGACCGACCGCGATATGTTCGGCGGGCTGCTCGATCTGCGCGAATTGTCGGTCGGCGACGTGATGATCCATCGCACCGATGTCATCATGGCCGATGCCGGCGATCCGCCCGAGAAGATCCTTCAATCGGTGTTCGAGCGGCCGGTCACGCGGCTGCCGCTGTGGCAGGGCACGCCGGAGAACATCGTCGGCATTCTGCACGTGCAGGACCTCTTTCGCGCGATCCATCTTGCCGGAAACGACCCGTCCAAGATCGACGTCATGAAGCTCGCCCGTTCCGCATGGTTCGTGCCGGAAACGCGACCGCTCTACGAGCAGCTCAAGGCATTCCGCGTGCGCAAGATGCCGTTCGCGGTCGTCGTCGACGAGTACGGCGAGATGATGGGTATCCTGACGATCGAGGACATTCTGGAGGAGATCGTCGGCGACATCTCCGACGAGCGCGACGTTCAGGTCCATGGCGTGCAGCTACAGCCCGATGGCTCGGTCGTCGTCGACGGCGGCGTGCCGATCCGCGATCTCAACCGGGTTATGGATTGGAGCCTGCCCGACGCGAACGCAACGACGGTCGCCGGCCTCGTCATCCACGAAGCGCGCTCGATCCCCGAGCCGGGGCAGAGTTTCACGTTCCATGGTTTCCGCTTCCAGGTCCTGCGCAAGCAGCGCAACCGCATCACTCTGATTCGCATGACGCCGCTGGTGCGCCGGGCACTGGCCGTGCGACCGGCCTGAGCGAGCTTTCGCGCACTTCATCGCTTCGTGCGAGGCGGCTTGTCCTCGCAGCTCGCCGCGGCGAGAACTCGAGCGCGCGATTGCTTCCGGTTGGTTCAATCGCTCTCTCTGTCTCTTCATGTAGTCGCACGATCTTGTCCGAAAAGCGCGTAGGGTGGGTTAGCGCCGAAGGCGCGTAAGCCACCGCCGACATTGCCGCTGTCCTTATGCCAGCCAATCCAGAGGCGCGCACATTGCTTCCCCTTCTCCCTGCTTGCGGGGAGAAGGTGGCGAGCGGCTCTTGCCGCGAGCCGGATGAGGGGCTTT
>JANQIP010000007.1 GCA_028282095.1 Xanthobacteraceae bacterium | reverse complement strand
CATGATCCCGAAAAGTTGCAGACTTTTCGGACAAGATCATGCGGCAAAACAAAGAGAAATAGAGTGCGATCGATTCAACCTAAATGGATCGCACTCTAGTGTTCCTTCCCTGACGTCCGAGGTCGGACCGTCAGAGAAGGAAACATCAGCGAATTGCGCAGCGCGTGTCGCGGTCTGCAACGCCACAAGTCGCGGAATGCCGAATTGCGTCGCGGTGTTCTGCTAGTGATGCGGCACCAACGCTTAGGCTCGTCTCATCGTGTTGGTGCCGCATCACAAGGCACCAGATTAGCTAGTGTTCCGGGCTGACGGTCCGGGATCGGACCGTCAGAGTCGGAACACTGGCGAAGCGAGGGCCCGCCATCGCCAATGTACTGGCGGTTGTTTCGAACAATGGTCGCTTCGTCAACGGTGCCTGGCGTCGCGCACCATTTGCCGACGACAACTCGAAGGATACCTACCGCCTAATTGCTAATATTCTTCTCCGCCTCGCAAGGCTAAGTTCCGTTATCGATGCAAACGAATGTTGATCGCTTGTCCATCCGTGCGGACGGGGAAGGGATTTTTTTTGTCATGGAGGGGACTGAATGAGTGGAGAAGAGTCGGCGCTCCGCAAGATCGCTGCGGAGCGGTTTCGCCTCGCAATTATCCTGACGATTTTGATGATCGTATTCTATTTCGGCTTCATCCTGCTGGTGGCCTTCGCCAAGCCACTGCTCGGCACCCTCCTCACGCCGGGCTTGAGTCTTGGAATCTTGCTCGGCGCTCTGGTCATCGTCTCTGCTTGGGTCCTTTGCCTGGTCTATGTGCGGTGGGCCAATAACCATTACGACAAGGTGGTCGCCGCTGCCATCGAAGCCGCGCAGGAGAGGAAGTGATGAGCGAATACTGGTTGGCCATCCTCTTCTTTTTCGTCTTCATTGTCGCAACGCTTGGCGTCACCTTTTGGTCGGCGCGGCGCACCAAGACCACGTCCCACTTCTATACCGCCGGCGGCGGTATCACCGGCTTCCAGAATGGCTTGGCGCTCGCCGGCGATTACATGAGCGCCGCGAGCTTTCTCGGCATTGCCGGCCTCGTTGCACTCAGCGGCTTCGACGGCCTGATCTATTCGACCGGCTGGCTGGTCGGCTGGCCGATCATCCTGTTTCTGATTGCTGAACCCCTGCGCAACCTCGGCAAATACACCTTCGCCGATGTCGTTGCCTACCGGCTGAAGCAGAAGCCGGTGCGGATCGCCGCCGTGATCGGAACTCTGGTCGTCGTGCTGACCTATCTGATCGGCCAGATGGTGGGCGCCGGCACGCTGATCCAGCTCCTGTTCGGCATCGATTACGTGGTCGCGGTGATCATCGTCGGCGGCGTGATGATGACATATGTGCTGTTCGGCGGCATGATTGCCACGACCTGGGTGCAGATCATCAAGGCCTGCCTCCTGCTCGGCGGCGCCGTTCTGATGGCGTTCTTGGTATTGCTGCAGTTCGGATTCAATCCGGCGAGACTCTTTGCCAAAGCCGCAGAGATGAACGGTCCGCAGGTGCTGGAGCCGGGAAGCAAGGTGGTCACCGGCGCTTGGGACGCCGTGTCGCTCGGCCTTGCGCTGATGTTCGGCACCGCGGGCCTGCCGCATATCCTGATGCGGTTCTACACCGTCCCCGATGCGACCCAGGCCCGCAAATCGGTGCTATGGGCCACGATCTGGATCGGCCTGTTCTACCTGATCACCTTCATCCTCGGCTTCGGCGCGCTGGTGCTGGTCGGCCAGGAGAGCATCCTGGCCGCGGGCGGCGGCGGCAACATGGCTGCACCGCTGCTTGCGAAAGAGCTCGGTGGACCGGCTCTGTTCGGCTTCATCTGCGCCGTCGCTTTCGCCACCATCCTTGCGGTCGTGGCGGGACTGACGCTCTCCGGCGCTGCCGCGCTGTCGCATGATCTCTGGGTCAGCACCGTCAAGAGCGGCCAAGCCTCGGAAGAGGAGCAGTTGACGGTCGCGCGCATCGCCTCGGTCATCCTCGGCATCTGCGCGATCACGCTCGGCATCGTGTTCCAGGGACAGAACGTCGCCTATATGGTCGGTCTGACCTTCTCGATCGCGGCATCGGCCAATTTCCCGGCACTGATGCTTGCGATCTTCTGGCGGCGGCTGACCACTGCCGGTGCCGTTGCGAGCATCGTCTTCGGCGCGTTCGGGACCGTGCTGCTCATCTATCTCGGCCCGACCGTGCAGCTCGACCTCCTGCAGAACACGGATGCCCCGAATCAATGGTGGTACTTCCCGCTGAAGAATCCGGCGCTGTTCACCATGCCCGGTGCGTTCCTCGTGGGTATCGTCGTGTCGCTGCTGAGTCCCGAACGCAGCTCCATGGAAGCGTTCGCGGAAATGGAGCGCCGCGCGACGCTCGGCGTCAGGTCCAAAGCGGCGCCTGCCGAGTGACCATTCAAGTGGGCCGCGGTTCGCCGCGGCCCTCGCCTATGCTGGCCTAAGTGCGGTTACCTCCCCCTGAAAGGGGGAGGTCGGATCGTTAGAGTATGATGCCGAAAAGCTGGCAGACTTTTCGTAAGAGATCATGCGACCAAGGAAAGGGAGCGCGATTGATTTGACCTGGAGCAATCGCACTCTCGCGATCCAGTATGCGGGCGGGTTGAGGTAGCTGTTGATCCGCTCGTCCCCGCGCAAGCGGGGACCCAAAATATTCTGCCAAGACTGGATTCCCGCTTTCGCGGGAACGAACGGAGCTCATCGGTCGAAAAGCCCCCTCCCCGAACCGCCGCCCGGCAAACGGGGGAGAGAGCAAGAGCCTCAGCCGCGACGCAATTCGTCACCGAACTAATCCGCCGGAAAGCGCATGAGACCGATCGAGGAATGCAGCTCTCCTGTTGACGGCACAACCGACAAAGTGCGGCTCGCGGATGCGAACCCGTGTGATCGGCACAGACGCCCGAGACTTGCAAACGACCTCCGGCTTGCGGTGTATTGACCGCGACCAGCCAAGGCCGAACCGAGGAAGACCGTGAGCGCAAAAGCGAGCCTCATTCAAGCGATCGAAGGCGATCCGAAGTTTCACAAACTCGTCGCCAAGAGGACGCGGCTTGCCTGGACTCTGACCGGCGCAATGCTCCTCATCTATTTCGGCTTCATCGCCGTCATTGCCTTTGCGCCGGAATGGCTCGGTATCTTCATCTCCGGGGCGATGACGCTCGGCATTCCGATCGGCCTTGCGGTGATCGCCTCCGCTTTTGTGCTCACCGGCTTCTACGTCTATCGGGCGAACTCCGAGTTCGACCGGCTCACGCGTGAAATCCTGGAAGGGATGAAGTGACACTCGTCCGCCTGCTGTCGGCTGGTGCCGTCGCCCTTGCGCTGAGCGCCGGGATATCGCTTGCGCATGCCGCCGAGCCGGCCGTGGCGGCGCCGCCGCCGAGCAGGACGGCGATGATCCTGTTCCTGATCTTCGTCGTCATCACGCTGTGGATCACCACATGGGCGGCACGACGCAACCGCTCGGCTGCCGACTTCTATGCCGCCGGCGCCGGCATTTCCGGCACGCAGAACGGCCTTGCCATCGCCGGCGACTACATGTCGGCGGCGTCGTTTCTTGGCATATCCGGCCTCGTCTTCGCCTCCGGCTATGACGGCCTGATCTATTCGGTCGGCTGGCTCGTCGGCTGGCCGATCATCATGTTTCTGATTGCGGAGCGGCTGCGCAACCTCGGGCGCTATACCTTCGCCGATGTTGTGTCCTTCCGCCTCGAACCGGTCGAGATCCGCACGCTTGCGGCACTCGGCACGCTCACCGTCGTCGCGTTTTACCTGATCGCGCAGATGGTCGGCGCCGGCAAGCTGATCGAACTCCTGTTCGGCATCCCCTATCTTTATGCGGTGATGGCGGTCGGCGCGTTGATGATCCTCTATGTGGCGCTGGGCGGCATGCTGGCGACCACCTGGGTGCAGATCATCAAGTCGTGCCTGTTGCTCGGCGGCGCCACGTTTCTCGCAGTGATGGTGCTCATTCATTTTGGCTTTTCGCCGGAGGCCCTGTTCGCGTCGGCGATCGCGGTCCATCCCGACGGCACCTCGATCATGATGCCCGGCAATCTCGTGGGCGATCCGATTTCCGCTGTCTCGCTTGGTCTTGCGCTGATGTTCGGCGCCGCCGGCCTGCCGCATATTCTGATGCGCTTCTTCACCGTCGCCGATGCGCGAACGGCGCGCAAATCGGTGCTCTATGCGACCGGTTTCATCGGCTATTTCTATGTGCTGACCTTCATTATCGGATTCGGCGCCATCACCTATCTGATGAACGATCCCGCCAATTATCGGATCGGCGCCGACGGCACTTACAATAAGGTCACCGACCTGATCGGCGGAACCAATATGGCGGCGGTCCAGCTCGCCAACGCGATCGGCGGATCGTTCTTTCTTGGTTTCATCTCGGCCGTCGCCTTTGCCACCATCGTCGCCGTCGTGGCGGGGCTGACGCTTGCCGGCGCGTCCGCAGTGAGCCATGACCTCTACACCTCGGTCATTGCCAAGGAGACACCCTCTGAGGATCGCGAGGTCTGGGTCTCGAAGGCCGCCGCCGTCGCCATCGGCATCATCGCGGTCTTTCTCGGCTATGTGTTCGAGAATGAGAACGTGGCCTATATGGTCGGCCTTGCCTTCGCGGTCGCCGCAAGCTGCAACTTCCCCGCCTTGCTGATGTCGCTGCTGTGGCGTGGCGCGACGACACGCGGCGTGTTCATCGGCGGGCTTCTCGGGCTTGTCAGCTCGATCGCCGGGGTCGTGCTCGGACCGGCGGTGTGGGTGCATACGCTGGGATTTGCCCATGCCCCCTTCCCTTATGACAACCCCGCTCTGTTCTCGATGGCGCTCGCCTTTGGCGGCATTTGGTTGTTTTCGAAGACGGACAAGAGCAAGCGGGCGCAGATCGACAAAGCCGGGTTCAAGGCTCAGTTCATTCGTTCGGAGACCGGCATCGGCGCTTCCGGTGCCGTTGCTTATTAGAGCGCGATTCATTCAGATCGAATCAATCGCGCTCTATTTCTCTTTGTTTGGTCGCATGATCTTGTCCGAAAAGTCTGCAACTTTTCGGGATCATGCTCTAAGGCGGTAGCAACCTTGTTTGCCGCAAGACGTGCCGGAGATCCGATGTTGCCGCTTGAGGACCACTGATGGCCGAAGCGTTCGATGCGCAAAATCCGCCATTCGAACGGCTGAGCCATGACGAGATCAGCCAGGTCCGGGCGGCGCTCGATATCGGCTATTTCCGTCCCGGCGAGGCGATCATCGCGCAGGGCCAGCGCTCGGAGAATCTCTACGTCGTCATCAAAGGCCTGGTCGAGGAGCGCGACGGCGACGATATCGAGTCGGCGCTCGGTCCCAAGGATACGTTCGACGCGCGCTCGCTCGTGCATGGCCCGGCGGGCGCAAGCTTCGTCGCCGGCGAGGAGACCTTGTGCTATCTCCTGCCCAAGGCGCTGGTGCTGGAGCTGATCGCCAAGAACACCGGCTTTGCCGCCTTCTTCTATTCGGAGATCTCCCGCAAGCTGCGCTCCTACACGCCGGGACGCGACACCGGCGGCGTGGAATCGACGCTGCGCGCCCGCGTGCGCGATGTCCGTTTCCGCCCAGCGGTGTTCGTCGATGCATCCATGACCATCAAGGAAGCCGGTCACGCGATGCGCGAGTTCAACAGCAACACCCTGCTTGTGCGCGACGGCGAGGCGATCGGCGTCATCACCCGCACCGATCTCGCCGAGCGCGTCGTGATCGACGAGCGGCCGCTATCGGCCGCGATTCGCGACATCTGCAATTTCGATCTCGCCACCATCGGGATCGACGACTTCATCTTCGACGCCGTGATCGCGATGACGCACCACAATAAACGCCGCCTCATTATCGAGTCGGCCGGCACCTATGTGGGCGTGATCGAGGACATCGATATTCTCGGGCTGGTCGCCGGCAATCCCCAGCTCATTCCCGGCCAGATCGAGCGGGCGCGCAAAGTCGAGGAGCTGACGGCGAGCGCCCACGATATTCAGAGCCAGGTCGAACGGCTGCGTCGCCAGGGCGCCCGGGTCGAGGTCATCGCGGAAATCACCTCCGACCTCAACCGCCGACTATTCGCCAAGGTGTTTGACCTGACTGCGACACCGTCAGTCAGCGAAGCCGGCTGCCTGATCGTGATGGGGTCGGAGGGACGCGGCGAGCAGACCGTGCGGACCGACCAGGACAATGGGATCCTGTTCACCCACCCCGTGCCGGACGATGAGCTTGCGGCGTTCCGCGAGAATTTCACGGCAGCGCTCGAGAGCTTCGGTTTTCCCGCCTGTCCCGGCAATATCATGGTCCGCAACCCGCAATGGTCGCAGCCGATCGACGATTTCCTTCGCCAGATCAAGAGCTGGATCGTTGCGCCCACCGACGACAGTCCGATGAATCTCGGCATCTTCTACGACGCCGTGCCGGTGACCGGCCATTTCGAACTGGTCGATCGCGCCAAGTCCGCCATGGCCGAGATGATGCGCGGCGAGAGTGCCTATCTTTCGCGCTTCGCCCGCGCGATCGATCTGTTCGAAGGCGCAAGCGCCGGCATGTTCACCTCGATCATGGCGTCGGTCGGCGTCGCCACCGACGAGATCGATATCAAGAAGACCGGTACTTTTCCGATCGTGCACGGCGTGCGCACCTTCGCTATCGACGAAGGACTGAAAGAAACCTCGACGGTGCACCGCATCGAGGCGCTGGCGGAAAGCGGCATTCTCAGTAATGAACTCGGCCGCGACCTTGCCGGTGCCCTCTCCTATTTCATGGAGATCCGGCTGCAATCGCAGTTGCGCGCCGTGAAGACCGGCAAGCGCGAACAGGAATCGATCGTGCGGCTGAACGAATTATCGACGCGCGATCGCGATCTCCTGCGTGACGCGCTGCGCGTGGTCAAGCGGTTCCGCGAGGTCGTGCGCAGCCGCTATCATCTGAGCATGTTCTGATGGCTTCTGAGATTGTGCGACGACTGCGCGCCGGATTCGACCGCCTGCTGCTGGCGGACAGTTCCTATCGCTATCTGTTCAAGCAGGACACGAGCGGCGAGGTGGTATCGCTCGATTGTGAAACCAGCGGGTTCAATATTCTGGCCGACGACGTCGTGAGCGTCGCCGCGATCAAGATCCGCGGCTCACGCATCCTCACGAGCGAGGCCTATCGCGCTCTGGTGCGGCCGGGCGCCGCCATGGAGGTCAGCGCCATCAAGGTGCATCAGCTTCGCGAGGCCGATGTGGCGAAGGGCCGTCCGATGCGCGAAGTGCTGCCGGAGCTGCTCGGGTTCATCGGCAGCCGGCCGCTGGTCGGCTACTGGATTTCCTTCGACGTCCGCATGCTCAACAAGTACCTTTACAGCCTCCTCAACATCCATCTCCCTAACCGCCAGATCGATGTCTCCGAGCTGTATTACGAACGCAAATACGGCAATGCACCGCCCGGCACCGCGATCGATCTACGCTACAAGGCGATCTTGTCCGACCTGAAGCTGCCTTTTCTGCCTCAGCACGATGCCTTCAACGACGCGCTGAGCGCCGCGCAGATGTATCTGGTCCTCAAGGATATGAAGGAGCGCGGCGTGCGGATTCCGCGCCCGCGACGCACCGACCAGACACTGGGCAACGACACGACGGTTCTCGTTGCCTCCTAGCAGGCTGCTGAAAAAGTCGTTTTGCGATGGGTTTGGGGTGTGATTGCGTTCATGTGGATGATTCCCTTGGAATGAGGCATTGGATGCGCGGC
>JANQIP010000280.1 GCA_028282095.1 Xanthobacteraceae bacterium | reverse complement strand
TTTTCGGACAAGATCATGCGACCAGACAAAGATAAGGAGAGCGCGATTGAAGAAGCCTGAAGCAATCGCGCTTCTCAAGCATGATCCCGAAAAGTTGGCAGGCTTTTCGAACAAGATCATGCGGGAAAACGGGACGGATGCGTTTCGTTCGCCCCGGTTGTTCTTTGTTGGTGCGGTTCTCAACGGCGAACGGGTGTCCTCGCCCGGAAAACGCCCTAACCGAAGGGACCGACGATGAGTCTGCAGATACTCGCCGTGGCCTTCCTCGTCGCCGTCACTTTCGGCGCGCTGGTTTGGGTGTTCCTCTATCCGATCCTCTCAGGCGAGCGTGCGGCCGAACGGCGGCTCGTCAGTGTCACCAGGCCGGAGTTGGCAAGGGCACAAGCGGGCCGTGGCGCCCGGCGGCCGCGGCGTGAACTGATCGAGGAGACACTAAAGGAAGTTGCGGCCCGACGGCAAAAAATCAACCGTCCGACGCTTGCGCTGCGGCTCGAGCGTGCGGGATTGCGGTGGACGAAGCAGAAGTTCTTCATCTTCAGCGGGGTGCTTGGCCTCATCGCCTTTGTGCTGGTTTTTCTCGGCGGCGCAGGACTGCTTGTCGCCCTTGCGATGGGTTTTGTCGGCGGCGCCGGTGTGCCCATGTGGTTGCTCAGCTACCTGCGCAAGCGACGCGAAGCCAAGTTCCTGCATGAGTTCCCCGATGCGGTCGACGTGGTCGTGCGCGGCATCAAGGCGGGCCTGCCGCTGCATGATTCGATCCGAGCGATCGTCAACGATTCGCCCGAGCCGATCCGCAGCGAGTTCCGCACCGTCGTTGAGACTCAGGCGATCGGCGTTTCGCTCGGTGAAGCCTGCGGCAAGCTCTATGAGCGCTTGCCGCTGCCGGAGGCGAATTTCTTCGGCATTGTGATCGGGATCCAGCAGCAAGCGGGCGGCAATCTCTCCGAAGCGCTCGGCAATCTGTCGCGCGTTCTGCGCGACCGCAAGCGCCTGAAGGAGAAGATCAAGGCGATGTCGGTGGAGGCCAGAGCCTCGGCGCTGATCATCGGCCTGCTGCCGGTTTTCGTGATGGTGACGGTCTATTTCACCAGTCCCAACTACATCGCACTACTGTGGACGGAGCCGCTCGGGCGCATGATGCTAGCGGCCTGCGTCATCTGGATGACGATGGGCGTGTTGGTGATGAAGAAGATGATAAACTTCGATTTCTGAGCAAGGCCATGATCGATATCGTCGGCGTCATCCACAATCCCCATCTCATCATGGCGATACTGGCGGCGGTCGCTGCGGCGGCGACGGTGATCACGCTGGCGATGCCGCTGCTTGCCGGCGATACGCTCGGCAAACGCATGAAGATCGTGGCGATCGAGCGGGAGCGAATACGCCAGCGCGAACGCGAGCGGCTGGCGCGCAACGAAAAGGGCAAGCTGCGCCCGACGCCGAAGCAATACATGCAGCGCGTGGTCGATCGGTTCAATCTCGACGAATGGCTCGGCAAGGAGGAGGCGCGGGCACTGCTCGTGAAGGCCGGCTATCGCGGGTCGGCGCCCTATGTCGCCTTTCTCTTTTTCCGCCTGATCACGCCGATCGTGTTGTTTCTCGGCGCCGCATTCTACCTGTTCGTCGTGACCGATTTCGGTTATCCGGTCACGATCAAGATCGCCCTTTGCATTGCCGCCGCCTATATCGGCATTCAGTTTCCGCAACTTTTCCTCAAGAACCAGATTCAGAAGCGCCAGCTATCGATCCGGCGGGCTTTTCCCGACGCCCTCGACCTGCTGCTGATCTGCGTCGAATCGGGCATGTCGATCGAGGTGGCGATGCGAAAAGTGAGCGAGGAGGTCGGCACCCAATCGGTCCCGCTCGCCGAGGAGCTGACACTGACGACGGCAGAACTCGCCTATTTGCCCGAGCGGCGTGTCGCCTATGAGAACCTCGCCCAACGGACCGATATCGAAGGGGTGAAATCCGTTTGCATCGCCTTGCAGCAAGCGGAGCGTTACGGAACGCCGATGGCGCATGCGCTACGCGTGCTGGCGCAGGAAAACCGCGAGATGCGCATGCTGGCGGCGGAGAAGAAGGCCGCAGCATTGCCGCCCAAGCTGACGGTGCCGATGATCGTCTTCTTTCTGCCGGCCCTGTTCATCGTGATTCTCGGCCCGGCGGCGATCCAGGTCATGGCGCTGGATTAGAGCATGATCCCGAGAAGTTGGCAGACTTTTCGAACGAGATCATGCGACAACACAAAGGGGAATTGAGCGCGCTTGGATCAACCTGAAGCCATCGCGCTCCAAAATCCTATTACCTGCCCCTTTCAGGGGGAGGTAATAGCAATCACCCGGAAAGTGTATTATCCGCGTTCCCGATTGCGTCCGTGCTTGCGCGGCGACTAAAAAACCGTCCCTTCTCGAACGCGCAGACGATGCGATCAGCGTTTCAACAGTTGACTGCCGTAAAGCCCGGTCGGCTTGATGAGAAGGATCAGCAGCATAATGGCGAACGGTGCCATCTGTGCGAGCGGCGCATAGATGAGAGAGCCGAGCGAGACCACCTGGCCCACCAGCAGCGCGGAGATGAAGGTTCCCTTGATGCTCCCCAATCCGCCGATGATCACCACCATGAAGGTGAATGCCAGGACCTCGAGCCCCATTTGCGGATCGACCATGATCAGCGGCGAGTTCAAGCCGCCGGCAAGCGCCGACAAAGCCCCGGCAATGATGAAAGTAATCGTGAACAGCCGATAGACATTGATGCCGAGGCCTTCGACGTTCTCGACATCCTCGGTACCGGCACGGATCGCCTTGCCGATAATGGTACGGTTGAGAAACAGCCAGATGCCGGCATAGACCAGCAACGCGATCAAAATAACGATCAACCGATAGACCGGGACGTCCGTGCCGAGAACATTGAGCTGTGTCTCGATCGGCACCGGCACCGGACGAGGAACCAGGCCCCAGATAAATTTGATGACCCCCACGCCGCCGATCAGGATTCCGAAGGAGGTGATCATGCTGAAGGTGATGTCCTTCTCATAGATGCGAAGGAACACCAGCCGCTCGACCGCGAAGCCGGCAAGGCCGCCAACGACGACGCCGCAAAGAATGCCGAGCCATAGATTGCCGATCGCGGCGCTGATCGAATAGGTGATGTAGGCGCCGATAGCGTAGTACAGCAATTGGTCCAGGCTGATCACGCGCATCAGGCCGAAGCACAGCGACAGCCCGATCGCCGTGAGAAAGTAAATGCTCCCCATGCTCAGGCCGAAGATGATGCCCGAGACCAGCAGATGCGCGTCGATCATGTGCCTTTCACTCCCGGCTCGGTGCGCGGCGCCGGGGCGCTGCGCGGCGCCGTCAGACGCGTGAAGGTCCGCTCAAGAACCGGCGCCAGCGTGCCCCAAATGCCCTTTTCTCCGGCCAGCATGATGAAAACCAGGAGGAACCCGACAATAAGCTCCCAGTTTCCGAATACCTGGCTGAGCAGATCCTTCATCCCGGTATAGGCGATCGCCCCGACGATCGGGCCATAGAGCGTGCCGACCCCCCCGAGAATGGTCACGACAATGGGATCGGCGACACGCGCGGGACTGGTGATCTCCGGACTGACGAAACCGAGATAGATCGCATACATCGACCCGGCGAGCGCGGTCGTCGTATTGGCGATGACGAATGCCAAAAGGCGGATATTATAGGTGTTGTATCCGAGGAACTTGAGCTTGTCCTCGTTGATCTTGGTCCCCAGGCAGCAGGCGCCGTAGATCGAATCGTCGATGTATTTGTAGAACGCCCAGACCGCAAAAGCGATCAGGAAAGCGAAGATGAAGAACTGATCGGGCTGGGTGAGGTCGAGCACCGGCGTTGAGTCCATGCGGGTGAGAAACCAGAGCCCGTCATCGCCGTGGGTTATTCCGGCAAGAACCTTCTGCATCAGAAAAAAGATGATGACCGCCAGCGCGAGGTTCACCAACGCAAAGTAATCGCTGCGCAACCTGACGAATAACGGGCCAACCGCCAGCGATACGACGAATCCCGAAATAATACCGATGAGAATGCCGATATAGGGGTTGGTCCCGAAATAGAAAAGATAGAATGCGGTGCCATAGGCGCCGACCGCGAGATAGGCCGGCTGGCCGAAAGAGATGAACCCGACCCGGCCGAGAAGAAAATTACAGCCGATGGCATAGACCGAGAAGATCATGATTTCGTTGGCGAAAGGCAGCGGGAGAAAAACCCGCAACAATGCGAGAAGCAGAAAGGCGACCAAAAGGCCGGACCACCATTTCAAAACCGACATCGCGCACCCATTTGTTGCCGCGGCTGGTTGCCGATCGCGGGTCGCTGTCGAAACCCGGTGCCGGCCCATTCAATGATAATGTCGTGCTTCGCCCCGATCCGCCGGAAAGGCACCCGCCCCAACCCTCGCCCCGTCAGAGATACTGTTCGCATGTTTCCGGCTTGATCTGTTCGCGGTCGGCGAGCTCGGCCATGACATGCCCTTCATTCAGTGCGTAAACCTTGTCGGCAATGGCGCAGACCAAAGGCAGGTTCTGCTCGACGATCACCAATGTCGACTTGCTGCTCAACTCGCGAAACACGTCCTTGAGCTGCGCCACAATGCTGGGAGCAAGCCCTTCGGTCGGCTCGTCCACGAGCAGCAGCTTCGGATTGCCGAGGATCGCGCGGCCGATCATCAGCATCTGGCGCTCGCCGCCGCTCAGATAGCCGGCCTTGCGGTCCATCAACTGCTTGAGCTTGGGGAAATAGGTCGTCACCTTGTCCCAGTCATAATCCCTGGTCGCGTAGCTACCCAGTTCCAGGTTCTCCCGGACGGTCAGGTCGGAGAACACCTTCTTGTCCTGCGGTATGTATTTGACGCCCATCGCCGCGACGACGTAGGCGGCACGGCCGATCAGACTGGTACCGTTCGACGTGACCGTCCCTGCCGTGGGCTTGAGGAAGCCCATAATGGTCTTGAGCAGCGTCGTCTTGCCCGCTCCGTTGCGGCCGACGCAGGCCACGATCTGGCCGGAGCTTGCATTCAGGTTGATGTTGAAGAGAACCTTGGACTCACCATAAGACACGTTAAGTCCGGCGACGGTCAGGATGTCGTCACTCTTCATGCCGTCGAGACCTCGCTGGTTTCGACAGAGACATCGATCTGCCAGTAACTCCGGCGCACCTCGGGATGCCGCAGTGCTTCTTCATAACTACCGTCGGCGATCACGCGACCCTCATGCATCACGGTGAGGCGCTCGAGAAAGTCCTCGACATGGGAAATCTTGTGCTCGACGATCAGGATGGTCTGCCGGCCGATATGCCGGCGCAGCACGTCGAGCACGCTCTGAATCTCGGTTTCGGCAAGGCCCGCGAGCGGTTCGTCCAGCATCAAAACCTTTGGCTCGGCAAGGATAGCCATCGCGATTTCGAGCCGCCGCTTTTCCCCGAGACTTAAGTGCTTGACCTCGCGGTCGCGCACATCTGTCAGGTTGAAAGTCTCGAGCGCCTCGGCGATCCTCGGATCCTTTCGTTGCGCCCGGCGCGTGTTGAAAACGAGCCCCATCAGCGACGGTGTCCGCCGCGCCCTGAAATAGGACAGCGCCAGATTGTCGATCACGCTCAGATTGTCGAAGGTCGCCGTGAGCTGGAAGGTCCGCATCATCCCCCGGGCCACGCGTTCCTGGGGGGCGAGGCGGGTGATGTCTTTTCCCTCGTAATGAATGATACCTTCGTCAGGAGGGTAGTATCCGGTCAGGAGATTGAAGAAGGTCGTCTTGCCGGCGCCGTTCGATCCGATGATGCCGGCAACCTCGTATTCGTGCAGCACGTAGCTGACCTTGTCGACGGCGGTCATCGCGCCGAATCGTTTGGTCACGTTCTCCGTTCGGATGATCTCGTTGCGTGCGCTTGCCACGTCCCCGCTTCCTGTCGCGTCCGGCCTGCTCTTCACGGCCCGATCACTCGCATGGGTTAAGCGAGCAAGGTCCGTGAGACGAATAAGGTCAAGGTTGAGGTCACGCTGGCGGACGTATCCGCCAGCGCGCGGCCTTCAGGGTCAGTAGCCAAGCGACTTGAGTGGCGGCATGATCGAATCGCCGCCGAGCGAACCCATCACGTTGAAAAGGTCCCACTCACCCTTCTTCTCTTTCGGACCCTTTCCTTTGACCAGGAAGGCGGCGTATTTGTACACGGCCGCATGGTCTTCACGCCAGTGGGCGGGGCCCTTTACGGTGGTAAACTTACCGCCGTTTGCCTTGAGTGCATCGGCCACTTTTGCCGAATCAAACGATTTGGCGGCCTCAAAACCCCGGAACATCTCCTTATACGCTATATAGGCGATCGTCGCATAGGCGTCCGGCGGGGTTTTGTATTTCCCCTTATACAATTCAGTGAATTCGCGCGCGCTCTTGGCCAATTCCTTGTCTTCGAAACCGTCCAGATCATAGTAGAAATAGTGCATCGCGTAGACGTTTTCCAAAGCTTCCGGCGGCACGCCTTTCGCGACCACATTGGTGATGAACGCGTTGAAGATGGTCATGTCCTTGCCGAGGCCCATCTGATGCACCTGTTTCAGCAGCGCCACTGCGTCACCACCGAACTGGGCGGCGATAAAGACATCCGGCTTCGCCGCTTTGACCTTCTGCAGGATCGTCGTGAAGTCGCTGGTTCCCAATGACGCCTCGTCATAGCCGACGATCTCGCCGCCAAGCTCCTTGGCGGCTGCATAGACGCCGTCACGAATGTCCCATCCCCAACTGTCGGAGCGGGCGAGGAAGAAGATCTTCTTCTTGCCCAACGTCTTCACCGCCGAGAGGCCGGCCATATAGCCGACGGTCCAGGGGCTGTAGGCCGCGGCGAAGGTCGATGGTGCGATCTTTCCCTTCTCGAAGGCGTCTTTGGCCATGACGCAGACGGGGAAATAGGGCAGCGGATTCTTGGAAACGAGCGCGTTGATGGCGTAGGCGAGCGGCGCCCAGGTCTGGCCACCGAGGCCCTTTATGTCTTGCGAAATCATGTAGCGATAGCGGCGCACGCCGACATCGAGCTTGGCCTCGTCGTCGTTGACGATGCCTTCGACCTTCACTTTGCCCCATGGCATATCGAGGCCACCGCGCTGATTGACGACGTCGACCGCGAGCAGCGCACCTTCTTTTTGCGTTTCGGCAACCGCGCCGAAGGTTCCGGTCAGCGGCAGCAAAATGCCGACATTGATCTTGGTCGGATCGGCTGCCTGCGCCGCACCTTGACCAAGCAAGCCCAGGGCCGCGCACGCGGCAAGCAAATTCCTCAGCCTGTTCATTAAAAGCCTCCGCGCTGGAATGGCGATTCGGGCGTGCTCGCGACCTCGTCGTCCAGATTTCGATGAGCCCGGCAAATTCGAACACCGCCCGCAACGGCAATGACCCTATTTAAACGAATGAGAAACAGCAACGCAATTTCGTCGCAATGATTTAAAACGCGATCACTTATCGTTTTTAATTCTCACTTTTTGAAATTGTCGGCCGAGTGCGCACAACAAAAGAAAGCCAACAGAGAAAACCTCAACCTCTAGCTACGGCTTCGGTATACATTGGCGACGGGCTGTCACGCTGTAACCGTCGGCGCCAAGCCCACCGGACGGGTTACCTTGGGCTTTATCAAAGAATGGAAAAGTTGATCAAGATATTATTCGCACTTAAATCTAAATGGGCTTGCCCCAAAACAAACCCGCAATACTTCCTCTTCGCGGGAGACAAGATGGGCTCCACTTTTGAGTGGAAACAGGTTGACGCGGGTTGCAGAAAACTCACGCATTGCGTGTCGCTTGAGGCGTAGGATTGGCGGGAGTGCAAACAAATCAAAGAATCAGCGTTTCCTGTGGCCGAAGCCCTTGGTGTTGTCGACGAAAACGATGTCCGTCGCGACCGATTCATAGACCTCGGTCTTCTTGTATGCCCGCAGCAGCGCTTCCGGCACGGCCTTGATCTGCGCCAGCGATATCGATCTCAACCGCATCTGCAACATCACCTGGCATCAATATGACGGCGGGCCGTTCCCAGGCACGCTGTCGATCTCGGTCACCAAAGACCGCGACAATGGCGTGCTCAACGCCGGCATCTACCGGATGATGACGCTCGGGCCCAATCTTCTGGGATGGGGCGCGCCCGAACAAACCCATGGGGCGCCAGCATTACATGCAATACCAGCGCCGCAATGAAGTCATGCCGATGGCGGTAATCACCGGCTACGATCCGACGGTGCTGATCTGTGCCAGCACGCGCACGCCGCCGAATATCGACGAGTTCCAGGTTGCCGGCGAAGCGGAGACGGTAAGGCTACGTGCCGTGGCGCGGCAACAAGGGTTTGAGGAAGGCCGCGGACCGGATCAACTGCATCCGCAGACCAAAGATATCGAACTCGATTGGATACCGACCGAGGAGGAAGCACAGCCGCATATCACGGTCTTCCGACCGCCCGGCTGGTAACCGCAGCGCCGCCTGCCCGGCCGGCGCGGCGCGATTATGCGCGAACCGCGCCGGTGGACTGCAGCATGATCCCGAAAAGTTGGCAGGCTTTTCGGACAAGATCATGCGACCAAACAAGGAGAAACAGAGCGCGGTTGAATCAAGCTGAAGCGATCGCGCTTTCGTGATGCGGTACCAACGTTTAAGTTCGTCTCATCGTATTGCCGCCAATCCGGTTCGCAAGCGAGCCGGCGCGTTGGACAAAGAGCAAAGAGCAAGAGCAAAGAGCAAGAGCAAAGAGCAAGAGCAAAGAGCAAGAGCAAAGAGCAAAGAGCAAAGAGCGAAGGCACCGACCGTGGGAGACCTGCCGAGAGTATTTCCGACCGTGGTCCACATGCTGGCGGACGCGGCGGCGCAATCGCCGGAGGCGACGGCCCTTGTCTGCGGCGAACAGCGCCTGACCTATGCGCAATATTTGCGCTGCGTCGCCGGATTTGCCCATGAGCTCGCGCGGCATGGTCGCGGCGCGCGCGTCGCAATGGTGTGCGGCAATTCGCTCGATCTGCCGATCGCGATGTTCGGCATCCATGCCACGGGCGCACAGGCGGTGCCGATCAACCCCGCCTATACCGAGCGCGAACTTTCCTACATTCTCTCCGACGCCAAGCCGAGCGCGATCGTTTACGATGCGGATGTATCAGCCAGTGTCGAGCCGCTGATCCCGGCGCTCAAGATCGCGCCTGCGATAAAGGTCGGTCCCGGCGGGCGTGCGCTCGATGCCTGGAAGGACGATGCGGCGCAATCGCTGCCCCCTGCGCTGCCGCAGCCGGAAGACCTCGCGACGCTGCAATACACCGGCGGAACCACCGGACTTCCGAAAGGCGTCAACATCACGCACGGCCAGATGGCGATCAATATCAGCCAGCGCGAGGCGGCCCTGCCGACGCAGCCGGACGATGAAGCCGTTTTGTGCATGATGCCGTTGTTTCACGTGTTCGCGGTCGCCATGTGCCTGCACCTTTCCGCCTATTGCCGCGGCCGCCTGGTGATCATGCCGCGCTACCATCCGGGCGCGGTGCTCGACCTGATGGGGCGCGAGAAAATCACGCGGCTTCCGGCCGGGCCGACGGTGTTCATCGGTCTTCTCAACCATGAGCAGTTCGCGTCGACCGATTTCTCCAACCTGCGCACCTGCTATTCGGGCTCGGCTCCCCTTCCCGAGGAGACGCTGCGGCGCTGGCGCGAGCTGACCGGCACGCCGATCCTCGAAGGATACGGCCAGAGCGAAGCGGGACCCGTCCTCACTTATGTTCGGGAGGACGGGGCGTTGAAGATCGGATCGTCCGGCCCCGTCCTGCCGCTCACCGACATCGAGATCGTCGACGTCGAGACCGGCACGGACGTGCTTTCCGTCGGACAAATGGGGGAAATCCGGGCGCGCGGCCCGCAAATCATGTCGGGCTACCGCAACAAGCCGCAGGAGACCGCCGAAGCGTTGCGCGATGGCTGGCTCTACACCGGCGATATCGGCGAGCTCGATGCCGACGGCTACGTCTATATCCGCGACCGCAAGAAGGACATGGCGATCGTCGGCGGCTTCAATGTCTATCCGCGCGAAATCGACGAGGTGCTGTTCACTCATCCCGAGGTGAGAGAGGCGGCGGCGACCGGCATTCCCGACTCCTATTATGGCGAGACGATCCGCGCCTGCGTCGTCCTCAAGGATGGGGCGCAAGCGAAAGCCGACGATCTCATCGCGCATTGCCGGTCGAACCTTGCAAAATACAAAGTGCCGGTCGAAATCCGGATCGTGGACGCCCTGCCGCGCACGACGGTCGGCAAGATCGACCGCATAGCGCTGCGCGAGCAACTCGCCCGCCAACCATCGGCACCTGTCCTTTGAGGTAGACGACCTGGCCGCTTCCGCCGATCACTATTCGTCAGAACGCGCCGAAAGGCGCCCAGACGTCTTCGGGGTTGAAACGCTGCGCCGTCGTGATTTCCTTTTCTTGCGAAGAAACGCGTCAGATCCCTTTTACTTCCATCCTGCCGATACGGACGATGGCTCAATATCGAGCCCGAGATCGAGGTTGGGTGCGCTGTGGGTGAGCCAGCCGACCGAGATGAAGTCGACGCCGGTTGCGGCGATGTCGGCTGCCCGCTCGAGGGTCACGCCGCCGGACGCCTCGGTGATCAGCCGTCCGGCAACGCGCGCGACGGCTGCGCGCAGTTCGTCCACTGACATATTATCGAGCAGAACGGCGTCCGGACCAGCGGCAAGCACCTCGTCGAGCTGATCCAGTGTATCGACCTCGACCTCGATCTTGGAGAGATGGCCAACACGAGCCCGCGCACGATCGATCGCCGCAGCGACGCCGCCACACAGCGCGATGTGATTGTCCTTTACAAGCACGCCATCATCGAGTCCGAAGCGGTGGTTCTTGCCACCGCCTGCGCGCACCGCATGTTTCTCCAAAATCCGCAAGCCCGGTGTCGTTTTCCGTGTACATGTGATGCCTGTGGGATGGGGACGCACTGCCGCGACGAGCGCCGCGGTCGCCGTCGCGATCCCTGACATCCGGCCCACTATGTTGAGCGCGACGCGCTCAGCCGAGAGGATCGGGCGAGCCAGCCCTTCGATGCGCATGACGATGTCGCCCGCTGCGACAGCCGTCCCGTCCGAAGCTTCGACCCGGCAGCGCATGGTCGGATCGAGAATTTGGAACGCCAGCGCGGCGGCACGCGTGCCGGCGACCGTCCCTGCCTCGCGCGCGGCGATCACGGCCGTAGCCTTCAAGCCGGCCGGCACCGTGGCGTCGGTCGTGACGTCGCCGGCGCGCCCCAGGTCTTCGCTGAGCGCGGCCCTTACGACCGGCTCCAAGAGGATATCCGGCAGATCCTCGATGTGGTCCCCCATATGACTGCCTCGCTTTGACCAAAGAAACTCGAGCCGGCCGGTGCTTCGGCGTGATCATTTGGACGATCGTCGTGGCCCGGGGTGCAGGCGATGCCGCCTTGGGCCTGACAGGTCGACCCCGATTGCCCGAGCTTGCCCTCGGTGACGAGCAGGACAGGCAGCGGCTGAAGACAGAGCGCCGTCGCGAGCCTGGCAAGCCCGCTTCCCACAACAGCCACGCGGTCGTGTCCTACTGAAATTCTGGGACCGGCCATGGCTCACGTGACGGCAAGCATGCGTTCCACGGATTCACGCGCCTTCGACGCGATCGCATCGTCGACCATGACCTCCGGCGACAGGCTCTCCAGCGCTCTTCGGATTTTCGGCAAGGTGATCCGCTTCATGTGCGGGCAGAGATTGCAGGGCCTAACGAACGCAGTTTCCGGGACCTCGACCGCGACGTTGTCGCTCATGGAACACTCCGTCACGAGGAGGACCCGGCCGGGCCTTTCCGATTTGACGTGATCGACCATCTGCGCCGTCGACCCAACGAAGTCCGCCGCCTTGAGCACGTCGGGCGGGCACTCGGGATGGGCGATGACGATCAGCCCGTCATAGTCTTCTCGGAAGGCGTTGACCTCTTCGCCGGTGAAGCGCTCATGCACCTCGCAGCGGCCATGCCAGCGGATGATCTCCACGTCGGTCTTGCCGGCGACAAAGCTGGCGAGGTATTCGTCCGGCAGCATGATGACGCGCGGGGCGTTGAGCGACTCGACGATCTGCACCGCGTTGCCGGATGTGCAGCAGATGTCAGCTTCCGCCTTCACTTCGGCCGATGTGTTGACATAGGTGACGATGGGCACGCCCGGATAAGCCTCCCGCAACAGGCGGACATCCGCCCCGGTGATCGAGGCGGCGAGCGAACAGCCCGCCTGAAGGTCGGGCAGCAGGACGGTCTTGTCCGGATTAACGAGCTTCGCCGTCTCGGCCATGAAGTGAACGCCGGCTTGGACGATCACGTCGGCGTCGGTTTCCGCCGCGCGTCGGGCGAGCGCGAGCGAGTCCCCGACGATATCGGCGACCCCATGAAAGATGTCCGGCGTTTGATAGTTGTGGGCCAGCACGATCGCATTGCGCTCGCCCTTGAGGCGCCGGATCGCGTCGATCTCCGGGGCGACCAGAGGCCACTCGGCTGCCAAGATGACATCTTTGACGCGTTCGAAGACATCGGTCGTTCGGGCCGCGACGGCTTCTGTGAATGGCAAACCGTCGAATTCGTTCATCAGAATCGGCATGGAAAGACCTCTTATGCTCAAGACGAGCATTAGATCGGGGAAGAAAAAGGCCGGACCAGCCGACCTTATGCTTATCTTGAGCATAAGAGGGCTTGTCGGCGGATGTCAAGGGTAAGCGCCCCGACGGGTCGCCTTGAGACGGACGCCCGGAGTAGGCTGCTCGAGCGTCGCTTCCTTGCGGAAACGCACCAGCTTGGCAGGGCGGCCGCCCGTGTCGATGGCCAGTTCACCGGTTTCTTCGACAAGGGACTGCTGGGCGATCAGGCGCCTGAAGTTCTGCTTATGGAGAGACATGCCGGACAAAGCCTCTGCGGCCTTCTGCAATTGGAGCAAGGTGAAGCTCGCAGGCATGAGCTCGAATAGGACGGGCCGATATTTGATCTTGGCGCGGATGCGGCTGATTGCCGTCGCGAGGATACGGCGGTGATCGGAGAACATTGGAACGCCAGCCGGGTTCGATTTCGTTGTTGGCGCCTCGTCTCCTCGATCAGAGGCTGCCTCGGGAACGAGATCAGCTTCATAGAGCATCTCATAGCGTTCCAAGGCTCGCTCCTCGTCCCAAGGCGTATCCCCGATGCCGAAGGTAAGACCGACGCGCTCCCTGCAGTCGGGATCGTTCAATCTGCCAGACTTTCGCGCCCACTGGCCGAGACGGCGGAGCAATGGGCCACTGGCCGACGGCCGGCCGCTTCGATGGTCCTCCCAAGGAAAGAAAGCGTACCAGCGCCGCCACGGCCGAGTGTCCGAGGCGACATCGTCGCCAGCGCAGACAAGGGCGAGGTATGCGATCGAAATCGTTCGGTGATGGGGGACGGCTAAGGCCCGCCCATGCCGGTCGCCGAAGGTGTACAATTGTTCGATATAGCCCAGCTCTTGGCCGGTCTGCTTCTCAACCCAACTGCGGACGCCCGCTTGCAAGGTCCGGTGCCCCGACTGCAACGGACCCGAGGGAAGAGCCAATGCGGACCGGTCCGGCGCGTCGACGGCCAAGACACAGGGTTCCCCGTCTCTCATGGTGATGATGACGGCCGTCAGTTCAACGGTTGCCCGGCTGATGTCGTCGTATCCGCTCATTCTTCCCGCCGACGATTCAACTGTGCCACGACTATCACACGCATCTTTTGAAGATTGCTTCCGCTTCCCGATCTCTACTCGGCACGCAGCACCGATGATAGGCTTGCGTAAGCTGAAAGGCGCGGATTGCGATGGCGTTACACAATTTGAAAAGTCCGCCAACTTTTCGGATAAGATCATGCTCGGAGGAACTCCGGCACGCCGGCAGAATTCAGGTTGCGGCCCTTATCGGCAGCAGCTCTGTCGGCCTCGACAAGAACGGCACCAACCGGAACAAGCGCCGGAGAAGACGGAGTGTCCTCCCGCATCTTTCCCCTGCGAGCACAAACGCGCTAGAGTAGCAAGCCGATTGACAGGCGTCCAACCTGCTGCTTGTTTCCCGGAAGCAGATTTCGCAACCTGATCAAAGCGCCAATATGCATATGGCGTGCAGCAGGAGGAAAACGAATCCCCAGCATTGGCATAGTTTGCCTCCAAACTGATCAGCCGCACGTTGCATGGTTGGTTGCCTGAGGATGTGCCTCCTGCTAAGCATGATCCCGAAAAGTTGGAGACTTTTCGGATAGATCATGCGACCAAACAAAGAGAATTAAGAGCGTCCCCTCCACCCGGAGATGATCGATGCCGTCGCCAAGCAATTGGAGGGTGTCGCCTTCGGTCCGGCCGAAGGCGAGCGATTATGACTATGACCTCGACGCCGCGCTGTCCTCGGTTCTAGGGCTGCAGGCGCGAGCGCCGCACGACGCCTTTACCGCCGGTGTGCTCGGCACCGAGCGAGCAGGCAATGGCGTCCTTATCCGCGACAATGGCCTGATCCTGACCATCGGCTATCTCATCATCGAAGCGGAATCGGTGTGGCTGCGGACCGCCGAAGGCCGCACAGTGCCCGGCCATGCGCTCGCCTATGACCAGGACACCGGCTTCGGCCTCGTCCAGGCGCTGGGTGCGCTCGATCTGCCGGCGCTTCCGCTCGGTCGTTCGGGCGAGGCGGGTGTCGGCGAGTATGTCGTGGTCGGCGGCGCCGGCGGCGCGCACCGCTCGGTCGCCGCACGCATCGTCGCCCGGCAGGAATTCGCCGGCTATTGGGAGTATGTGCTTGACGATGCGATCTTCACCGCGCCGGCGCATCCGCATTGGGGCGGAGCGGCGCTGATCGGACCCAAAGGCGACCTCCTCGGCATCGGCTCGCTTCAACTCGAACAACGGCGCGAACCGGACGTCACTCAGCATATCAACATGATCGTCCCGATCGACCTGTTGGATTCCGTCCTCGACGATATGTTGACTTATGGCCGACCCAAGCGGCCGGCGCGGCCGTGGCTCGGGCTCTATGCCACCGAAATGGAGGACACGGTCGTTATCGTCGGGCTCGCCGAAGACGGACCGGCGCAGCAGGCCGATTTACGTCAAGGCGATTTCGTCCTTGCCGTCGGCGGCGTGAAGGTTTCGACTCTTGCGCAGTTTTATCGCGCCATCTGGTCGCTGGGCGAGGCCGGCGTGAATGTGCCGCTCAGCGTGCTGCGCGATGGCGAAACGTTCGAAATCTGGGTCGATTCCACCGACCGGCAGAGCTACGTGAAATCGCCGCGCCTGCATTAGACCCGAGCGCGATCACACACTAGCTAATCTTTTGACTTCTATTTGTTTTGTCGCATGATCCAGTCGGAAAAGTTGCAGACTTTTCGGACAAGATCATGCAAGAAGACAAAGAGGGCACGATCGACTCACCTGGAGCGATCGCGTGCCGAGGCCTTCACACGGCAACCTGACCAAGCCGGAATGACGAGTTTCGACGACGCCTTCCGCGCGCGTCTGCGCGATCTCCTGGTCTGGCGGCGCGACGTGCGCCGCTTTCGCACCGACCCTTTGCCCGCGGGCACGCTCGAACGGCTGATTGAAGTGGCGTGTCTTGCTCCTTCGGTCGGACTGAGCCAACCATGGCGGTTCGTGATCGTCGACGATCCTGCACGCCGCAAAGGCATCGTCGAGGATTTCGCCGCCTGCAACGCCGACGCGCTCCGCTCTTACAGCGGCGAGCGGGCGGCCCGCTATGCGACCCTAAAACTCGACGGCCTGAAGGAAGCCCCCTGCCAGCTTGCCGTGTTCGCCGACCGCGAGACCATGACGGGACATGGACTAGGCCGCAGGACCATGCCGGAAATGGCCGAGTACTCCGTTGTGACCGCCATCCACACGCTCTGGCTTGCGGCGCGTGCGGACGGAATCGGCCTGGGCTGGGTCTCGATCCTCGATCCCGCCCGCGTCAGCGACATCCTCGATGTTCCGCCGAGCTGGCGTTTCATCGGCTATTTCTGTCTGGGCTACCCGCTGTGCGTGAGCGACACACCGGAACTCGAACGCGCGGGCTGGGAAACGCGCCAAGACCCACAGAGCTTCGTCCTCCGCCGCTGAGAACGGGCCTGCCAGTGATGCGGCACCAACGCTTGAGCCCGTCTCATCGTGTTGGTGCCGCATCACAAAGTATCGGATTAGCGAGTGTTTCGGGCTGACGGTCCGGGATCGGACCGTCAGAGTCGGAACACTGGAGCGCGATTCTTCAGGTTAAAGTCAATCGCGCTCTCTTTCTCTTTGTTTTATCGCATGATCTTGTCCGAAAAGTCCGCAACTTTTCGGGATCATGCTCCGATCACGAAACGCGGCGGACGGCCGCGCCCCGCCTTTCGTTCGCATGAGACCATGCTATAGGTCGGCGGGAACGAGGAGAAATCGATGTTGATGCCCCCCGAGCCGGATGCCCGCGCGCGCAAGCGATTCTGTCTCGTCCTGGTCAAGCCGACCCATTACGACGACGACGGCTATGTGATCCAGTGGTTCCGCTCGGCGATTCCGTCGAACTCGCTCGCCTGTATTTACGGTCTTGCCCGCGAGCTCGCCGACGAACAGGTGCTCGGCGCGAATGTCGACATCGAGATTCATGCGTTCGACGAGAGTAACACGCGCATCCGGCCCGAGCGGCTGGCGCGGATGATCCGCGCGGCCGACGCCGGCATGGTGATGCTGGTTGGCGTGCAATCGAACCAGACCCCGCGCGCGCTCGATATCGCCCGCCCGCTACGCGCAATGGGCATCCAGGTCGGCATTGGCGGCTTCCACATGTCGGGCGTCATTTCGATGATCGACGGCGACGACGACGCGCTGCGCGAGGCGCAGGCCATGGGCCTTTCCATCTTCGCCGGCGAAGCCGAAGGGCGCCTGGAGGAGGTGCTGCACGACGCCTATATCGGCGAGTTGAAGCCGCTCTATAACTTTATGAAGGACCTGCCCGGCATCGAGGGCGTTTCCATCCCGTTTCTGGGGCGTGAGCGCGTGACCCGCACGGCGGGCGCGGTGACCAGCTTCGATGCCGGGCGTGGATGCCCCTTTCAGTGCTCGTTCTGCACCATCATCAATGTGCAGGGGCGCACCTCGCGCCGACGCTCGCCCGACGATATCGAAAAGATCGTGCGCGAGAACATCGCCCAGGGGCTGTCGCGCTTCTTCATCACCGACGACAATTTCGCCCGCAACAAGGACTGGGAGATCATTCTCGACCGGCTGATCTATCTGCGCGAAGTCGAGCAGATGGATTTCAGCTTCATCATCCAGGTCGACACGCTCTGCTACCGGACGCCGCGTTTCGTCGAGAAATGCCGCCGCGCAGGCGTGAAGCGGGTGTTCATCGGCCTTGAGAACATCAACCCGGACAACCTCGCCGCGGCGAAGAAAAAGCAGAACAAGATCACCGAATACCGGCAGATGCTGCTCGCCTGGCAGCAGGCCAGCATCCTGACCTATGCCGGCTATATCATCGGCTTTCCCGGCGACACACCTGAGTCGGTTGCACGCGAGATCGAGATCATCAAGCGCGAATTGCCGGTCGACGTGCTGGAGTTCTTCTACCTCACGCCGCTGCCGGGCTCGGAGGATCACAAAAAACTGTTCCGCGGCGGCGTCTGGATGGATCCCGACCTCAACAAATACGACCTGTTCCACATCACCACCGGTCATCCGCTGATGTCGCGCGAGGAATGGACGCGCGCCTATGAGCAGGCGTGGGAGAGCTTCTATTCGACCGAGCACGTGACGACCGTGATGCGCCGCGCGGCGGCGCTGCATGGGTTCGGCGCCACTTTGTTCGCCATCACTTGGTTCAAATGCTCGATCGAGATCGAGAAGTTGCATCCGCTCGAAAGCGGTTTTTTGCGGATGAAGTTCCGCCGCGACCGCCGCCCGACATTCCCGCGCGAACCGGTCTGGTCGTTCTATCCGAAATTCGCTTGGGAGACCTTGGTCAAGAACGCCCGCTGGATCTACACCTATCTACGCTTGCGCCGCATCTATCTAAGCATCAAGCACGATCCCAAGCGCTACGAATATCGCGATCTTGCCATCACCCCGGTCGAAGAGGACGAGGAGGTCAGCTCGCGCGAATTGTTCCAGTCGGCAGCGGCGCAGGCCTATGTCTCTCAGGAGCAACGGCTTAAGCGCGTTCGCGAGGGCGAGGCCGCCTGACCCGTCGAGCGACACGGCCTTGAGGAGGGCATCGGATCGCGACAGTTGCTGATCCGTTCGTCCCCGCGCAAGCGGGGACCCAGAATTTGGCAAGAAAACTGGATTCCCGCTTTCGCGGGAATGAACGAACTTGGCGGACGAAGTACCGCCCGCCCCCTCCCGCGTAAACGTCCAAACGGGAGGAAGCAGAAGCCTGGGCTGGGCAGACGCAGCCTCGCATCTCTTTGCATCCGACATCCTCCGACCCACTTTTTAGGCCGATGGCGCACCGTATCGACAGCGAAGCCGATCTCGACCGGGGTCTCGCGTTCCTGATCGAAACAGACCCGCGGCTTGCCGACGTGCTTGAGGCCGCCGGACGGCCGCCGTTACGCCGACGGCCCGCCGGCTTTGCCGGCCTGGTCGCGACCGTGGTCGGCCAGCAGCTCTCGACCGCGAGCGCGGGGGCGATCTGGTCGCGGCTTGCCGATGCCTATGATCCGTTCGCCCCCGAGGCGCTGCGCCGCGCCCGCACCGCCCGCCTCAAGCGGCTCGGACTGTCGGATGCGAAAATCCGTGCCGTGAAGGCGATCGCGGCCGCTATTGCGACCGGCAAGCTCGACCTCGACGCGCTCCCCGAAATGGAGGCCGATGCCGCCCACCGCGCCCTCATCGCCGTGCACGGGATCGGACCCTGGACCGCCGACAGCTATCTCCTGTTCTGCCTCGGTCATGCCGATGCCTGGCCGGCCGGCGACCTTGCTTTGCAGGAGGCAATGCGGCTTGCATTCGCGCTCGCCGAGCGGCCGAATGTCAAAGCTGCGGGTATTCTCGCCGAGCCGTGGCGCCCGTGGCGCGGAGTGGCGGCCTTCCTTTTGTGGTCCTATTATCGCGCGGTCAAACGCCGTGATCCGATTCTGGCTTCGTCTTCTCCGGCCACGGCTTCAGCTCGCGTTGAAGCAAGTGCGACGATGTCGCTTGGCCCTTCCGCTCACCGTGAAGGCGGTAAACGGGAATGCCGCTGACGCGGCGACCGTTTTGGCGCCAACCGCGTGTTAAGAAGCGCGATTGCTTCTCCTTGAATCGATCGCGCTCTTCTTGTCTTTGTCTTGTCGCCTGATCTTGCCCGAAAAGTCTGCAGCTTTTCCGGATCACACTATAGGAGGGATATGTGGCCGCAGAGATCGACGGTCCCCGGCTAGAGCCGCGCTCGCGCGGACCGGCCCGCCAACTCGTGGTTTTCCTCCACGGCTATGGCGCCGATGGCAATGATCTCATCGAGATCGGTCGGATGTGGCAGGATTTGCTGCCGGACGCCGCCTTCGTCTCGCCGCATGCGCCGCGGCCATGCGGCCAGGCGCCAATGGGCCGCGAGTGGTTTCCGCTCACCTTCCGCGAAGCCAACGAGCGCTGGAAAGGCGTCAATTCCGCCGCGCCGGTGCTCGACCGATTTCTCGATTCGGAACTCAAGCGGCGCAACCTTCCCGCGAATGCGATGGCGCTGGTCGGCTTCAGCCAGGGCACCATGATGGCGCTGCATGTCGGCTTGCGCCGCGCTGTCGCACCGCGGGCCATCGTCGGCTATTCGGGGATATTCGTGCTGCCGGACGGCGGCGCACCGGAGACGGTCAAGGACGATATCCGCGCCCGCCCGCCGGTCCTGCTCCTGCACGGCTCGGAGGACGATTTGATCCCAGCCCAGGCGCTTTTTCTTGCGACTCGCGGGCTCGATGCGCTCGCCATCCCGGTCGAGTGGCACATGGCCTACGGCGTTGGCCACGGCATCGATCCGGAAGGGCTGCGACACGGCGGCGAGTTCCTCGCCCGCCGGTTCCGCGCGGGTTGAGCCGGCCGAATTGTGGCACACAAGCGGCAGAATACTCTCTTTACGGCTGCAGGGTCTTGTCCGAAAGGTCCGCCAACTTTTCGGGATCATGCTTTTGCGCCGAGTTGCGGCTTCGCTTCACAATCCTGTCACGCCCCTCTATAAATATTCTCACGGGAGGCGTTGACTTGGATGCTGTGCGTTGTCGGAGCAATCCGGCAACAGAGGTGGAAGCGGTTTGAACGCGCACGTATCGCCGAACGGATGGCCGGCTCTCGTGCTCAACGCGGACTTCCGTCCGCTGAGCTATTACCCTCTCTCGCTGTGGTGCTGGCAAGACGCGATCAAGGCCGTGTTTCTCGATCGGGTGAACATTATCGCCCATTACGACAAAGCGGTGCATAGCCCGAGCATCGAGATAAAGCTGCCCAGCGTCGTCTCCTTGAAGACCTTTGTGAAACCGTCGACCAATCCTGCTTTCACCCGGTTCAACGTCTTCCTGCGCGACCGCTTCGCCTGCCAATATTGCGGCTCCGACGAAGACCTCACCTTCGACCATCTGCTGCCGCGATCGCGCGGCGGCCAAACCACGTGGTCGAACGTCGTGACCGCCTGCGCCAATTGCAACCTGCGCAAAGGCAACAAGACGCCGTCTGAATCCGGCATGTGGCCGAGCCTGACGCCGTTCCAGCCGTCCGTGCATCATCTGCACCGGAACGGACGCATGTTCCCGCCCAATTACCTGCATGAGAGCTGGCTCGACTATCTTTACTGGGATACCGAGCTCGATCCGTAATGCCGACTACCTCTCCCAAAAAGGGGGCGCGGGTTGGGGGATTGGCTGTTTCAGTCCGCTGATTCCGGTCATTCCCGCGAAAGCGGGAATCCAATCTTGGCAGAGTATCCTGGGTCCCCGCTTTCGCGGGGACGAACGGATCAAGAGCTACTCGACAGCCGCCTCTACTCGACAGCCATCCCCTCCCGGATCGCGCGCATGAAAGCCGGCGCAGGCTACGCAAGCATGCCTGCGCTACGATCCAAGCAAGAGCGTCGGTCGCGACATCATTCGTGACCAATCTGATCCGCCGGAAACAGCGTAGCTGGAGAATGGCGGTGGGCCTGTCGCACGTTCGTGGCGAGCAGCGTTTTCATGTCGCTACGTTTCATGTTTCGCTCTTTGAAGTACGATTGCTTCCCCTCGAATCAACCGCGCTCTCCTTATCTTTGTTTGGTCGCATGATCTTGTCCGAAAAGTCTGTCAACTTTTCGGGATCATGCTCCAGTGCTGCGCCGAGACGGGCAAGCGCGCCACGCAGATCGTCATCGGCGATGTGGGAGAGGTGCTGAGCCTGCGCCGCAACCCTTTCCGGGTCGAGCTGCGGCGACACGGTCCGCGATCGCCGCCGCCGCAACGGCGCTTGCCGCAGCACGACGCGGCCGATGGCCGGCCAGCCGAAGAAGCGATTGACACGCTGTGCAAGCACGGCGGCCTGGTGCTGGACTTCGATCGCCGCCGGTCCCTCGACCCGCAGGACGAGCGTCGCCGGTTCGGCATCGGCTGAACCGCGCCGGCGCGGCCACTCGATCTTGATCGGCTCGCAATGGGCGGCGATATCCGCGCCCGCAATCTCCTCCCAATGAGTCACGATCTCGGTCGCGGCAAAGCCGCGCCGCGCGAACGTATCGGAAAGGTACTTTCCGACGAAATCCGCGAGCGGGCGGGCTCGGCTACGGCGCGGCTTGTCCATCCTGCATGGCTCTGTCATAGCGGCATATGACCTTAACAGCGCCCAGCTTGCCGAGAAAGCCTCGTCGTTCCCGCGACATGCGAAGCACGGGGAAAACAAAGGGTAAGACAACGGGCGGCCCCGAGGCGCTCGGCCGGCGATTGCTCGCCTGGTACGACCGGCACCGGCGCGACCTGCCCTGGCGCGCGGCGCCCGGCGAACGAAACGATCCCTACCGCGTCTGGCTCTCCGAGATCATGCTGCAGCAGACGACGGTGACTGCAGTGATCCCGTATTACCTGCGGTTCCTTGCGAGTTTTCCGACGGTCCGCGATCTCGCTGCGGCCGAATGCGACGACGTGCTGCGGCTATGGGCGGGTCTTGGCTATTACGCGCGGGCCCGCAACCTTCACGCCTGCGCGCACGCCGTGATCGAACGGCACGGCGGTTGTTTTCCACAGACGCCCGAGGAATTGCGCACACTGCCGGGGATCGGCGATTACACCGCCGCCGCGGTTGCGGCGATCGCATTCGATGCGCCCGCAGTGCCGGTCGACGGCAATGTCGAGCGGGTCGTCGCCCGCCTGTTCGCGATCGATCAAGCCCTGCCGGCCGGCAAGCCGACCGTACGTCG
The DNA here is from genome assembly GCA_028282095.1 of Xanthobacteraceae bacterium. Lineage (GTDB taxonomy): Bacteria > Pseudomonadota > Alphaproteobacteria > Rhizobiales > Xanthobacteraceae > Rhodoplanes. The sequence goes on along the minus strand of JANQIP010000280.1, from coordinate 56,563 downwards.
TGCCGCTCACAGCCTTGCGCCCGGGCAGCGCGCCGGCGATTTCGCTCAAGGCCTGATGGATCTCGGCGCGACCGTGTGCACGCCGAAGAGTCCTTCCTGCGGGCGCTGTCCGTTGCATACACAATGCGCGGCACGAAAGAGCGGTGCACCGGAGGCGTTCCCGGTCAAGTCGGCAAAGCGGCCGGGACATCTGCGGCGCGGCGCAGCCTTCGTCGCGCTGCGCGCCGACGGTTCCGTGCTTGTGCGCACGCGGCCTGCAAAAGGCCTGCTCGGGGGCATGACCGAGGTGCCGACCACGGACTGGACGCATGACTTCGACGCGCGAAACGCGCTCGATCATGCGCCGGTCTTCTGTGCCTCGTCCTTCATATGCGGGCGGCGCGCTCGTCCCTCTCGGCGCAGGCGCGCAGCAAATGGCGAAATACCAACCATCGAGCCGGGTGAGGACTCAACAATGCGCTGGCGCCGCGTTCGCGGCACCGTCAGTCACGTGTTCACGCACTTCCCGCTTGAACTCGCGGTATTCCTCGCTCGCGTGCCGAAAGGAACGGACGCCCCGGAAGGCACACGCTGGGTCGCCTGCGAACAGCTCGGTGACGAGGCACTGCCGAACCTGATGCTCAAGGTGATCGCTGCTGCCGGTCTTCGGGAACTCAACCGAGAGCTGCCCGCACCTCAGCGCGCAGCGCGTCGATCGAGGTGAGGCCCTTCGCCGTTTCGACATGCCAGTAGGTCCAGCCGTTGCACGCTTCCAGCCCCTGGGCTAGCGCACCGATGCGATGGATCGAGCCGACGGCCGCACCGAGTGCGATCGCGCCGTCCGGGCGCACCAGCGCTTTCACCCTGCGCCGCGCATCGACGAGATTGGCGCCCGGCGCGACGAGCCCGCGCTCGACGAGGGTCGCGAACGGAACGCGCGGGGCCTCGCGCGCACTGAGCAAGGGTGACAGCGTCGCCGCCGCAAGCGGTTCGACCGCGGCGATGCGGCGCTCGGCGGCCAGCGCGTAATCCGCGACGCGCTCGATGCCGACGAATCGCCGGCCGAGACGCTTGGCGACGGCGCCGGTGGTGCCGGTACCACAGAACGGGTCGACCACGAGGTCGTCGGGCTGTGACGACGAAAGGATGATGCGCGCGAGCAACGCTTCAGGTTTTTGTGTCGGATGGAGCTTCTTGCCATCCTTCGCCTTGAGGCGTTCTTCGCCGGTGCAAAGCGCGACGGTCCAATCCGACCGTACCTGGATATCGTCATTGCCGGCCTTGAGCGCCTCGTAATTGAACGTATAGCCCTTGGCCTCCTGTTCGCGCGCCGCCCAGATCAGCGTCTCATGCGCATTGGTGAAGCGGCGGCCGCGGAAATTCGGCATCGGATTCGACTTGCGCCAGATCACATCGTTGAGAATCCAGAAGCCGAGATCCTGTAATGCAGCACCGACGCGGAAAATGTTGTGATAGGAACCGATCACCCAAAGCGTTGCCGCGGGTTTCATTACGCGACGGCAGGCGGCGAGCCAAGCGCGGGTGAACGCGTCATAGGCTGCAAAATCCTCGAACTTGTCCCATGCAGCGTCGACCGCATCGACGCGCGAATCGTCGGGTCGCTTGAGATCGCCGCGAAGCTGCAGATTGTAAGGAGGATCGGCAAAGACGAGATCAACCGACGCCGCAGGCAGTTTCGCCAGCTGCGCGATGCAATCGCCTGTCACGATTCGCGAAGATGTGGCGGGGCCCGAAGCTAAGCGGGGCGCCCTAGCGGACGCCCCGCGACGCGATGCACCCATGACTCGAAACTCGAACTCAGGCGACGCGACAATCGGCGACGCAACACCTACAACCGACATTTGGGACTATGCCGCTCCAAAGTAAAAATGCGCTTAATTGCGACGACCTACTGGCGCCGGAATCTCTTCGCGGCCATATTGCCGGGCGAACGAACGCGTTCTTGCGGACGTGAGCCGAGAATGGCGTTGCGGTCGGCGCGCTGCCAGTCTTTAGAGCGTGATCCCGAAAAACTGGCGGGCTTTTCGGACAAGATCATGCGACAAACAAAGAGAGAGGGAGCGCGACTGGTTCAAGGGGAAGCAATCGCGCTCTAACGCTATTCGCTGCCCCTTGCCCGCGGGGCCGCCCGAAGGATCGTTACAATGACCGGACTGGACGAGAGCCGCCAATTCGTTCCGTTGAAAATCGCCGTGCTCACCGTGTCGGACACGCGCACGCGTGAAGGCGACACGTCGGGCACGGTACTCGCCCAGCGCATCGTCGCCGCTGGCCACACGGTCGCCGACCGCGCGATCGTTCCCGACGATGTCGCCGCCATCCGCAGCCGCGTCGAGACCTGGATTGCTGATGCGGAAATCGACGTCGTGATCACCACCGGCGGCACCGGTTTCACCGGTCGCGACGTCACCCCCGAGGCGGTCGAGCCGCTGTTCGAGAAAAAGATGGATGGCTTTGCCACGCTGTTCTTGTTGGTGAGCTTTCAGAAGATCGGCACCTCGGCGATCCAGACGCGGGCGACCGCGGGTGTCGTGCGCGCGACCTATGTCTTCTGCCTGCCCGGCTCGCCCAATGCCTGCAAGGATGCCTGGGACAGCATCCTCGTCCATCAACTCGATTACCGTTATCAGCCGTGCAACTTCGTCGAGATCATGCCGCGGCTCGACGAGCATCTGCGCCGGCCGAAGGGGAGAGGCGAAACGATCTGATCAAGCGCAACGCCGAAACCGCGATGGCTTCAGCTTGAATCAGCCGCGCTCTCTTTCTGTTTGTTTGTTGCATGATCTTGTCCGCAAAGCCTGCCAGCTTTTCGCAGGCATACTTCAAAGATCGAGGTCCCAGGTCTCGCCGATGAGATCGTGGCCGAAGCTGCGGTACGGTTCCTCTCGCACCAGACGGAAGCCAGCGCTCAGATAGAGCGCCCGCGCGACGGTGAGCACGCTATGCGTAAACAGCGTGATGCGACGATAGCGGGCCTCGCGTGCGAAGCGAATGCACTCGTCCACAAGGCGACGGCCGAGACCGAGGCCGCGCGCATGCGGCTCGATCATTAGCAGGCGCAGCCTGGCGATATCCTCACCGGCATTGACCACGAATATCGACCCGACCGGCTCGCCGTCCATCTCGGCAATCCAGCCGCGCTCGCGCGCGGGATCGAACTCACGTAGCACTTGGACGATGATCTCGGCGATCAGGGTCTCGAAGTTGCCGCGCCAACCATATTCCTCGCCATATCGCGTCGCGTGGCTCGACATGACCCAGCCCAGATCACCGATCCGGTGCGGACGTATCGTGACGACCGGCGCGGGCGCTTCCTGCGGATCGAGCGCCGTTTCGATGGTGCGCATGGCTTCGATCACGCGCCGCTGGCGCGGTTCGGGAAGGGTTTTCAGCATGGCCGCGATCAACTGCTGGGAGCCGCGGTCGAGCGTCTTGAAGGCGGCGCGGCCCTTTGCGCTGAGCGCGAGGAAAGTCTGTCGCCGGTCGCGTGGCGAGATCTTGCGGGTGATCAGGCCCGCTTTCGCAAGACCGCGCAGAATGCGGCTGAGATAGCCGGCATCGAGACCGAGCGTTGCGGCGATCGCGGTTGCGGTCAGCTCCGGCGTGTGGGCGAGTTCGTGGAGCACACGTGCCTCGCTCAGCGAAAAGCCGGTGTCGAACAGCCCGTCCTTCAAGAGGCCGATTCGATGGGTGTAGAAGCGATTGAAGCGGCGCACGGCGGTCACGCGCGCCGCGATATCGGGCTGCGTCATCGGTTCCTTCGGAAGCTAGTCGATGACAAAGTCACGCAATCTGTTGCGTGAGTCAACGATCTAGCAGCTCAAGCATGTTCGAGCTGCGTGACCGCGCTGCTCAACACAATGAGCCGGCGCCGGCCAAGCCGGCGCAGCAGGTCGGCCTCGGGATCGGCAACGCCGTCGCGATGGCCACCGAGCCGGTCATAGGCGGCACGGCTGATGATCAGGCCCTGCTGTGGGTGCGCCCGCTCGGCAAGGGCCGACTTCACGAGCGCTGCGAGCTCGGCGAAGAATGGCTGGCCAGGCACCCGGGCATTGCGGAAAACCGCACCGGATGCTTCGGCAGAAAGCCCATCCGTTTGCTCGATGAAGCGGGCAGCCGCATCCACCCAGCCCGGTTCCAGCACGCTTCCCGGCCGCAGGAACAATAGCCACCCGCCGCGCGCCGCGGCCGCCGCTTCGCGCAATCGCGCAGCGAGCGGCGCATTTGAGACGAGGGGGTCGCAACCGGCGATTTCGGCAACTTCAAGCGTCTCATCGCTCGAGCCACCGTCGGCGATCACCACATCGCGCACAAGGCCGCGGACAGAGCCATCGACCAATGCTGCGAGCGTGCGCACAAGCACACGATCGCAATCGCGGGTCGGGATGACGACGCTCAACATTGTCGGTCGCTCCTAGTGTTCCGACTCTGACGGTCCGATCCCGGACCGTCAGCCCGGAACACTAGCTAATCTGTTACTTTGTGATGCGGCACCAACACAATGAGACGGGCTCAAGCGTTGGTGCCGCATCACTAGGGGCTGATCTGTGACCCAGGTTTGTGCTGATTGCACGGGAATGGGCAAGTCGCGCCCTGTGATGCGGCGGCACCAACGCTTGAGCTCGTCTCATCGTGTTGGTGACGGATGTCAACCATTCCGGCTCACGCTTTTTTGTTCTTTATATGTTCGCATCTCGTGTTAGCTAAAGGGCATGACTCGTTCCTCGTCCGCAACGGCCCGCCGTCTGCCGCCGGAGCCAGCACCGGCGGCGCCGGACGCTTTGCGCGGAACCGCGGTCGAGGCGAAGCGCCGACGCGGACGCGGCGCCCTGTCAAATGCGAGCGGCCGTTACGAGCCGGTCGCCCGCATCGCGTTCGACGATGGCTGGCAGAGCCTCGAAGACCTGCCGCCGTTTGCGACCACCGTGACGACCGACACCGCCCGCAAGGTCATCACGCGCAACGATTCCCCGGACATTTCCTTCGACCGTTCGATCAACCCCTATCGCGGTTGCGAACATGGCTGTGTCTACTGTTTTGCACGACCGACCCATGCCTATCTCGGGCTGTCGCCCGGCCTCGATTTCGAGTCGAAGCTCTTCGTCAAGCCGGAGGCGGCGGAGCTGCTCGAACGCGAAATATCGGCGCGGACCTACGTCCCGCGCACGATCGCGATCGGAACCAACACCGACCCCTATCAGCCGATCGAACGCCGCTATGAGCTGATGCGCCGCATTCTTCAGGTGCTGGACAGAGCGAACCACCCGGTGGGCATCGTCACCAAGTCGGATTTGATCCTGCGCGACCTCGACATCCTTGCGCGCATGGCGAGCCGCGCGCTCGTGCGCGTCGCTATCTCGGTCACGACGCTCGATGCAAAGCTCGCCCGCGTGATGGAGCCACGCGCCCCCACGCCGCCGCGCCGACTGGCAGCGCTCCGCGGCCTTTCCGCCGCCGGCGTGCCCACTTCGGTCATGGTCGCGCCGGTGATCCCGGCGATCAACGACGCCGAGATCGAACGCATTCTCGATGCCGCCGCCGCAGCGGGCGTCGAAGGCGCCGGCTATGTGCTGTTGCGCCTGCCGCTCGAATTGCGCGACCTGTTCCGCGAATGGCTCGCCGCCAACTTCCCCGATCGCGAGCAACACGTGTTCGCGCTCATCCGCCAGATGCGTGGCGGCAAGGACTATGACTCCCGCTTCGGCAAACGCATGAGCGGAAGCGGCCCCTATGCGTGGATGCTCGGCCGACGGTTCGAGACCGCTTGTACAAGACTGGGCCTCAACAAGCACAAGACCGAGCTTACGACCGCGCATTTCCGACCGCCCCATCCGCAGCCGGAACAGCTGAGCCTTTTCTAAGCTTAGAGCACTCTTCCTCGGCGGCGGCGGCGCGAGCCGAACGTTTCTGCGCCCTCAAGACGGTCTCTGCCGCGCGAAGCGCATCCTGAAAGACGTCGGACCGTAAGCTGCGAGTGATCACGTTGCCGGGCAATTCTCGTGTAACGATCACAAGCTCATCGGGGAGAGACAAGCGTTCAGAAGCCGTGCCTTTTTTCCCCAGATCATTTTTGCACTCCGTTCTTCTTTGTTGGAAGTATGAGGTCGGTTCGTTGCCGCCAATACATGAGAAGAACGAGCGAAGACAATATCAGGATCGCCGTCGCTCTGAAACCGCTCGTGGCAGTGATAGAATTTGCAAGTCTGATTCCGCTCGTGGGGTGGATCGCGTCGCCTGCTTCGCGCTATAGGCAGAATCCTTGTCGTGAGGAGGCGATGGGTCGCAAGCCTGCCAAAGCCGCCGCGCCGCGCCTGCCGCTTGGGGAGGAGCCGGTGCGGCCGACCTTCAAGCGCGAGCGCGCCGCGCTCAGGCGCGGCCTGTGGCCGGTCGCCGGCTGCGACGAGGCAGGCCGTGGCCCGCTCGCCGGTCCCGTGGTCGCTGCAGCGGTGATTCTCGACCCCAAGCGCATCCCGCGCGGGCTCGACGACTCAAAAAAACTCACGGCGGTGCGGCGTGAAGTCCTTTACGCGCGCATCTGCGCCAGTGCCGAAGTCGGTATCGCCGTCGCCTCGCGTGAACGCATTGATCGCGACAATATCCGGCAGGCTTCGCTGTGGGCGCTCGCGCGGGCGGTGAAGGCGCTGCCGACGGTGCCGCAGCTCGTCTTCGTCGACGGCAGCGACCGCATCGAGGCCGGCTGCGATTGCGTGGCGGTGATCACCGGCGATGCGCTGGTGCTCTCGATTGCGGCGGCCTCCATCATCGCCAAGGTCGCACGCGACCGGCTGATGGCGCAGGTCGGAGCGGCCCATCCGGGCTACGGCTTCGAGCGGCACATGGGCTATAGCGTTCCCGAGCACGCTGCGGCGCTCTCACGGCTGGGGCCCACCATCCATCATCGCCGATCCTTCGCCCCTGTCGCGCTGGCCTGCGGAAACGCGCCGGATGCCGCCGACGGCGTGCTGCCGCTCGAGGCCGGACGGAACGGGTCAAACGATGCGTCGATGGAAGCGGCAACCGGAAAGGGCTTGCCGCTTCGACGGGCCCGTACGGTTTGAGTCCGGCGATCGGACCCAAGACCGGCGAGTTCCGTTTCCATCGCGACAAATTCGTTCTGTTTTCTGACGCGCGATCCCGAAAAATTGCAGATGTTTCGCATAGGATTATGCGAAAAAACAAAGACAAAGAGAGCGCGATTGTTCGGTCTGAAGCGATCGCGCGCTAGGTCAATGAATGTTCCGCCGGCGAACCGGTTCCTACCTCGAGCATGATCCCGAAAAGTTGCAGACTTTTACGGGTACGATTATGCGACCAAAGAAAGAGAAAGAGAGCGTGATTGATTCAACCTGAAGCAATCATGCTCTGTAATGCGGCACTAACACAATGAGACGAGCCCAAGCGTTGGTGCCGCATCACTAGGACCCAACCCGAGGAATGGGTTCGCCGGAAAATGTTTCTATAAGTCGGTGATCCCGTCATTGCTTCCGGGTCCAAAACAGAAGACCCTGCCCGGCGCCGTGCCGCGGCACGAGCGACCCGCCTGGAACCACTCCGCCGATGCTCCACGTCGCCCTATTCGTCGAGCTCCTGCGTTCGCACCCGCGCGCTATGGTGTGGGGGGCCGCGCTCGCGCAGGCCGCGCTGTGGTGGCTTGTGCCGGTGCTGTTCTACTCCGCCCCGCCCGGCAATCTGCCGATCACCATCGCCGTCGGACATGAGTTCAATCTCGGTTCCTATTGGGGACCGCCGCTCGCCGGCTGGCTCGCCGACATCGCCTTTGTCATCGCCGGCATGCCGGGCGTCTATCTGCTCGCTCAAGCCTGCGTCGTCGTCACCTATTTGGCGGTGTTCCGCCTTGGTGAAGCGATCGTCGGTGCGCAGCAGGCGGCGATGGCCGTGCTTCTCATGGTCGGCATCGCCTCCTTCGCGCTGCCGACACCGAATTTCGGCTCACCTATTCTGGCGATGCCGCTCACCGCGCTCGCTTTGCTGCATTTCTGGCGCGCGATCGGGGAAAGCCGGCGCAGCTACTGGTACCTATTGGCGGTCGATCTTGGCCTGCTCATGCTGACCACCCATGGCGGCATCATCCTGTTCACCACGATGGCCGTGTTCACCATCGCGACCCGGCGCGGGCGGACGATGCTGCTCACGGTCGAGCCCTGGATCGCAGCCATTCTGATGATGGTGATCGTGTTTCCTCACCTGCTCTGGGTCGACGTCTCGGGCATGGGCAAGATCTGGTCCGACCGGTTGAGCACCGTCCGCGCCGGCGCGAGTCCATTCGCGCTATGGGGGCGTCAACTCGCGGCGCTTGCGCTCGTCCATGCCGGCGCACTGGTGCTGGTCGCGCTCGCGCTTGGCTGGGGGAGCACTGCCCGAGAGAAGGTTCCGGTCTTTCGACGTCCCCTACTCAGCTCGTTCGAGCGGCGGTTTGTCCTGTTTTTCGCTATCGCCCTGCCGCTGACGGCGACGATCCTCGGAGCCTCGCTGGGCGAGGGCCAGCCCATCGGCGGCATGAGCCCCAATGTCGTGCTCTCAGGGCTCGCCATCATCGTGCTTGCGGGAACGACGATCGAATTGCACCGACAGTGGCTCGTGGCTCTCGCCTGGAGTGTGTTGCTGCTGGCACCACCCGTTTTCGCGGCGGTACGGCTTGCGACCATGCCCTTCGTCGTCAGCACGCCGATGCAGACCGCGCAGCCGGCCAAGGCGATCGGGCGCTTCTTCGGCGAGACCTTCGCGCGGCGCACCGGCAAGCCGCTGCCGATCGTGACCGGCGACCCGCGCCTTGCGGCGCTTGTTGCGCTCGGCGCGCCGGCACGGCCGAGCCTGTTTTTCGACAGCACGCCGGAGCGCAGCCCCTGGGTGAACGCCGATGATCTGCGTCGTAAAGGCGGCATCATCGTGTGGCGGGCAACCAACGCGTCCGGCGCGCCGCCGCCCGAGATCAAGGCGCGCTATCCCGACCTGGTGCCGGAAGTGCCGCGCGCCTTCACCTATGACATTCAGGGCCGCATGCCGCTCCTGCGGGTCGGTTGGGGAATGTTGCGCCCGCAATGAAGATCACTGGCCGCGCTTGTTGCCGCGTCTTTGTTCTTTAAATGTTCACGCTCCTGAGTTATTGTTGTTGTGATTGTATCGCAGGTGGGAAAATCAATGGTTCGCCCGTTTATTGCAGCGGTGTTGGCCGCTTGGCTCGGTTTTTTTGTCGTCGGAGTAAGCGAGGCGGCGGCGCAGGACGGGCGGCAGAACGCGCCGGGCGAATTTGATTTCTATGTCCTCGCGCTGTCCTGGTCTCCGTCCTATTGCGCAGCGACGGCAGAACGCGCAGCCCGCCGGGGCCAACAAGCGTCCGATCGGCCGGAACGACGCCGCCGCGGCAACCTGCAATGCAGCGGTACGCGACCCTATTCCTTCATCGTCCACGGCCTTTGGCCGCAATATGTGAAGGGATTCCCGGAATACTGCCAGGTGCCGGCCCCGCGCCTCAACCGCAGGATTGTCGCTGCTATGCTCGATCTGATGCCGAGCCGGCGGCTCGTCTACCACCAGTGGGACCGTCACGGAGTCTGCTCCGGGCTTTCCGCCCGCCGCTATTTCCAGGCCGTGCGCAAGGCCCGTGCATTGGTCAAGATTCCACCCGACTATATCGAGCTGACGACGGCGCTCACCGTGACCCCGGGAGAGGTGGAAAGGGCTTTCATCAAAGCAAATCCCGGCCTTTCGGCGGACGGCATCGCCGTGCGATGCGACAGGACCCGTCTGCGCGAGGTCCGGATCTGCCTTAGCCGGGATTTCCGGTTTCGAGCCTGCTTGGAAGTCGATCGCCGGACCTGCCGGCGCCAGCGCCTCGCCATGCCGCCGGTGCGCGGCGGGCCGGCACGCGATCAGCCGGTGCGCGGTGAGCCGGCACACGATGAGCGAGCAAGTAGCAGATCGGCAAGTGACGGATTGTCAGAAGGCGGAGCGGCAGGAGAAGACTAGAAATTCGGCGCCGATCGGACGGGCGGGGACCGGAGCAGGCGGTGCAACGACGGGCTCAAAGACGCTTTGAGGCGGCCGGCGGTGGCTCCGGGCGCCTTGGGTCTTCAAGCAGCCGGAAGAGCCTTCACTGGCGACGCACGGCATCGTGAATTTGCGAGCCCGACCTTCGATCGACGCTGACGCATTCGAACATCCGTGCAACAAACGGCATGCTGCGGTTGCCTTCGCGCGATATTTGCGAGTGGCGCAATGCGCATGCCGGCGCCGAGCGACATCGAAGATGCTGCCGAGTTGCGACCTACGGCCATGCGCGCCCCTTTTTAGTGTCCATTCGGTATGTTAGTCTTTGATGGGGCTTTGGCGCTCCATCCCTGCGGGAAGCCGATGGAGAGAACGGGCGGATGAAGGCCGACGCTCCTGCGGTGTCGTGGTGAGCCGGGCCGTTGCGCCTTGCAGGCGGGCGGTGCCGGAATGTGGGGATTAGGAGCGTCCGGATGGCAATGGGCGGTACGGTCAAGTTTTTCAATAGCGAACGCGGCTACGGGTTCATCAAGCCGGACGACGGGGGCCGCGATGTGTTCGTGCACATCACCGCGGTCGAACGCGCGGGGCTGAAGACGCTCAATGAAGGACAGCGCATCAGCTTTGATGTAGAGCCCGACAAGAAGGGCAAGGGGCCGAAAGCGGTCAACCTGGTCGTCTCCTGACCTTTATTGTGTTGCTCGTGCCCCCTGGGACGAGCGCGCATGCCAGCGTTTCTTTGCGCCGCACGGCTCCGCCCGCTCGGTGCGTGTTTGCACCTGCTTTGTCCTAGATCTCCGGCGCCGAAAGCCCGGCCGCCGTGCAGGTCGCGCGCACCGTATTGAGCATCAGGCAGGCGATCGTCATCGGTCCCACCCCGCCCGGCACCGGTGTGATCGCGCCGGCTATGTCTTGCACCTGCGCGAAAGCGACGTCGCCGGCGAGCCGGGTGCGGCCGCCCTCGGCCGCGATACGGCTGATGCCGACATCGATGACCGTTGCGCCCGGCTTGACGAAGTCGCGGGTGACGAGGGCCGCCCGGCCGACGGCAACGAACAGCAAGTCGGCGCGCCGGGCGACTGCCGCAAGGTCATGGGTCTTGGAGTGCGCCACCGTCACCGTTGCATCTTCCGCAAGCAGCAAATGGGCAAGCGGCTTTCCGACCAGATTGGAACGGCCGATGATGACCGCCTCGATTCCGACGAGAGAGGCGTGGACCGTCTTCGCCAACCTGATGCAGGCGAGCGGCGTGCATGGCCTGATCCCCGGCATGCCGGTCGCCAGAAGACCCGCAGACAGCGGATGGCACCCGTCGACATCCTTGGCCGGTGCGATCGCGGCGACCACGTTGCGCGCATCGATCTGCGGCGGCAGCGGCAGCTGCACCAGAACCCCGTGGATGTCCGGATCGGCGTTCAACTGAGTGACCAGCGCCACAAGGTCGCTCTCGGCGACCGTCTCGGACAACCGGTGCAGCGACGTTCGCATGCCGGCCGCGGCGGTCTTGGCGGTCTTGTTGCGTACATAGGTTTCGCTCGCGGGATCGTGGCCGACCAGGACCACCGCGAGATGCGGGGTGATCCCATGCTCGGTGCGCAGCCGTTCCACCGCGCCGGCGATTCTTCCGCCGAGTTCGGCGGCGATCGCCTTCCCGTCGATCACATATGCGCTCATGCCGTCCGTCCGTGCGCTAGAGCGCGCGCAAGCTCCGCTCCCGGTCCGTCGACCTTCACCCGTTTGATCCGAGCGCTTTGCCCCGCGACGACGGCGATCCGACCGGGAGCGACCTGCATGGCCTTGGTAAGAAGACCGACGAGCGCTGCATTCGCCTCACCCCCGCGCGTGGCCGCGCGCACGCGCGCCTTCAATACCGCCCGGCCGTCGGCCAAGATCTGCACCCCGTCGAGCGCGTCACGCCCGCCGCGTGGCATCGAGCGTACCGTTACGATCACCCCGTCAGCCGCAATCGTCCATGGCGCGTTCCCACCCCCGCCGCCTCCCGGTCTCAAATGAGCGCCCTGGCGAAATTCGGCAGGATGACCGACTGGATGAAGACGATGATCAGGATGACGATCACCGGCGAAATGTCGATTCCGCCGAGATTGGGGAGCATCCGCCGGATCGGCGCCAGTACCGGCTCGGTGATCCGGTAGAGGAACTCGGCGATCATCGCGACCACGCCGTGGCGGGTGTTGACGACATTGAACGCGATCAGCCAGCTCAGAACGGCGGCCGCGATCAAGATGTAGATGTAGAGGTTCAGGAGTAGGTTAATGAAGTTCAGGAGTTCCAGCATGACAGGCTCTCGCGACAGAACAGGCGAGATGTACCGGTCCTGCCGCGATGCGGCAAGCGCCTCGAACCAAGCCGAGGCATGACTCCTTGAGCGTTGCTCTTATGTCGGACAAAGAAGCTGCAGACGTCTCGGACAAGATCATGCGAGAAGGAACCCGAAGCACCGCACTCTCGCGGCCGGTTGCAGGCGCGCGGTACGGCGCTGCCGAAACGTGGAAGGCGAAAAAACCGGAGCGGATCTTGAAAGAGCCCAGCGCCGACTCAATCTTGGTGCATATGAACGGAAGAAGAACAATAGCCTGGAGACACCAATGACCGTTTCCGTGGTGGCCGCAGCAAAGCGAATGGCGGAACGTTCCGGATGGTCTTTGTCCAATCTGGAACTACAAAAGATGCTCTACTTGGCTCACATGCTCTACATGGGTGAACATGAAGGAAAACCATTGGTTTCAGGCCACTTTGAAGCTTGGGATTATGGACCTGTCCATCCAACACTGTATCACCACGTCAAGATGTTTGGCTCATCCCCCGTTGGCAACATCTTCAGGTTCGAACCGGACATTCCTGAGGGGCCTCAGGCCGCAATCCTTGATCAGGCAGTGGACGAATTGTCCGAGGCCACGCCCGGCAGGTTGGTGGCAATTACGCATCGCGTCGGTGGCGCATGGGATAAGAACTACATGCCCGGCAAGCGAAACATCATTATCCCGAATGGGGACATCCTTGCGGAGTACAAGGAACGATTAGATGCCGCTCGACAAAAAACCGGATAGCGATGAGGATTTTAGTGCGTTACTAACCGACCAGCCGACGAAGCGGGATCAGCAGATTGCAGAACTCCAAGAAGCACTTACCAACGAACGTGATGCTCGCAGAGAAGAACGGTTCATATTCGTCATCTTGTTCATTCTCTTGTTCGACGTAGTGTTTTTCACAGTGATGCCCAGCTTCGGCGGGCCGATAGCGATTCTAGTCCTCCAACTGCTGATCCTTATCCCTCTTGCAAGACGGATGGGCATGGAAGAAATCGCGCAGAGTGTGGATCGTGTTCTCAATCCGCGTCGCCGGCAAGCATACACACGACAACTAGATTTCAAACTGAGACACTGCCGCGGCGCTCTCCCTTGACACCCTCCGGACCGCGCACCTAAATGGCCGCATCGCTGCCTGCGGACTAACCTGACGCATGCAAGCGCGGGGCCGTAGCTCAGTTGGGAGAGCGCCGCAATCGCACTGCGGAGGTCAGGGGTTCAAGTCCCCTCGGCTCCACCAGCCGTCGACATCGGCCACGACCGGGTCCGGCAGCTCTGCCATATCCGCACTGACCATACCCGCAGCCAGGCTCGGGGAAGCGGCGGCGGCAAGTCGGGGCTTGGCATGCGAGGGCGAAACCCCGTCCGGTGCCGGCGCCGCTTCCGGCGCCATCCAGCGGTCGAGAAAAGCGGTGAACCACGAACGAATCACGCCGTCATAGACCGGACGGTCGGTGAAATGCTCAGCCCGCGGCTTGGCGCCGGGCAGCGACATCCGGTCATGCGCAAGCGTCGTCCACCGGCACATCATCGCATGCGTCACCTCGGCATGGAATTGAATGCCGTAGGCCGCGGGTCCATAGGCGAAAGCCTGCACCTTGAACATGTCGCCGCGCGCAAGAAGGCGCGCGCCGTGCGGCAGATCGATACCCTCGCGGTGCCACTGATACACATGGCCCGGCCAGTCCTTGCAGAAGCTCAATCCGGCCGCCGTCGGTCGGATCGGGTAATAGCCGATCTCTGCCTTGCCTTCGGGATGGAAGGCGACGCTCCCACCAAGTTGCTTGGCGAGCATCTGCGCACCGAGGCAGATACCGAGCAGCGGCTTGCGCTCCTTGAGCGGCACGGCGAGCCAATCGATCTCGTCGCGGATATAGTCGTCCGGATCGTTGGCGCTCATCGGCCCGCCGAACACAATGACCCCGGCATGCTCGGCAAGCGTCTCCGGCAACGGCTCGCCGAAGCGCGGGCGGCGCACGTCCATCGGCACGCCGCGCGCCTTCAGATGAAGGCCGACGCGACCCGGGGTCGAGTGTTTCTGATGGAGAATCAGGAGGACCGGTTTGCTCTTGCCCATGAATGCAGTAGAAAATCCCATAATTTCGGAGATGGCGGTAAGGTTCTTCTGTGAAGGTCACTCCGGAACGGCGTATCCTCTATCGCTATACGGTTCTTCCGTCATCGTGCTCCATTCTATGACGCATTTTTTCATGACGGCGCGTTGAAGGCAACGTTAAATCAGTTCCTGCGATGTTGAAACAGCCTTGCCAACAGGAAATGCGACCCACCGGCCTGCGATCGCTGTTTTGTGTATGATCACGGTTTCTTCGTTCATGCCTCAAGCATTCGTGTTGCGTTGGCCATTCGCCACCGCGCGACGGAGCTCGATGCGCTCGCGGTTGGATACGCCAAGAAGGTCGGCGACCCGCCACATGACATTGTCCTCGAACTCGCTGATATTGCCGTCGGTGTAGGCCAATTCCCACATCATCGCGACGATGCGGCGGCGTTGCTCCTCATCGAGATTGCGCATCAAGAGGCTGGTGAAGCGATAGAAGTCGACGGCTTCGCGATCGGCTTCGACGGCGGCGTCGATCAGTTCCGAAGTCTCGGCATCGCTGAGCTTGAAGCGCGTCTTGAGCAGACCGTGCAGCTTCTCGCGTTCCTCCGCCGACAGCGTCCCGTCGAGCGTCGCCACATGCACCATGAGCGCGGCGGTCGCGACCCTAACATCGTTGTCGCCGAAGCCTTCGGGCGGTTTGGCACCACCCGTCAAGTCGTCGAACAGCGTCTTAAGTGCATTGAACATGACAAACCTTTTTGTGTTTCCCGGCGATCGCCGGCGGCACCAGGCCGTGAGCATGGTCGGAGAAACGCAACCGGTTAACCGAACACGGCGCGAGCGCACAATGTCGCACAGCGCCGCGTCCGAATCGTTCGGAGGGGAGCGCGTATGTCCCGCTATGTGGGAAGCCGGACCGTGTCAGACAACCGAGCGCATCAACGCTCGCGCAATCTGAGGAGCCGACCGCAGGCCAGCGCCTCAACGATGCGTGGTTCGATCATGTCGCTTAAGGCCATCTGGCGCAGCTTCAGTGAGGCAGCAGCTTTCGTTCGCCCATTAACGAGCGGTGATGTCGCCGGCATCATGTGTTCGGGCTCAGCACCGTTACGCAGGCGACGACGCCCGACTACCGCGGTGACGCACGCGCACGAGCGATGGCGCTATCGAGACTTCCGCTGCTCCTCCTCATAGAGTGCGAGCACATGGTCGACCATCGCGCCGGCGGCGCCGAGGTGATTTGCGGGATCGGTGAGCCGTGTCAGCGCTGGCCGATCGAGGTGGCGCGCGATTTCTTCGTTCTCGGCGAGCCGATCGACGAGCGGTCGGCCGGTGGCAGCCGTCTCCCGGCAGATGGCCGAGACCAGCCGATGGGCGTGCTGGCGGCCAAGATGAGGTGCCAGCCCTGTCACCACCGCTTCGGTCGACACCAGCCCACGCGTGATGTCGAGATTGGCCCGCATCCGTTCGGCATCGACCGAAAGCTCGCTCGCAAGCGCGTGCGTATGCGCGAGCACGCCGGCGGTCAGGCAGAAGATGTCCGGCACGGCGATCCACTCGATCTGCCAGGCGCCGCTGGCACGCTCGTGGTCGGCGACCATCGCCTCCAGCAACGCGGCGACCTGCTGGCGGACCAGCGGCGCCGCCGCGCCGATCAAGGCCGCAGAGACCGGATTGCGCTTGTGCGGCATCGCGCTCGACGAGCCGCGGCCCGGTGGCAGCGGCTCGGACGCCTCCTCGACCTCGGTCTGCATCAAGAGCTTGGTATCGAGCGCGAGCTTGGCGCAGCTCGCAGTGAGTAAGCCAAGAAATGCGCCGATCTCGGCGATGCGGTCGCGCGCGCCGTGCCAGGACATGTCCGGCACGCCGAGATTCAACTCACGCATCAACGCCGCCCGCACATCGAGCCCGCGCTCGCCCAGCGATGCGAGCGTGCCGGCGGCGCCGCCGAACTGGCCGACCAGCAGGCGCGGCTTGATCTCGTCGAGCCGCCGGCGGTGGCGCAGAAATGCATCAAGCAAGGACGCCGATTTGCAGCCGAAGGTGATCGGCACCGCGTGCTGCAGATAGCTGCGCCCGGCCATCACCGTGTCGCGATGGGTGCGGGCGAGCGCTGCGAGCCCGGCCATGATTGCCGCGAGATCGGCCTCGATCAGCGCCAGCGCTTCGGCGATCTGCAGGATCGTCGCGGTGTCCATGACGTCCTGGGTCGTCGCGCCGAAATGGCACCATTCGCCGTGGCCATCGCGGCACAGCCGCATCAGTTGGTTGATCACCGGCTGCACCGGCGCGCCGATGGCGGTGGTCTCGGCGCCAAGCGTTGAGAGGTCGAATGTCTCGACCGCGCAATGGCGCGCGATCTCCTCGGCCGCTTCCCGCGGTATGATGCCAAGCCGCGCTTCGACGCGCGCGAGCGCTGCCTCGAATTCGAGATACTTGCGGATGCGATTGGCGTCCGAGAAGACCTGCCGCATCGGCTCGGTCGTGAACATGCCGCCGAGGATCGCTGAATCGATGGCGCTCGCTGGCATCGGCTGTGGTCCCCAGTGTTTCCTTCTCTGACGGTCCGGTCCCGGACCGTCAGGTAAGGAACACTAGCTAATCCGTTACTTTGTGATGCGGCACCAACACAATGAGACGAGCCCAAGCGTTGGTGCCGCATCACTAGATCGTTGCTTGGCTGCCTCATTGCGCGATTGCGCGCACCATTTGCCGTGCCGGACGCGACCGCGGCTGTTACGGGACACATGAAACTGGACCAGGCGGGATTGGCCGGGATTTTCCGGGATTGGCCGGGAATGCCCGTGGTTGGCCGGTTTCTGCGGCCTCGGGGCGGTCTAAATGGCGGCGGCGGTTAGACACTTGAATCCGGAGCGGACGGGGCTGTTGCCCACTTGAATCTATAGCACGGGCGGAAGCCTCAAGGAGCCCTCAAAGCGCCTCGGGGGACCCTCAAAAGCGCTTCAAATAAGGATAAAATGGGCGGGACCGCGACCGAACAGGTGGACTGGCGGTGGTCGGCCGCGGCCAAATCAAGGGGCCGAACTCTGAACTCAGTTCAGAGTTTGCGATGCGGGCCGAGCAAAAAGCAAAAACAAGCGGCACGTCAGCGGCATAGGCCGACAAAGAGGGCGAGGGCGACGGGCGGGGAACTCTGAAGTTTTGCGTCCCGCAGCCCTAGACTCTTTGTTGAGCCACCGTCTGGAACGGGTCCTCACCCGAGGGTGAGGCTTCAGGCTGTGGGAGTAGTCTGTGATTCTATGGTGAACCGGCATCAGCGGCAAGGGTGAGCTGGTCAGCGGCGCTGGCGCCGTGCGACCTGGTCGGCGCGGGGGGCGCGGGGGGCGAGCTGGTCGGCCAGCTCGGTAAGCGCGGCGGCCCGGCGGCGGCAGATATCGGCGAGTTCGACGCGCACGTCGGGCGGCTGCATATCGCCGGCTGCCCAGCGCTGAACCGTCCGCCGCGCAACATGGAGATCGGCAGCGAGCGGCGTCTGCCACTCGCCACCGTAGATTGTCTCCGCGGCACGGACCAGCTCGTCGAGCGGCATTCGCGGCCGCGGGGCCGGGTGATCTCGATCGCTCATATATGGCGAGGGGTAGGTTAGCGCTCCCAATCCAGTGGTGGGCCCCCAACCCCGACTACCGCTGATAAATGGCCCAGCTTCTAATGATGCTGCTGAATCAATCAGACGGTGCGCCACAGGGATAATTGGCTACCCGCAACGCAGAATTGGGCCTAGCCCACCCGCACAAATATAGTGGAATCGTCGCCGCCACGAAAGGCCGGGCGTCTGCCCGGCCTCGGTATTTTCGCAGACCGCAGGCCGTTAGCGCTGACAGTCGATGTATAGGGCGACCGCAATGCGGGTCAGGACATAGATCAGCGTCGGGATAGCGATGCCGAGGGCGATGGCCGGCGCGAGCCACCAGCCCGAGACGGCCTCACAGAAGGCGAAGGCGTTCATCGCCGCCGATCCGGCGAGGGTGCCGAGGATGCTGGGCCGCGCGTAGCGGGCGATCGCGCGCCTGACGGCCTCGGTGGATGCGCAGAGCTGGGCGCTCTCCAACGCGATCAGCGAGAGATCGAACCCGATCGCCGTGGCCCAGGCCTGCCAGGTCGGCACGCCGGTGACGATGACGACGCCATGGGCGAGGTGGGAGAGACTCAGCGCGGTGAGCACCAGGCCGATCGCGGCGACCGCCGCGGCGGCAACGGCCTGACGGCGCAGCTTGGCGCGCACGCGGCTCGACTTCGCCGGCTCGGCCAGCTTGCGGCGGCGGGAACGCGGACGCGGCAGTTTAATAACGTGGGCGGTGGTCATAACGGCCTCCTTTGCCGTGGCGGTCGGCCTGATGCCGAGCGCCGGTAAGGTGTCCAGGATAGGTGGGCCCCTTTCGGGGCCCCTTCTCTTTATTCCCTGCTTTCCTTCTCTTTTTTTGCCCTCTCCAGCAGCTCCGTCAGCCAGGTGTTCTTTCTTTCGAAGAACTCTTTGTTGATCTCGACTGTCTTGGCTTGCTTGGTCTTCATCGTTTTGTCCTCCGTTTTGATGATTTGACTATATCACATCTTACGATTACTGCAATGGCAAAAGAAGAAAATAAGTAAAAAATAATACGCGGAAGTAGAGCGCGCGGCGCGCGCGCAACAAAAAACCCCGCCGAAGCGGGGCTGACACCAGCTCAAAGTGGGGTGAGCAAGCGCTATCGCCTTAGTGACGTCGCCGAAATCCACAAGCCGTTTCCGGGATCGAGCTTTACGACATATTGCACCCGGCCGGCGGTGGCTGATCTCTGTTGGTCCGGATTACTCGTAGCTTCGGCCACAGCCTGCAAGACCCGGCTGTTCTCTTCTTTGGTTGCCGTCGGCGAAAGCTCCTTCAGCACGACGGCAATCGCATAAAGGAGTTCCATTGCTCCTTCAGCGGCCATAGTGCGGTCGACAGTGTACTGCATCAGAAGCTCGGCCAAGGCGGGCGGCTCATCAGTCGACCGGGCATACGCGGTAATGAAGTTGCCGATGCGATACTGGCAGGTCCAAGTCGTGCCGCGTTCGCAGGACTGGAGCGCCATAGAGAATGAAATGCCCGTCCTTTTGGATGTTGCGTTGAGGCGATCAGCAAGCTTGTCCACTGCGCCGCCCAGCTCTCCAGCCGCGGCGGCCTCAGGTCTTGGCGCGGAAATGCGATCCCGGCGCGGCCTATCCTTCCGCGACGTCGCGCGCACCGGGTCCGACGCTGCAAGATCGCTGACCAAGCGCGGGTGCAGGTAGTGCTTGTTCGCGAGCCGCGGGACATTTTCAGGCTTCACGTTTGGCCAGTTGACGCCGCGAGAGTTTGAGCGCGCGAACGTCACGCTCGCAACCTCGTCGAGGCGTTCGTGCCCGCGGACATCGACCATCATCGCCGTCCCCTTAACGGCGACGACCTCGATGTGGTCAAACCGCTCGAACACTGCCGGCACAATCTCGCTCACGCGCCGGAAGAAGGCATTTCGCGCAAGCCAGTTTCTGTCCGGCACCGGATCCAGACTGTATGTGACCGTGAGCGTCGAGAACCGGTCGATCAGCCCGGTCTGTGGATTGCGATTGCCCTCGAACGCCGCCTCCGCTCCAGGAACGAGCGCCTTGGCGAAGCGGACTGGATCGTTTGCAGCCACTGCTTGCTGCAATTCGAGTGACTGCGCCTTCTTCTCGCGTTCGGACTGCGCTCCTGCCAATAGCCCCGCGATTAAGAAAACAGCCAAGAGCAGGATTACGACCGCCCCGATGATGGCCTTTATCCTGTCCTCGTTATTCATAACGCTCCACGGCGTTGCCATGGCGCTTTTCCCCCTTGAAAGTTGTGGAGCGGGCAGCGTACTCGCTGAGCTGTTGCGCGGCAGTTCGGCTAAACCCTTACAACCGCCTGCCGCCCCATACGACGCGGCCAACGACCCTCGTCACCTCCGCAGCAGGAATCGGCTCAGGTGGAAACCGCGGGTTGTCTGAGATCATCATCCATCTCCCGCGCTCGCGCCGCAGGCGTTTGAGAAAGGCCTCGTCGCTGATCGTCAGCACGTAGATTTTGTCATCGCGCAGTTCTCGATCGGCAACGTCCAGCAGGATCAGATCGCCATCTTCGATTGTCGGCTTCATTGAATCGCCCTGCGCCTCCATCGCTCGGGCTGTAACCGGCTTCAATCCCAATTCGGCGAGCAGCGACGCTGGAAGAGGAATTGGCGACGGCTCATCTTGAAGCACAAGTGCGCCGGTACTACCGGCTGATGCCCGGAACGCCATACGCCGTACCAGCATCTCTCCCGCCTGGGAGACGGCGGATGTCTCTTCATCGGCGGCAAGCCAGCCGACAGACACTCCACCGGCATTTGCAAGAGCGATTAATGTTTCAAGGTTTGGTTCACCTCCGCTAAGAATTCTATGGAGACCTCCCTGCGATATTCCCGCCTTTCGAGCGAACTCCGCCTGCGTCTGATTTGACATAATAGATTGTAATCGCCGGTGAAATGGCGTTAGCGACGCTTCATCAATCTCTTTTCGCTTGCGGCCCACGCCATGCACTCGCGAGTGTGATAAATCGTCTTGACATTATTCACGTGAGTGATTATTCCTCTTCACATACGTGATTATGGACTCCCTAAAGCCGGCCGGCATGGCCGGGAGTCAAGGGCTTATCAATGGTTGCTGCAGCAGCGCCCGCCGGGCATGCGCCGCCGCCGGTAACCCGGTGGGACAAACACGCAATCAAGTCCGAGCTTGGCCGTCGAGGCCTCACGCTCCTGGGCGTGGCGCGCGTCGCAGGCCTTGAGCCGTCGGCCACCAGGGTCGCGCTGCTCCGCCGCCATTACGCGGGCGAGGCGGCGATCGCCGCCGCCCTCGGTGTTGCGCCCGCGGAACTGTGGCCGGAGCGCTATCCGCCGTCCGCACCATCGGTCATCCCCTCGCTGTCCGTGCCGCGCGCACCATGCGCGGGCCACCGCCGGCGATCCAGTCCAAAGCGACGGAGGGTTTAGACATGCCGGTGAGCTTTGCCGATGCCGCCGCCGCCCGCGCCCATGTCGAGGCGCGCAACGCCTATCTGCAGCGCTTGCGCGAGCTGCGCGATGCCGAGCCCTCCCTCCCGGTCGTTGCAGACATGGCTGCCGAAATGCCGGTCGAGCCGCTTGCGTCCGTCATCGGGTTCGCGGTGGTGGTGACCGTGCTGTGCGTGGCGGCGATCGGCTATGCGCTCGGCTACGACATCGGCCACGGGCGGGCGAGCGCCGAAGCCAAAGCCTGGCGCGACGCGGTCGCGGCCGAGATCAGGAGAGCGACGGGCGCCTGCGCCTATCCGCGACCGAGCACCTCGCCGCCGAGCACGTCGCCCGAATTCGAGCGGCGGATGCGCCGCGTGATCGCACGGCAGGAGCAAGAGGGGGGGCAGCCGTGACGGCGCGCGGTCACACGCGCGAGGCGCGACCCCTCTATGGCGAGCTGGCACGCGAGCTGCGCCGGCAGTTGCGTGCGATAGACCGCGCGTTCGATCCACGGCGCGCGAAAGACGAGCAACTGTGGGGCGCGCATGACGACATCCATCGTGTGCGCGATCAGCTTGCCGCGCGCGGGCTCATCGATCTCGCCGACAAGCTGCTGCTCGCGGCCCTGGTGATGCGCTGCAGCCTGCCGCCGCGCCGCATGCGCTGCAGCCTGCCTCCGCGTCGTCGCCGGAGGCCGCGCAAATGAGGCCGGGCGACTCACTGCTGGCCGAAATCGCGCGGCTGCGCGCGGAAAACGACGAGCTGCGCGAGCGGCTGCGGCATGTCGACGAGCTGTGTCGCCCTGTCCCAGAGCCGTTCCCGCGCGCGTGGCAGTTAACCGGCGCGCAGAAGAGGATGCTCACGCTCTTGATGCGGCATGCACCATTGGCGGTGAAGAAAGCGGCGTTGCATGTAGCGAGCGCCCGGAACGCCGAGCCAGTCTCGCAAGAGACGATTGTCGCCCCGCAGATCAGTTATTTGCGGCAGAGAATCGCGAGGCTCTGTCCAAGCGCGACCATCGAGACCGTTTATGGCGAGGGCTACCGGATGTCGTCGGCCTCGAAGGCCGCGATCCTCGACGCCATCGCCGCCGATCCTCCTCCATCCGTTGCGTGCGGTTTTCCTTCGACGGCCGCGCGCAGCGCAGGCCGGGCGGATGCGCGGACCATCCGCCCGGCCACCTATTTCGATGGAGGGTGCATATGATCGGTGCCGCCCTCCGCAAGCTGTTTGAGTTCGTCGCGCGCTCGAAGGCTTCGGCGCTACGCACAGGCCGGGCGGGCGCCCGCACCGTCCGCCCGGCCACCACACTCAACGATATCTCGGCGTTCGTCGCGCGGTCCGACCACAGCCACGCGACGGATCGGCCGGGCGGCGGAAACCCACCCTCGCCCCGTCCGCCCGGCCACCTATTGCGACGGAGCGCGCGCATGATCGGTACCGCCCTCCGCAGCCTCATCGGCCGGAGGCCCGAGCCTGAGCCCGAGCACCTGGTGGCCTGTAGCTGGCCCGACTGCGGCCGGTTCTCGGCCAACCCCTACCGCGCCGTCAGCCATGCCGTCCGGCTTGAGGATTGCGCCTGCGAGCGGCTCGCGCGCGAGCAGAGGAGGGGCGCATGACGGAGAGCGACGCCCTCGCCCGCCGCATGGCGGAGATCGACGCAAAGCTGCTGACCCATGGCCCGGTCGCGCTCGATTTCGCGGTGCTGCTAGCGGAGCGTAAGCGCATCTATGAGTCGCTTCATCCCGAGACGCGACATGGCGGCGACCGTAAGTCCGCGTCACGCCGGGCAAAAATCAAGACGCAAACAATTTCGTTTTGTTCAGACGCCGCGCACGCGCTGAACCTGTCCGAGCGCGCTGTTCAGCTCGCCGTCGCGCTCGGCGAGGCGTTCGAGCCCGCCGAAGTCGAGGCGCTGCGGGGCAGCCTGATCGCCGACAATGCGGCGGCGCTGCGCACCGTCGCAGCCCTCACCGGCAATGATCGCGCCGCGGTGATCAGGGAACTCCAGGCGCGCGCGCGATTCAACGAGACGATGGTTGGTCTCGGCCTGCTCCTCGTAGGCGATCCGCAGGAGCGGCTGTTCCAATCATTTGTCGCGACGTGGGCGGCGGCCGCGCCGCGCACGCGCCGGCGCATGCTCGATCATGCCGGGGTCGATCCGACGGTCGCCCGCGATACAGTCGCCTCGGTGTCGCGCCGCAAGACGCGCGGCGCTGCGCCCGCGCAACACTGATCGGTGATGATCAGTGGGCGCGGACCGCAAAAAATCCGATCCGGGCCAGGGCAACCTGTTCGACGACGCCGTGCTCTTTCCGGTGCGGCGGCGCGGCGAGCGGATGCGCTCGCCGGACCTCTCGCTGCGCATCAAAACGGCGATGGGGCAGGCGCTCAAGGATTGTCCCGACAACGCGACAGTCGTCGCCGCCCGCATGTCCGAGATGCTCGGACGCGAGATCACCGCCGACGCGCTCTACAGCTACACCGCGGCGTCCAAGCCTGAACACGAGATCAGCCTCAGCCGGTTCGTGGCTTTCGTCCGCGCGGTCGAGGCGCCATGGCTGTGGGACGTCCTGGTCGAGGACGAGGGCCTGATCGTCATTGCCGGCGAGGACGCGAATTTTGCCCAGCTCGGTGCGCTGCGCCAACGCCGCGGCCAACTCGACGAGATGATCCGCACGCTGGAGCGTGAGCTGAAGCGTCGCCCGCCGCGAGGCTCGCTGCGCTCGCCCCGCGGACCGGGTGATCTGGCGGCCAAGATGCGAAAGGGCCGCTGATGCGCGAGTGGCTCACCGTCGCCGAAATCGTCGCATTGGGCTCACCGGCGCTGCCGGCGAGCGAGAAGGGCCTCGCCCTCGTCATCGAGCGCGAGGACTGGCGCGATGATCCCCGGCGCGCGCGCGAGCGCGAGGGCCGCGGCGGCGGCTGGGAATACCACGTCTCACGCCTGCCGGCCGAGACGCAGGCGCGCTGGCTCGCGCAGCAGCAGGCCGCGCAGCCCGATCCCGCACAGGTGCGCGCGCAAGCCGAGTGGGACCGCTATGCGCGGCTCCCGGCCAAGGCCAAGGACGAGGCGCTGCGACGCTTGTCCGTCATCGAGCGCATCGAGCTGCTCGGCCAGGCGATGCCGCTGCGCGCCGCCGTCCCGCTCGCCGCCCGAGAGGCGGGCGTCTCCGCATCGACGGTGTGGACCTGGCACCGGTGCGCGACGGGCGTTGCGCGCGAGCATCGACTCGCGGCGCTCGCCCCGCGCCATGCCGGACGGACGGCGACGGCGGAATGCGACGATCGCGCCTGGCAATTTCTCATCCGCGACTACCTACGACGCGAGGAGCCGGCATTCGATGCCTGCTACCGACGCCTCGTCGAGGAAGCAGCGCCGGCACAGGGCTGGGGCCCCATACCGTCCCAAAAGACCCTTCGACGGCGCCTTGAGCGGGAGATTCCGCGCGCCGCCCGCGTGCTGGCGCGCGAGGGCGTCGACGCTGCCAAACGCACCTATCCGGCGCAGCAGCGCGACCGCTCGGTGTTCCACGCGATGCAGGCGGTCAATGCCGACGGGCATACGCTCGACGTGTTCGTGCGGATGGCGGACGGCAAGGTCGAGCGGCCGACCCTCCTTGCGATCCAGGATGTCTACTCGGGCATGATCGTCGGCTGGCGGCTCGATCGCACAGAGAACTGGCACGCGGTGCGGCTCGCGCTCGCCGACATGGTGACGAGCTACGGGATTCCCGAGATCGCCTATATGGACAACGGCCGCGCCTTTGCATCCAAGTGGATCAGCGGCGGATCGAAGACGCGCTACAAATTCAAGGTGCGCGCCGAGGAGCCCGAAGGCGTACTGACCCGACTCGGCGTGCAGGTCCGTTGGGTCACCCCCTATCACGGACAGGCCAAGCCCGTTGAACGCGCCTTCCGCGACCTCGCCGAAAACATCGCGCGGCATCCCGCCTGTGCCGGCGCCTATACCGGGCGATCGCCGCAGCACAAGCCCGACAATTACGGGCAGCGCGCGATTCCGATCGAGGAATTCGAAACGCATGTCGGCGAGCAGATCGCGCGGCATAACCGGCGCGAGGGGCGCACCAGCGCGACCGCGCGCGGGCGCAGCTTTGAACAGACATTCCGGGAGTCGTACGAGCGTTCGCTGGTCCGCCGCGCGAGCCCCGAGCAGCTTCGCGAGCTGCTGCTGGCCGCCGACGGCACCACCTGCCGCAAACCCGACGGCTCGGTCTGGCTCGCGCAGAACCGCTACTGGCACGCGGCGCTGGGCGATCTCGTCGGCCGTCGCGTGACCGTGCGTTTCGACCCCGCGGCGCTGTTCGAGCCGGTGGCGGTCTATTCGCTCGACGGCAGATTCGTGTGCGAGGCGCCGTGCCTGGAGCGTACCGGATTCCCGGACATAGAGGCCGGGCGCGCGCATGCGCGCAAGCGCAACGACTATCTGCGCGCGCTGCGCGAGCTGCGCGACCGCGAGCTCGCGCTCTCGGTCGACGATCTCGCCGGCATGCTGCCGCCACCCGAGCAGGCGCCACCGCCTCGGCCCGCGGCCGTGCGCCTGGTCGCCGCCGGCGGGCGCACCACGCGCGCAGTCGAAGCCGAGCCGGAAGACGAACAGGTGTGGGCGGGCGCCGAAGCGTTCGGGCGCGCCGTGCGCGCGATCGAGGACGGTGACGCCGACGTGCTGCCGTTCCGCCGGCGGGGGGAGGACTCATGACCGACGTGCAGAATCACGATGCGCCGAAAAAGAACGGAGAGTGGGCACCGCCGCGCAAGGAGCCGGACCGTCTGGGAGCCGCCGACCTCGAACGCTGGCGCAGCACCGTCCAGCGGGTGCAAGACGTCGCCGAGCGCAAAGGATGGTCCAAGGCCGATGTTGCGCGCCGCGCCGGCATCCCGGACGGCACATTCTCGCCCTGGTATGACGGGACGTACGGCGGCGTCATCAAAAACCAGACGGCGCGCGTCGAGCGCTGGCTCGATTCACTCGACGAGCAGGCGCGCTTCCGCATCCATATCGCCATCCCGGATTTTGTGAGGACGCCAACCGCCGACGAGCTGGTGGACCTCTTCACCTACGCCCAAGCACTACCGTGCATGGGGCTTGTCGTTCTCGGCCCCGGCCTCGGCAAGACCGCTACCGCCCGTCACTATGCGGCGACGCGCCCGCACACGACACTGTGCACCATGCGACCGACCACGGCGTCGACGCGCGCGATGCTGGCCGATATCGGCACGGCGCTGAATGTCACCGAACGCAATCCCGCGCGGATGGACCGAGCGATCGGCGAGCGCCTCAAGCGCAATGGGCGGCAATGCCTGCTGATCGTCGACGAGGCGCAGAACCTCGTCGACAGCGCCGTCAACCAACTCCGCTATTGGCACGACGAGTACAGCGTCGGCATCGTGCTGCTCGGCAATGACGAACTGTATGGACGGTTTGGCGGGCACGAACCGAAGGCGGGATACGCGCAGCTCCATCGCCGGTTCTCGATGCGGCTGCATCGGACGGCACCGCTGCAGAGCGACATCGACACCTATGTCGCGGCCTGGGGGATTGTCGACGCCGAAGTGGTGGCGCTCGCCCGCGCGATCGGCAAGAAGCCCGGCGCGCTCGGCCAAATCAGGGAAACGCTCGTCCTGGCGCAGATGCTCGCCGCCGGCGACGAGCTGCCGCTCACCGCCGATGCGGTGCGCGCGGCGTGGGAGAATCGCGGCGGCGACCTGCCCGACCTCGGGCGCCGGCATAATGGGGGCGCGCGATGAGCGGCGCACTTGCGGAGAGCCGCCAGCCGCCGGTGCGAGTCCCGGTCGCGCTGATCGTGCGCGTGGTCGCCAGTCAGTGGGGCATAGACCGCCACGTGCTGTTGTCCGGCCGCCGCGAGGGCCGATTGGTCGACGCGCGCCGGGTCGTCTATCTGCTCGCGCGCGAGCAAACAGCCCTGACGACCAGTGCGATCGGGCGCCTGCTCGGCAACCGCGAGCACTCCACAATCAAACATGGCCTCGACTCGGGGCACAGATTGGTCGCCGCTGACCCTGCATTCGCCGCGCGGGTGGCGGAGGCGCGCGAGGCCGTGATCGCGCTCGCAGCCACGACAGAAGGCGCGCGCTATCGCGACGCCGATGCCGTCGCCGCCGCAGAAAAGATCATGCGCAATCCCAATCGCGAAGCGCTCGGCATATCGGTCGACGCCATCGTCGCCATGGCCGATCGCGTGCTGGCGCTGGAGGAGATCGCCGCCACCGCCTACCGGCTGCTCAGCACCGTCGACGCAATGGAGCGCGCGCAGCGCCCCCTCCCCAACCCTCCTCCAGCCCAAGTCGGGCCGAACACGGGAACACCCGTGTTCGGTGCGGGGGAGGGAGTCGAGCGGCGCGCGGCGGAAGAAGCAGCGGCGCTTGCCGACAGCGCTCGCGCCCTGACGGACACGCTCGCCGGCGCGCTCGCCGCGCTCGGTTACGCGGTGGAGGAGGAGACCGATGACGAAAAGACCGAAGCCGCCGCCCTATGTGCGGAATGACAAGCAAGCGGCGGCGGCGATCGCCAACGTCGGAAAGCTTGAGCGGCGGATCGCACAGATCAAGGCAGACGGAGACAACAGGATCGCGAACATCGCGGCGCGTGTTGCCGAGCAAATCGCGCCACTTGAAGAGGCGAGAAAGACCTCACGAGAGCGTCTCGAAGCCTATTGCACAGAGCACCGCCAGCGCCTCACCCGCGGTAAGGGCAAGACCGCGAGATTCGAGACCGGGACCGTCTCTTGGCGCAGTCGTCCCGCGAAGGTGACGTTCAGCGACACCGTCAAGAACATTCTCGCACGATTGAAATTCTTCAAGCTCGACCAATTCATCGCCACGCGCTTCGAAGAGCAGCTCGACAAGAACGCGATGCTCAAGGAGCCCGAAGTCGCCGGGGCCGTCCAAGGCATAACGATCGGATCGGCGGGCGAAGAGTTCGAAATCAAACCGTTCGAACTCGATGAGGCCGCATCATGATGGGCCTCACGCGGCGCCAGGCCGACTGCCTCGCTATCATTCGCAGCTACATCGCCGAGCACGGCTGCTCGCCAAGCTACACCGAGCTGATGCGCGCACTCGGCTGCCAGTCGAAATCGACGGTGGCCAGACTAATCGGCGGGCTGAAGGCGCGCGGCTATGTCGATTGGACGCGGTACGGACAGCGTACGTTGCGGCTCGTCGAGCCGCCCCCTCCCGCTTCGCTGCATTCAGCTCCCTCCCCCAGCCCAAGTCGGGTGTTCCCGACTTGGGCCACTCGACACGAAGCCGAACACGGGAGCACCCGCGTTCGGCGCGGGGGAGGGTTGGGGAGGGGGCAGCTCCCGCCCGAGCTGCGGAACCGGCTTGCGCAGTTCTGCGACGCGCATGGCGAGGCGGCCGACGACGTCATCGCCGATGCCGTGCTCCTCCATCTCGATGCATTCGACACGCCCCCTACGCCCCATGTGCCGCTGCTGCGCTGCGACGAATGCGACAACGGGATCGATCCCGGATGGACCTATTGTCCGTTCTGCGGCTCAGGCTGGAGCGAGGGCGATAAGGATGCGGAAGCGCTGGCGGTGTTCGGCGCGGCGTTCTACGGCGCCGTGCCGAGGCCTAGTGCGGTGCTGCAGTGGGCTGTCGAGACATTCGGCGGCGTCGCGCGGCACGCGGATGAACGCGCCGCGCGCTTCATCGAAGAAGCGATCGAACTGGCGCAAACGCAGGGTCTCGCACGCGCGACCATCGATGCGATCCTGGACCGTGTCTATTCGCGACCGGCGGGCGACGCTGCGCGCGAGATCGGTCAGGCACAGGTGACGCTTGAGTGCCTCGCCGAGAGTCTCGGCCATTCGGCCGACGTCGAGGCAGATCGTGAGTTCTCTCGCGTCCGGGCAATTCCACGTGAGGAATGGGCGCGCCGACATAGCCGAAAGCGAGAGCAGGGCATAGCCGATTTGACGACCGTCGAGGACGGAGCGCCATGATCGCGGCCACGCCCGTCCCGATGGTGAGCGCCAAGCAGATCACGGCGATCCGCACGCTGCAGAACCGCGTCGGCATGGATGACGACGCCTATCGTGCATTCCTCGACTCGCAGGCAGGTGTGCGGTCTACCAAGCTGCTCACCGCGGCCGATGCGGTGCGCGTCATCGACGCGCTCAAGGAATTGGCGGGGCAGACTCAAGACGGTGCCGAACACGGGAACACCCGCGTCAGCCCAAGTCGGGTGTTCCCGACTTGGGCCACTCGAAACTGGGCCGAACACGGGAAC
The DNA here is from genome assembly GCA_028282095.1 of Xanthobacteraceae bacterium. Taxonomy (GTDB): domain Bacteria; phylum Pseudomonadota; class Alphaproteobacteria; order Rhizobiales; family Xanthobacteraceae; genus Rhodoplanes. The sequence continues at coordinate 26,875 of JANQIP010000280.1, read as the reverse complement.
ACCCGTGTTCGGTGCGGGGGAGGGAGCGGAGCGCAGCGACGCGGGAGGGGGCAAGACCTTCCGCTGGCGAAAGGAGCGGTCGCCGGCCTCGACACGCCGGTCGGCGGCAAGCTGCGCGCATTGTGGATCGCCGGCTACGATCTCGGCCTGGTGCGCGACCGCAGCGACCGCGCGATGCTGTCATTCCTGCAGCGTCAGACCGGCGTCAGTCATGTCAAGTTTCTCGCTCCCGAGGATGCGCATAGCGCGATCGAAGCGCTGAAAAGCTGGCTCAGGCGCGGCGGCGTCGGATGGCCGGCCGACAAAGACGCCGATCCGACCGCACTTAAGCGCGCGGTGATCGATGCGCAGTGGCAGCGCCTTTCCTCGCTCGGCGCGGTGAAGCCGCTGGAGGGCGAGACCCTCGCCGACGGGCTCGGCCGCTACGCTTTCAAAATCACCTGGAAGAATGGCTGGTGCTTTTTCGAGGACGCCGACTACGGCGCGGTGCAGTCGGCGCTCGGGCGCAAGCTGCGCAACACGCTCGCCCGCGTCGACGCGGATGGGGGCGCGGCATGAGACGCCAACTCAGTGGCGCCGAGATCGACGCCATGGTCGCGATGCGCGAGCGCGGGATGACGTATCGCGCTATCGCTCGCGAGTTCGGCGTCTCGTTTGGCGCTGTGTATTTCCGATGCCTGCAGGCTGGAGCCGAGGCGCCCAAGCCATCACGGGTCCAGACGCGGCGATACCCAGTGGTCATGCGCCACGGCCGGGAGGTCCGCGCCTTCACACCCGACGAGGACGCCGAGCTGAGCCGGCTCCGCCTGGACGGTCTCGGTCTCACGGCCATCGCCCGCACGCTCGGCCGGCCGCGCAAGAGCGTTGAATTCCGGCTGCTGACGCTTGCGCGGCGCGACGAAAGGAGCGGCGCATGAGCGCGGAGGTCACGCTCGCTCTGTCGGTGAGGCAGCCCTGGGCCTGGGCCTGCATCCATGGCGGCAAGGACATCGAGAACCGCGACTGGTCGCTGACGAGCGCCCATGTCCGTCGCGCGCGCGAACTCGCGGCGCGGTGCGAGCGCATCATGATCCACGCGTCCGTCGGGATGACGCGCGTCGAATACAGCAATGCACGGGGCGTCATCGCACCGCGGCTGCCTCCCGGCATCGCCATTCCGGAGCGCGGTGAACTCGCGCGCGGCGGCATCATCGGGACAGTGGAGCTGGTCGATGTCGTGACCGAGTCTGACAGTCCTTGGTTCATCGACGAGCGAGTCGGACTGGTGCTGCGCAAACCGCATGTCCTGCCGTTCGTGCCGTGCCGCGGCTGCATCGCACCGATGTTCTTCCGCCCACCGTTTGTTGGAGACAACCCGATGACCGTCCGGCTTGGCAACGAGGAATTTCCCGGCGGCGTGCTGACGATGCCGTGGGATGAGGTGCATCGCGTGTTCCTCGCGCGCGTGCGCGAGCGCCCGCTCCAAGGCGAGGACAGCACCACAATCATCGAGGTCTGGACGTGCGAGCTGCAGTGGCTGCGCGGCGAGAAGCAGTCTTCGCCCCGGCGCGGGCCCAAGAAAAGGAGACGGCGATGAGCTGGACCGACGAGCGTATCGCGACGCTCAAGCACATGTGGCAGGACGGCCATTCCGCGGGTCGCATCGCCATTGAACTGGGCGGTGTCACGCGCAGCGCCGTCATCGGCAAGGTGCAGCGGCTCGGCCTGGCGGGTCGGTCGACCAGAGTAACGCGGCCCCCAGGTCGGCCGCGGACGACGACGCTGCGAGTGCCTGCTCCTCGACTACGCCCGGCGGCGCGATCGCTGGCGGCGGTGCAGACACGGGAGGTCGTCAGCGCGCCGATCGCTCCTGAGCCGCCACCGGTCGATACGCCCGACGATGTGGCGCCGAGCCGTTGCAGTCTGATGGACCTCAAGCGCGAGTCGTGCCGCTGGCCGATCGGCGATCCGGGCGAGGCCGACTTCGGCTTCTGCGGCGGTAAGGCGGTCGACGGCCTGCCCTATTGCGCGCATCACGCCGGCCGCGCCTACAAATGAGCGCCGAGCGCCGCCTCCGCATCTCCGACCATGCGCTGGTGAGATTCATCGATCGCGCCGCCGGCGGCGAGATCGAGGCCGTGCGTGGCGCAATCGCTGACGCACTCGACCGCGCAGCGGAAAGCGCCGCGGCGATCGGCGCGACGGAGTACACCATCGTCGCCGACGGGCTGCGCTATCAGGTGCGCGGTGGCGTCGTCACCACAGTCGCGCCGGAGCGGCAGTCCGCGCCAGCGCGGCGCGCGCCGCGTGGCGACGAATGACGCCACTCCCCCCACCCACTCCCGACTTGCAGCCGCTGGTCGATGCGATCGGCATCGACGCAGCGTTTGCGCTGATCGAGGCGCGCGGCGGCAACCGCGTGTATGTGCCGATGACGGCCCTGCCTTGGCTGATCGACACTGTGGGCGAGGCCGCGGCCCGCCGGCTCGTGGAAATTTACGGGCGCGGCTATTTGAAGGTGCCGCTCGGGCGCACGTGGCGGGCCCTCGCCTACCAGGCGCGCGGCATGAGCTATGCGCAGATCGCCCGCCGATGCGGATGCACCGAGGACGCGGTGTGGCGAATCCTCGACCGGCGGCAGGCGACGTCCAAGCAATACGACCTGTTCAACAACGCAGCCGAATAGCGCCAGCAGCATCTCAGCGATCTGGTCTCGTGCGCGCATGCCCGCAGCCGCGGGCATGACGGCTTTTCCGCGCGGCGCGTAATTTCGGGATTGATGTTCCTCACACCAAAGGAGTCGGCCATGAAAGGCTGGCGGACGATTGTCGTCGGGCTCGGCATCGCGATTGGCCCCGCAGCGCTCGGCTATCTCGGGGATGTCGACTGGGCATCGTATGTCGGTCCGACCACGGCGTTCTTCATCTCTGGCGCGATCACGGTCTTCATGCGCTTCGTGACCAACACGCCGGTCGGGCAGAAGTACTGAGCGGTGGGCCCCATGTCTCCGCTCGCGCAGCTCATCTCCACGCTGCTGATCCGCGGCGGCGCGGCACAAGCCGCGCCGCCGGCTCAACCAAGCTCCGTCCCGTCGCCACCGTCCACCGCGGGCGCTGATCCCGCAACGCTGGCGACGCTCGCGCTCGCGCAGATGAGACCGGTGGCGCCGGCCGTGCCGGCAGCTCCGCCTCGGCTGCCGTGGGTGGTGCCGGCGATCAGCTTTCTGTGGATCGTCGGATTCCTCGGGACTGGCGCAGCCGTGATCGTCGCGCTGGCGACGGGCGGCAAGACCTTCGGCGGCGGCGAGTCCCTACTGTTCATGGCGTTCGGCCTGCAGGGCGCCGGCGCGATCATGGTGCTCATGTTCTTCTTCGGCTCGTCACTCGGGAGTCGGATGAAGGACGGGTTGTTGGCGAGGCCGGGGGCAACGATTGATCTGCCGGTCGATCCTATCGCTCCGCCTGTCGAGCCGGTTACACCGATTGTTGGGCCGTCGCCGGTCGAGCCGTCGGAACCCGAGCCCAAGCCTGAGCGCCTGATCTCAGTCGCCGCACGGGACATGCTGATCAAGCATGAGGTCACGTCACGTGAGGTCTACGAGCGCGACTACCAGCGGCCGACCTGGCCGGGGGGGCGGTCGGGCGTGACCATCGGCATCGGGTACGATGTCGGCGCCGGCGTGTCGGACAAAGCGCAGTTGTGGGCGGATTGGCGCGGCAAGCTCTCGGACGCCATGATCAAATCCCTGGAACGCTGCATCGGCGTCACAGGGAAGGCGGCGCGAGCCCTACTGCCGCGCGTTCAGAGCGTCGACGTACCGTGGGAGGCCGCCGTCGCGGTCTTTGATCAGGACACGGTGCCGCGCTTCTATGAAATGTGCGAACGCGCGCTGCCAAATTTCGAGGAACTACCGGGGGACTGTCGCGGCGCGTTGGTGTCGCTGACCTACAATCGCGGCCCCTCCTTCGACCGCACCAATGATCCCGACGGCCTCGATCGCTATCGGGAGATGCGCGCCATCAAGGCACACATGGCGGCACGGGCGTGGGAGAAGATTCCCGGCGAAATCCGCTCGATGAAGCGGCTCTGGGAGGGTCGGGGCTTGGGCGGGCTGCTGCGGCGTCGAGAGGACGAGGCCGCGCTGTTCGAGCGAGGATTGCGCGACGGAAGCGTCGGCGACGATGTCGTCAACGGGGAGGAGCTGCTGGCGCTGGCGCGCACCTATATCGGTGGCCGGTATGTGCTCGGAGCGCGCGTGCCAAAAGACCATCCGAACTATCCCGCAGATAAAGGAATGGACTGCGCGGAGTTCGTCTCCTACCTGATCGCCCGGCTGACGGGGCGGCTGTATGGGTGCGTCGACAATAGCGCGCCGATGAGCAGCGCCGACGCTTACACGGGCGCGTTCTGGAAGGATGTGAACAAGCGCGGCGTCGCCCTGACGGTCGAAGAGGCTGCGGCCACGCCAGGCGCCTTTGTCCTGCGCAGGCCGGGCCGATCGGGTATCGGCCACATCGCCATCTCCGACGGCCAGGGTGGCACTGTCGAGGCTAAATCCACGCGCGAGGGCATCGTTGCCGACCGGATCAGCGGCCGCCGCTGGGACATCGGCGGCCTGGTGCCGTGGATCGCATATGACGGCCACGATCCTGTCGACGTCGCGGCACCCGCGACGATCTACGCGCGCGGACAGCCTAACATGCGCGAGTCCAAGGTGCGCGAAATCCAGGAGGCGCTGAAGGCGGCGGGTTATTCGCCCGGCGATATCGATGGCGCGTTCGGCGCGAGAACTGAGGCGGCCGTATCGACGCTTCAGCGTGAGCGCGGCCTCGTGATCGACGGCGAAGTCGGTCCGGAAACCGCCGCCGAGCTGGGCATTGAGCTGCCGTGAGTAGCGGAGACTGACGTGGACGGCAGCGGAATCGAGATGTCGTGGAGGGGCGCCGCGTTCATGTGGTCGGCGGCCACGACGGTCGCCGGCGTCATCTTTGCAGCGTTCTGGTGGACCTACAAACGTCTCATAGCTCACGACGCGGAGATGGGGAGCATCCGCACCGACATGGAAAAACGCTTCGGCAGCAACGAAGCGAGGCTGGCGCGCGTGTCCGACGCGCTCGATCACCTCCCGGACAAGGAGGCGACGCACCGGCTCGAAGTTTCGATGGAGACAATGCGCGGCGAGATTCGCGTGCTCCACGAACAACTCAAGCCGGTCTCCGCGATCTCCGCACGTCTGCAAGAGATGATGATGGAGCGCGGCGGGCGATGAGCATGTCGCGCATCATCGTGCAGGAGGCGCGGCTGCGCATCCTGCAGGCGCTCGCGCGCCAGGACGGCGGCATGCTGAACTCCGAGCTGCTGCGGGCAGAGTTGGAGACGTGGGGAATCAACCGCACGCGCGATTGGGTGCATGACGAGCTGCGATGGCTCGCGGATATGGGCGCGATCGCGCTCGCCGACGCCGGGGGCAATGTGCGCATCGCGACACTGACGACCAAGGGCGAGGATCATCTCTCTCGCGCGCGCCTGATCGAGGGAGTAAAGGCGCCGTCGCGGCCGGAGGCGTGACATGCGCTCAAGCAGCTTGCGCGAGTTGAAGAGTGCTGTGCGCCGGCTGCTGGCGGCGATCGACGCCGAGCGCGAGGCACGCGCCGCGATGCGGGACGCGCCGGGCGATCTCGCCGCGGACCGCCGGTGGATTGAGTCGGTGAGGGAGCTTTCGGCTGCGCGTGTCGCCGCCGATGACCTTACACGGGACAAACGACGACGCCCCCTCCCCAACCCTCCCCCGCAAGCGGGGGAGGGAGTCGAGCGGAGCGAGACGGGAGGGGGCCGCGATAGCGCGGTAGCGCAATGACCGAGCGCGAGCACCGCGGCCGCGGACGACTGTCGGCGATCGACCAGCTCCCCGAGTGGGCGGACGAAGCGCGGCTCGCCGCCTTCGCCGCGCTCAAGGAGCGCAAAAAGCCGCAACTCGAAATCCTCGCCGAGTTCAACGAAGCGCTCAAGGCCGCGGCGTGGGAAAACGGCGTCACCGATCCGCCGCAGATTTCGCGATCGGCATTCAATCGCACGGCGTTCAGGCTCGCCGTGCTCGGCCGGCGATTGACGGAGACGCGCGAGATCGCGGCCGTGCTGGCGCCGAAGCTCGATCGCGCGGGCGATGACTCGGTGACGCTGCTGGTCTCCGAGGCGATCAAGACGCTGCTGCATGAGATGCTCTCCAATGCCGGCGAGATCGCCGCAGACGGCGCCACCGCCGAGATGCTGATGCAGACGAGCCGCGCACTCAAACATGCGGAGGAGGCCAAACGCATCAGCGCGGACGGCCGCAGGAAGATCGAGGCGGAGGTCCAGGCGCGCGCGAACAAAGCCGTCGATGCCGTCGCCGCAGCCAAGGGACTGTCAGCCGAGACGGTCGAGACGATCAAGGCAAGGATTCTCGGCGTGACGGCGCCCCCTCACGATCAGCCGCAAGCGGGCGAGGATAACGCGCGCAGCGCGGCGGGAGAGGGCTCATGACCGAGCTGCTCGTCACCGCCGAGGACTGGGCGCGCCACCGCCGCGAGATGCTGGCCGAGCTGCCGCCGGTGCTGCGCGGGGTGAGCCTGCCCGAGGTGCTGCTTCCCTATCAGGGCGCGATGCTCCGCGCGACGGCATCGCATCCGCTCGTCGTGACCGACAAGTCCCGCCGCATCGGGGCGACCTGGGGAATCGGCGCCGACGCCGTGCTCACCGCCGGCGCCGCGAAGAGCAGCGGCGGAATGGACGTGCTCTATATCGGGTACAATCTCGACATGGCGCGCGAGTTCATCGATTGCTGCGCCATGTGGGCGCGGGCGTTCGCGGCGGCGAGCAGCGCAGTCGACGAATTCCTCTTCCGCGAGGAAGGCGAGAAGGGCGCCGAGCGCGCCATTCAGGCATTCCGCATCACCTTCGCCTCCGGCTTCGAGATCGTGGCGCTGTCGTCGCGGCCGCGCTCGCTGCGCGGGCGACAAGGCTATGTGATCATCGACGAGTTCGCTTTCCACGATGACGCCGAGGCGCTGCTCAAGGCAGCGATGGCGCTGCTGATCTGGGGCGGCAAGGTGCTCGTGATTTCGACGCATAACGGCGTCGACAATCCATTCAACGCGCTGATCCAGGAAATCCGCGAGGGTCGCCGGCCGGGCAAAGTCGTGCGTTGCACCTTCGACGATGCGCTGGAGCAGGGACTCTATCAACGCATCTGCCTGGTGCGCGGCAAGGAATGGTCGCCCGAGGCGGAGGCGCAGTTCCGCGCCGAGATCAGGGCTTATTACGGCGACGGCGCCGCCGAGGAGCTGGACTGCATCCCGGCACAGGGTGAGGGCGTCTACTTTTCGTCAGCGTTGATCGAGAGCTGCATGACAGCGGTAGACGCGCCGGTGCTGCGCCTCGTGTGCCCGGAGGGTTTCGAGCTGCGCTCCGATCACGAGCGCGCGTCATTCGTCGACGATTGGCTGCGCGACCATGTCGCCCCCGCACTGAAGCAGCTCGATACGCGACTGCGCCACGCCTATGGCTACGACTTCGCCCGCAGCGGTGACCTGTCGGTGATGGCACCGCTGGCGGAAGGGCGCGACCTCGTCCGCCGCACGCCGTTCGTGATCGAGCTACGCAACACGCCGTTCAGGGAGCAGGAGCGCATCCTGTTCTATGTCGCCGACCGGCTGCCGCGGTTCTCGGCCGGCCAACATGACGCGCGTGGCAATGGCCAGGCACTCGCTGAATACGCGATCCAGAAATACGGCCCGCTGGCGATCGAAGCGGTGATGCCGTCGCAGCCCTGGTATCTCGCGAACGTGCCGCCACTCAAGCGGCGCTTCGAGGACCGGACGATCGCGCTGCCGCGCGATGCCGACCTCAAGGACGATCTGCGCCAGGTGCGGATGGTGCGCGGCGTGCCGAAGGTGCCGGACGATGCGCACACGACGGGGGGCGACGGCGGGAAGCGCCACGGCGATTTCGCCATCGCGCTGGTGCTCGCCAATGCGGCGATGGACGCCGACGCGATCGCCTATGGCTACACGCCGGTCGGCGCGGCGCCGCGCGCGCTGGGCGAGAGCGCCGGCGATGATTTCATGGGCGGCTATGGCGACGTTCGGCGCATCCGGCCGCGCGAGCTGAGGGGGCGGCTGTGAGCGCGGGCGGCAATCCACGCAAGAGCGCGACCGCGGCGTCGCTCGCGCGCTTCGCCGAGACGGGCAAGCCCGCAAGCCCGTTCCAGCGCGCCTTGATGCGCGCATGGACGCGCATCGAGGACATCATCACCGAGGAGTTCCAGCTCGTTCTCAACGAAGAGACTTCCGCGGCCTACCAGTCGGGCCTCGAAGAGGGCCGAAGAGAAAGAGGGCAGCGCCCGGCGATCAGGGACCACCAGCGCAAGAATGACGAGCTGCGCCGCGTTTACCGGCCGCGAGAGAGGGGGTGACTGTGACGCGAGACGAACTGCTCATCCTCCTGATCGAGGAATGCGGCGAGGTCATCCAGGCCGCCACGAAGTGTCTGCGCTTCGGCTGGGATGGCGATCCGGCGAGCTATGGCGTGAACAGTGACGCGCTCGCCAAGGAAGTCGGCGATTTGCTCGGCGTCGTAGACGCCTTGCCGCTCAAAGGCGACCTCGTGGAGGCCAGTCGCGCAACCAAGATGAGCCGCGCCGAGCAGGCGAAGATCGCCTACAACGACGAGCCTGCCACATGAGAGTCGCCGGACGAGCCGCCAGGGCGCCGCGTGGTGCGCCGGAAATTTCGAGGCCCCGAGGTGCCGGGCAATTTTTCCGGAGGCTTCTAGCGGCTTTTAAGGTGCCTCAAAAACGATTTTGCGGGCGGGGCGGCAACTGATGCCGCGGCTCTCCCGCATCCTCGGTCCGGATGGCGAGCGAATCGACCTCGACGAGCTGTTCGGTCCGCCCAAGGCCGGGCCCTCGCTCACCGGCGTGCGCTCGCCGATCTCCGGCCATCCCGCCGAGGGGTTGACACCCTCACGGCTCGCCGCCATCCACCGCGCCGCCGCCGCCGGCGATCCGCTCTCATACCTGGAGTTGGCGGAGGATATCGAGGAGCGCGACCTGCACTACGCCGCGGTGCTCGGCACACGCCGGCGCCAGGTCGCGCAGCTCCCGGTCACGGTCGAGTCGGCGAGCGATGACGCCGAGCATGTGGGGCACGCGGATTTTCTGCGCGACTGGCTGCGCGAGGGCGTGCTCGACGCCGCGCTATTCGACATGCTGGACGCGGTGGGCAAAGGACTCGCCATCGTTGAGATCGAGTGGGACTCGGCGCCCGACCTGGTCGCGCCGCGCGCCCTCACCTATCGGCCGCAGCGTTGGTTCGCGCTCGATCAAACAGACTATGAGACGCCGCTGTTGCTCGACGGTGTCGGTCGCCTGCCGCTCGCGCCCCACAAGTTCCTGATCCACAGGCATCCATCCAAGAGCGGCCTCACCATCCGGTCCGGCATCGCGCGCGTGGCGAGCTGGGCATGGATGTACAAGGCGTTCACCATCAAGGACTGGGCGATCTTCTGCCAGAACTACGGCATGCCCGTCCGCGTCGGCAAATACCATCCGGCCGCAACCGATGCCGACAAAGAGACTCTGTGGCGCGCCGTCGCCAATATCGCCGGCGACTGCGCCGCGATCATCCCGCAGGGGATGGAGATCGAGTTCGTCTCGGTCGAGAGCGCGAAGTCGGGCGGCGGCGGCCAGCTCTATGCCGAGCGCGCGAATTGGATGGACCAGCAGATCAGCAAATTGGTCCTCGGGCAGACGGCGACGACCGATGCGATCGCCGGCGGCCATGCCGTCGGCCAGGAGCATCGCCTGGTCCAGGAGGATTTAGAGCGCAGCGACGCCAAGATGATCTCGGCGACGCTGACGCGCCAGCTCGTCCCCTGCATCATCGCGTTCAATTTCGGGCCGCAGCGGAAATATCCGCGCATCGTTGTCGGCCGCCCGGACGAGACGCCGATCGACACGGTGATCTCGGCCCTCGAAAAGCTCGGGCCGCACGGCCTCACGGTCGAGGCGAGCCAGGTGCGCGACCGGCTCGGGTTTGATGAGCCCGCGCCTGATGCCGAGGTGATCGGCGGCCGACCGCCGCCCCCGGCGGGCCCCCTCCCCAACCCGCTCGACGAGGTGCAGTCACCCCCCTCCCGGTCGGCTGCGCCGACCGACCTCCCCCTCAAGGGGGGAGGTAAAACTGATGATGGCGCAAGCCTCAACACGGTCCGCCACATCATCGCGCGGCACGCGGTGTCTCCCGAGCCCGACCATGTCGAGCGGCTGACCGAGCGGCTGGCGGCCGATGCGGCCGGCGCCATGGCCGGGCTGACCGACGAAGTGCGCGCGGCATTCAATGATGCGAGCGATCTCGCGGACCTCGCCGACCGGCTGGCGCGGCTCGATCTCCCCGCCGACGCCCTCACTGAGGCGATGACGCGGGCGATGGCGCTCGCGCATCTCGCCGGCGAGGCGGCGCTGCTCGACGAGATCTGAGCGCGATGATGCGCGCCCCCTCCCTGACGACGAGCGGAGCAAGACGGGAGGGGGCTGTGCATTGCCCCTCACCCGCCGCGCTTCGCGCGTCGACCTCTCCCCAGCCCAAGTCGGGTGTTCCCGACTTGGGCCACTCGAAACTGGGCCGAACACGGGAACACCCGCGTTCGGCGCGGGGAAAGGTGAGCGGAAGTGCAGACGCCTCTCCCCAGTCCGAGTCGGCGCGGGGCGAGGGGGCATGACGACGACGGTCAAGGCGCTGTCGCTGCCGTTCGAGGAGGCGATTCAGTATTTTGCCGAGAAGACCAATGCGACGTCGACGCATTGGACCGATGTGTGGCAGCGCGCCAATGCGCGGGCGTTCACGGTTGCGGGCGCGGCGACCGAAGCGCTGGTCAAGGATTTCCGCGCCGAAGTGACGAAGGCGCTGGAGCAGGGCACGACGCTCGCCGACTTCCGCAAGCAGTTCGACGCCATCGTGAAGAAACACGGGTGGAAGCACACCGGCACGCCGGGCTGGCGCGCACGCATCATCTACGAGACCAATCTGTCAATGGCCTACAGCGCTGGCCGCTACGCCCAGGCGACCGCGCCGGAGACGCGCGCGCAATACCCCTATTGGCAGTACGTCCATTCAGGCGCGTTGCACCCGCGCCTCGATCACCTGTCGTGGAACGGGCTGGTACTGCGCGCGGACGACTCGTGGTGGGAGACGCATTATCCGCCCAATGGCTGGCGCTGCGGCTGCCGGGTGCGCGTGCTCTCCGCACGCGATCTCGCGCGCCAGGGCAAGAGCAGTCCCGACCAAGCGCCACCCACCGAGATGCGCGCCTGGACAAACCCCAAGACGGGGCAGGTCCATCAGGTGCCAAAGGGCATCGATCCGAGCTTCGACTACAATCCCGGCGCGGTGTGGAAGGCGACGCCCATATCGCTGCCGCCCAATGCAACGCTCGACCCGCCGCCGATCACGCCGCCGCCGAAAGCGAAGCCCAAGCCGGCGCCGAAGGCCAAAGCAAAACCGAAGCCCAAGGCCGCGCCTCCGCCAGCGCCGCCAAAGCCGCCTGCACCGCCGCCTCCGCCCAAGCCCGAGCCAGCGCCGAAGGCCAAAGCAAAACCGAAAGCCAAGGCCGCGCCTCCGCCAGCGCCGCCGAAGCCGGCTGCGCCGCCACCTCCGCCCAAGCCCGAGCCCGCGACGCCACCGGCGCCGGAAACACCGCCGCCTGCACCGCCGGCGACGCCACCGCCGACGCCGAGCTGGCTCGATGCGCTCAAGGGGGCCAAAGGACCGAAAAAGGCTGCCCCCGCCGCGCCGCCGTCAGCTCCGTCGCCCGTCGTGCCGCGCGATCCCACGCTCGGCCGCGTCCAGGACGGCGCGACCAAGGCGATGCTCAAGCCGCAGACGACGGCGCAATGGACGCCGGTCACCAAGGAGGCGGGGCTCGCCGATCAGCGGGCGGCGATCGAGGCGCTCGATACGTATTTGGATGCCGACCAGAAAGCGGCGCGGCGGTTCTACACCGGCGCCGGCTACTCGAACTGGAACGATCAACTCCGCCGCGCCGGCGGCGCAATGCCGGAGGACAACGCCCTCGGCGACTGGCGTCAGGTGACGCAACAGCTCGACAGTGCGATCGAGCAGTCGGCGCTGAAGACCGATGTGCTGCTCCACCGCGGCTCCAAGTTCGACGAGAAGTTTCCGAGCGTTGAGCGGGCGTTGATGTCGAAGGGCGCTGTGTATCGGGACGATGGTTATTTTTCGGCCTCGGTGGAGCGCTCGACCGCCGAGGGCTTCGCGACCTTCGCCGTCGCACCGCCGGCACCCGCAGTCGTGTTCAGCATAAGAGCCAAGAAGGGCATGCGTGCCCTGCCCGGCACCGACTATGAGGCGGAGTACATATTTCCCCGCGGCCAGCGCTGGCGCATTCTGGATGTCGAGACGGTAGCGGACGACCGGGTGCGCGTCCTGCTTGAGCCGGCATGAAAACAGGCGTATCCTGGACTATCATGGACCAGAAGACCCCGCCCATTGACCCGCGCGATGAGATCGTCGAGGTCGACGGCCGCAAGATGCGGCGCGGCGACACGCCGGGGTTTAAGCGCGTCTGGGAAGAGGAAGTCGTCGGTGGCGGCCTCGAATTTCCGGACGGCACGATTGTCCAGGGGTCAAGGGTTGTAAACGCCGGTCCGCGCGCCATTGTCGGCGAAGACGGCACCCTGATCGGGATGCGGCCGGAATAGCCGATGGTCGGCGTCACGCTCGAAACGTCGATCGAAGATCAAATCGTCTTAAAGGCGTTTCAGGCCCTCCAAAAAGCCCTCCAAAACACCACGCCGGTCATGCGGGCGATCGGCACTGGCTTGGTCCGCAATGTCCATGACCGGTTCGAGGCCGCAGTGGACCCGGACGGTAATCCCTGGGCACCCCTCCATCCCGCCTATGCGCCGCTCAAGCGCGGGCCCGGCATCCTGCGCGAGGCCGGGATGCGCGGCGGGCTGATGGGGTCGATCACCTTTCTCGCATCGCCCGACGCGGTAGAGGTCGGCACCAACAAAATCCACGCGCGGGTGCACCAGGAAGGTGCCACCATCGTGCCGGTGAAGGCCTCACACCTAGTGTTCAGACTCGCCTCGGGCGTTGTCAAGGCGAAGTCGGTGACGATCCCGGCGCGCCCGTATCTCGGCATCGGCCCGGAGGACGAGCGCGTCATCGCCGAGACGGTGACCGACGCGCTCGATCGCGCGACTCCCACCAAGCCATAACAGAACAGTGCCCCCTCCCGCTTCGCTACGCTCAGCTCCCTCCCCCGCAAGCGGGAGAGGGAGATTAGAGATTGCGCTTGCAGGTGCACTCCTCCTCCGTTCATTCCCGCGAAAGCGGGAATCCAGTCTTGGCAAGACAAGATATACTGGGTCCCCGCTTGCGCGGGGACGAACGGATGGCCTGGGCTATCCGATGACCTGAGGCGGATGGCTCATGCCCGCAGCGGCGGGCATGACGCGGGCGATCCGCCATCTGCGATAAGCGCGGCATGCCCGAGCTGGTCGCCACGCTGTTCTCCGCGCTGCCCGCGCCTGCCGCCGAACCACCCGAATGGGTGCACCTCGTGCCGGCCGGCACGTTCCGCGGCGCGGACGGCCGCGGCCCTTATACACTGGCCGATTCGCCAGCGGTGATCGCGGCCTCGATGGCCGGCGGCAAGATCGCCATCGACGAAAACCATTCGATTGATCTCGCCGGCCGCGACGGACGGCCGTCGCCGGCGCGCGGATGGATCACCGCCCTGGAAGCGCGCGACGACGGGCTGTGGGGGCGCGTCGAGTGGACCGAGTCGGGCCGGGCGCTGCTCGCCGACCGCGCTTATCGCGGCCTGTCGCCGGCCATCGTCTCGATGCGCGACACGGGTCGCGTGGTGAAGCTGTTGCGGGCGTCGCTCACGAACGATCCGAATCTCAATCTCACCACACTCCATCAGAGGAGCACTGACATGTGGGCAAAGCTGCGCGCGGCACTGGGTCTCGCGGCGGATGCGGACGAAGCGGCGATCCTCGCCGCCGCGACCGCGGCGCAGACCGCCATTGCGACTCACAGCGCCGAACGCAAGCGCATCGCCAAGGCCGCCGGTCTCGATGCCACTGCGGCGCAGAATGCGACGGCCGACGTCGTGGTCACGCATCTGCAGGCGCGCAGCACCGACCTCGCCCGGATCGCCGAGGCAGCCGGGCTCGACGCGAGCGCGGCGAAGAGCGCGACGGCCGACGTGGTGGTCAAGCATCTACAGACACGCGGCACCGACACCGACAAACTCGCCAAGACCGTGATCGAGCTGCAGACGAAGCTCGACACAATGGACGCCGACCGCGCCAAGGAGCGCGCGACTCGCGCGATCGACGCCGCGATCGCCGGCGGCAAGCCGATCAAGCCGCTGCGCGACCACTACATCGAGCGCCACGTCAAAGACCCGGACGGCGTCGCCAAAGAGCTTGCCGGCATGGTCTCGCTGCATGACGGCGGGGCCCGGCGCGGCGCGAGCACCGAGCCCGGCGCCGACGGCCTCAGCGAGACGGATCGCGAAGTCTGCGCGCTGATGGGCCTCGATCCAAAGGCCTATGGGGAGCAGCTCAAAGCCCACAACGAGGAGATCGCGCGATGACCGCGCTCACCGCCGACCGCAACACGCCCTCGCGCGCCGGCGCCCTGCACGAGCCGCCGGTCAAGGGGGCAGCGCTGATCCATGGCGGTGCGCTCGTCTGTCTCGACGCCGCCGGTCTTGGCGTGCCCGGCGCTACCGCGCCCGGCCTGATCGCGCTCGGCCGCGCGGAGCGCCGCGCCGACAACTCCGGCGGCCTCGACGGCGATATCCGGGTGCGAGCGCTGTCCGGCTGCTATCGCTGGGCCAACTCCGCTGCCGCCGACGAGATCACGCGCGCCGAGATCGGAGACGACTGTTACATCGTCGACGATCAAACGGTGGCCAAGACCGACGGCACCGGCACGCGCTCGCGCGCCGGCAAGATCGTGGACGTCGACGACCTGGGCGTCTGGGTCATCACCGGCATCGGCATCTGACGGGACACTCATGATCATCAATCAGGCCAATCTGCGCAGCCTCTATATCGGCTACCGCACTGCCTTCCAGGGCGGTCTCGGTCAGGCTGCGTCGATGTATGGGCGCGTTGCTACAACGGTGCCCTCGTCGACGCGCGAGGAGGAATATGGCTGGCTCGGCAAAATCCCCTCGATGCGCGAATGGATTGGGGACCGCGTCATCCAGAACATCGCGACGCACGCCTACAAGATCAAGAACCGGCCGTTCGAGCTGACCATCGGCGTCGATCGCGACGACATCGAGGACGACAATCTGGGAATCTACACGCCGCTGTTCACCGAGATGGGCATGTCGACCGGAGCCCATGTTGACCAGCTCGTCTGGCCGCTGCTCAAGGCCGGCTTCACCACGGCGTGTTACGACAAGCAGAACTATTTTGACGCCGACCACCCCGTGCTCAATGAAGCGGGCGTCGAGGTGTCAGTCGCCAACACCGACGGCGGCGCGGGGGAGCCCTGGTTCCTGATCGATGATCGACGGGCGCTCAAGCCGATCCTGTTCCAGATGCGCAAGGCGCCGCAGTTCGTCGCCATGGATCGGGTCGACGACGACAATGTCTTCAACAAGCGCGAATACCGCTACGGGGTCGATGCTCGTTACAATGTCGGGTTCGGCTTCTGGCAGTTTGCGTGGGGCTCGAAGCAGCCGCTCAACGCGACTTATTACTCGGCGGCCCGGGCCGCGCTGCTCGGCATGAAGGGCGATTACGGTCGCCCGCTCGGCATCATGCCGCGCCTCCTCATCGTCGGTCCGACCAATGAGTCCGCCGGACGGAAGCTGCTCAACAGCGAGTACGCCGCCGGCGGTGAGACCAACGAATGGAAGGGCACCGCCGAGCTGCTCGTCGTGCCCTGGCTGGCGGTGTGAGTGCCATGGCCCGCAAGACCAAACCATCCGATTCCGAGGGGGCGCAGGCCCCGGATGCGACTGCGCCAGAGAACGTCGCGGTCGCCGGCGGCGGTGCGCAAGCATCGCCGATCGATGCAGGCACGGGCGAGCAAGTTGCGTCGGCGCCCGCGGAGGAGCCGGCCGATCCGCCGCCGCCCCCTCCCGATCCGCTGCGCGGATCGACCTCCCCCGGCCCAAGTCGGGCCGAACACGGGAACACCCGCGTTCGGCGCGGGGGAGGAAAGGATGATCCTCCCCTGCCGCAGGACGGTGGAGGGGGCGCGTCGCTGATCGTGCGCGCCAGGCGCACGTCGCGGCGGCGCGCGGGAATGAGCTTCGGCGCGCATGAGACGGTGATCCCGCTCGATGCGCTCTCCGAGGCGGACGTCGCTGCGATCGAGGACGATCCCGAGCTGATCGTCTCGCGCGTGCCGTGAGCGCGCGCGCAAAGAACGCACCCTTCGCCCAGGGCGATGTGGTGCGGCTGAACAGCGGCGGGCCGCCGATGACGGTGGCGTCCGTCGAGGAGGGCAAGGTCGTCTGCTGGTGGCATGGCGCGGACGACATCCTGACGGCCGACTTCCCGCCGTCGATGCTGTGGAAGGAGAAGCCGGCGCGATGATCGAGCAGCTCGTCATCGAGGGGGTGGCCGACATGCTCGGGCGCGACGCCGGCGAGGTGTGCCGAGACGACCACCTCGCCGAGGACCTCGGCGTCGATGAACTCGATCTCCTCAACATCGTCTGCGAGATCGAGACACGGGCCGGCATCGAGCTGCCGAGCACGGCAGAGAGCGCGATGACCGTCGCCGATCTCATCGCCGCCGCGGCGCGGGAGGTCGAGAGCGGACAACCGACGACGCTGCCGCTTGCTCCTCGCGGCGAAGGTGAGGAGCCGCCGCGGCGACGGCGGGGCGGGCGGGGACGGCGCCGTAAGACACCGGCGGAGCTGGCGCAATGACCTACGCGAGCGTCGACGACATGGTCTCGCGGTTCGGCGAGACGGAGGTGCTGCGGTTCTCGGCCGGCGATGGGCCGCTACCCGAGACGATCATCCCGGCGCGCATCGAGCAGGCGCTGGCCGATGCATCGGCGCGCATCGATAGCTATCTGCGCCGCCGCTACACCGTCCCGCTCGCGGCGCCGGTGCCGGACGTGATTGTGCGCGCGGCTTGCACGCTAGCGCGCTACGACCTCGCCATGGGCGGCGACCGCGAGCCGACCGAGCAGATGCGGCTCGCCCAGCGTGACACCATCGCGTGGCTGGAGAAAATTGCATCAGGCCAGGCGACACTCGAAGGCGCGGCACCGATCGCGCCGTCGAGCGGCGCGCGCAGCTCCGATCGCGATGCGACGTTCGGCTCGCGCGCGGGAGGTGGGCTGTGATGGTCGACCCGATCACCGCCACGCACCAGGCCGTCGAGGCGCGGCTGCGCACGGCTTTCGCGCACGATCGATGGACATTCGAGTTGGTACCGAGCCCGCTAACGTTGGAGGAGTTTCGGTCGATCGTCGCTAAGGCGACGCCGTGGCTCGGATTCGCGTGGCGGGAGGTCGCTGTTGATCAGGCCAGCGGGCGCCGCATCACGGGGCGGCTTGGATTCACGTTGACCATCGTGATCAAGAACACCGGCCGGGAGGCGCGCTTCACGGGCGATAGGCTCGGGCCGGGGCTCTATTCCTCGACGCTGATCGCCGCCGCGCTGCTCAGCGGTCTCAAGGTCGACGGCGTCGGCACGCTGTTCGTGAGCCGCGCCGGCTCGGCCTTTGCGGACGGCTGGAGCGACATGTCGATCGCGATCGGCACCATCGAACTCGACATGACAACGGACCTCGCCGACGTGCTTGCCGCGCTGGCAACCAGCGACGATTTCCTGCGGCTCGTCTCGGATTGGGACCTCTCAAGCGAGAGCGAGCCGAGCGACACCATCGAAGTGGAGGGGCCATGACGGAGCCACCGAAGGTTTTTGCGCGACCGGCGCACGGCCTCGCTGTGCCCATGGCGGACGGGTCGCCCTGGCCGGCGGAGGGCGCAGAAGTCGCGCTCGATCAATATGTGCGCCGGCGCATCGCCGACGGCGACCTGGTCGAGGTGCAGGCATCCCCCTCCCGGTCGGCTGCGCCGACCGACCTCCCCCTCAAGGGGGGAGGGGAAGAGACGAAGGAGGAGCGCTGAGGGCCAACAACATGATCCGCACCGAGGACGTCGTGGCGCCGCACCAACTGATGGAGTTGTTCGCAACGGGCGACGACGAGGACGACGGGCCCGATCTCAATGCGTGCGGCGGCGTCATCCAAGTGTGCGACGGGGAATGGCGGCGGGAGCCGGACGGCTTTTTTTGGCGCTTCTGGGAGGAGGATTGATGCCGGAATTCAACGAGATTCCCTACGACTGGCTCAAGCCCGGCGTGCTGATCGAGGTGAGGCCGAACTACGATCGCGTGGGCGTGCTGCCGTTTCCGGCGCGTGCATTGCTCATGTGCCAGATGCTGGGGACGGGTACGGCGACCGCCGGCCAACTCTATCAGTTGACGCGGCCGGAGCAGGGCACGGCACTGTTCGGTGCGGGCTCGGTCGGCGAGGCGATGGCCAAGGCGTTCAAGGCGGCCAACAAGACATCCGATGTCTATGCCATCGCGATCGGTGATGATGCCGGCGGCCAGGCCGCAGCCGGGACCTTCACCTTCGGCGGTCCAGCCTCATCAGCGGGCACCATCGCGCTCTATGTCGCCGGTCAGCGCGTGCGGGTCGCGGTGGCCAACGAAGCGACCGCGGCGCAGATGGCAACCGCCGCCGCCGCGGCGCTCAATGCCGTCCCCGACCTCGCGGTCACGGCCGCTGCGGTCGCCGAAGTGGTCACGGTGACGGCAAAGCACAAAGGCGAAGTGGGCAACGCCATCCACCTCGCCGTCAATGCGCGCATCGACGATGCGATGCCGGCGGGCGCGAGCTGCGCCGTCGTTGCGATGACCGGTGGCACCACGAACCCGGATGTGCAGACGCTGCTCGATGCGATCGCCGCCGAGTGGTTCACGGACATCGTCGTGCCATGGACGGACAACACCAATCTCGCGGCGCTCGCGGCCGATCTCGCGACACGCTACGAGGCTCTGGGCAAACAGGACGCGCATGCCTATGTCGGCGGGCGCGGCACGTTCGGCGCGTTGACGACGGTGGGCGGGATCACCAACAGTCCGCACATCTCGATCATCGGTGCCAAGAACTCGCCGACGCCGCCGTGGGCGTGGGCGGCATCGCTCGCGGGCATCGCCACGCACCATCTCGCCGCCGATCCGGCACGGCAATTGCGCGGCCTCGCGCTGCCCGGCGTGAGCGCACCAGGCGCGGCGGATCGATGGACGGAGACCGAGCAGGACCTGCTGCTCAAGGCGGGCGTGTCGACCTTCACCGTGTCGGCCGACGGCTCAGTTGCCATCGATCGCGTGGTGACCACCTACAATCTGTCGAGCCTCGGCGGTGTCGATCGCGCGTGGCTCGACATCATGGTGCCGCGGACGCTGAGCCGCATCCGCTACGATTGGGCGAGCTATGTCAGCGCGACCTATCCACGGCACAAGCTGGCGGATGACGACTCGATCGCCGCCAATCATTCCGACGCGGTGGTGACGCCGCGGCGTATGCACGGCTCCTGGGCCGCGAGGTGCAAGCTCTATGAGCGCCAGGGGTGGATCGAGGGCGCACGCGAGACGGTCGCGCAGTCGACATTCCTGCGCGATGCGACCGACCGCAACAGGCTGAACGCCAGCCAGCAGGTGCGCATCATCGGCAATCTGATGGTGCTGGCAGCGGCGCTGGAGTTTCAGGTTTAGCGCCCCAACCCTCCCCCGCAAGCGGGAGAGGGAGTCGAGCGAAGCGAGGCGGGAGCGGATTGAGGAAGGAGACAGCCGATGGCGCAGATGCTCGGCATTATCGACGTCACCTGGCGGGGCAAAAATGTGCCGGTCGAGAAAGGCGCTAAGCTCAAGCTCGGCGGCATGAAGAACAACCCCGTGATCGTCGGCCGCAAGGTCGGCCGCGCGCAGGAATTCATGGCCTCCGAAATCACCGCGACCACGCATCTCGAACGCGGACAGAGCTACTCCGCCATCTACGACGCCGGCGAGGGCGAGCTGCAGGTAATCTGCGACACGGGACAGACGTTCACCTTCCCCGACGCTTTTCTCATCGAGCACCCGGAGATGACGGGCGGAGAGGGCGGCAAGCTCGAACTCAAGTGGAACGCCGGCGATTACGAGGAGGTGCTTTCATGACCCATCCGCATCCGGAGCACGGGCACGTGGTCGTCGATGTCGACGAGCGCCCCGAGCGCCCCCTCCACCGTCCTGCGGACGGTCCCCCTCCCCCGCCTTTGGCAGGGGAGGAAGCGGGTGGGCCACCGGCCGGTACGGTGGGGCCGATCGGCTCCATCGGAATTCCCGGACTCTCGAGACCGACCGCGATTGTCGATGAAGAGCCGGGGAGAATCGTCGACGAGGATGCATCGAGCGAAGCCGCGCTGCCGGCGCATGCGATCGTCAACAACGACGGCTCGGTGACGCTGCCGCTGCGCGCGCCGCGCGAGCTGCAGATCAGATCGGCGACGCGGGGCGTCCGCAGCCAGCGGTTCGATCAACTGACATTTCACCGGCTGAACGGTGCCGATCTGCGGGCGATCGTCGCCGCGGCGCCGGCATCGCGGAGCGCGGTCATGTTGGCGCGCTCGGCGCGCCAGCGCGAGCCGGTGATGAACGCGCTGTTCGATGTCCTGGACGGCGAGGACATCGCGGACGCGGTGAAGGTGGTCGAGAGTTTTTTCGGCATTGGCCGGCCGACTGGCCGGTGATGCTCGGCGGGCTCGCCGTCAATACAGGATTCTCCGCCCGCGAGATCGAATGCATGAGCGCATCTGACGCGATGTTCTGGCACGACGCGATCGCCGCACTCCATGAACGCGTCAAGGAGCAAGCGTCGTGAACAAGCAGATGGCTTTGTCCGTGCTGGTGAGGCTGGTCGACCGCATCACCGGCCCGCTGCAGCGGATCACGGGGCGAGTCCAAGGACTCACGGCGCTGACCGGTCGCATCAGCGCGATGAGCGCACGCGTCGCCGGCCTCGCCGGGCGGATCGGCGCCATCGGCGCGCTCGGCGCCGGCCTCTCCTTCGTCGGGCCGCTTAAGGCCGCGGCGGATTTTGACGCCAGGCTGCGCGACCTCGCGATCACGTCGGGCACGGTGTCGCGCGCGATGCAGGCGGATGTGACGACGCTGGCGCGCAGCTATGAGCGCCTGGCGCTCGAGGTCGGGCAACGCTCGACCCAGCTTGCCGAGGCGGCGCAAATTCTGATCGCGGCCGGGCTCGACCGCGATGTCGTCGCGACGCTGATGCCGCAGCTAGGCCGCGCCGCCACCGCGGCCGGCGCCGAGATCGCCGACATGGCACGCATGGCCGTCGCGCTGAACCAGAATCTCAGAATCGCGGCCGAGCGGATGGAGAACGTCTTCGCCGGCCTCGGCGTCGGCGGCAAAGAAGGGCGGTTCGAGCTACCCGATATGGCGCGCGCCTTCCCGCGGCTGACCGGGCTGTTGGCCAATCTCGGCGTCACCGGCGAGGAGGCCGTGGCGCATATCGGTGCGGCACTGCAGATCGCCATGCGTGCGGCCGCCGAGCCGGCGCAGGCGGCGACGAATGTCGAGAACTTCCTCTCAAAAATCCTCTCCAAGGAGACGATCGCAAACTTCAAAAAAAGGGGTGTCGACATAAGAGGCACCATGGAAGAGGCGGTCTGGGGTGGTATCAACCCCATCGAAGCCGCGATCAAAAAAATCCTCGACCTCGCCGGCATGACCAGCGCCGAAATCGAAGAGCTGCAGGCGCGCGCGAAAAAGGGCGGCATCACCGATCCGGCGGAGATCGCCGCGCTCTCGGCGCGCATCCGCGCCATTCGCGGCGGTGGTGAGGTCGCCGCGATGTTCGGCGACATGCAGGTGAAGAATTTTCTCATTCCGATGCTGGCCGGGGTAGCGGACTTCCGCGTGATCAAGGACAAGATCGTCACGGCGATGCGCGGCGATCCGCGGACGGGCGTGCTCGCTGATGATTTCCGCTCGCGCATGGCCGGGCTGACGCCGCAATTGGAGCGCTTCGCCGAGGTGGGCGAACAGGCGACGCGCCGGGTCGGCAGGGCTTTCGTTGAGAACCTGCCCTTGCTCAATAGCGCGCTGCAAAGCCTGCTGGCCGGGGTCAACTGGCTCGACACGAGGTTGCCGGGCGCGGTGGACAAGGCGATCGCCTGGGGCGGCAGCCTGCTGCTGGTCGCCACCGCGCTCGGGCTGCTCGGTCCTGCGATTGCGAGCGGGTTCGGCGTGCTGGCCACTGCCGTCGTCGCGGTCGCCGGCGGCATCGCCGCGCTGATCGGTGCGCCGATCTGGGCCGTGGTCGCAGCCGTCACCGCGCTCGGCGCAGCGGCGGTTGTGCTCTATCAAAAATGGGAGCCAATCAGAGGCTTTCTTGCGGGCCTTTGGGAGGGCATCGAGGGCGCCTTTTCCGCGGCGGCGACGCGTATCGCGCGATGGTGGGACTCCCTCATTCCCGAGTGGGTCCGGCGCATGTTCTCGGGCGCCGGCACGCCGCTGGTGCCGATGCCAATGCAGATGCAGATGCAGGCCGCGGGCGGCAAGAGCTATGCGCCGCTCGCGGCGCCGGAGCAGAAGGTCGGTGGACGCATCGTCGTCAGCGTCGAAGGGCCGGGGCGCGTCACGCGCGCGGAGAGCGAGCACCGCGACGTGCCGCTCGTCCCCGATCGCGGGCTGATGCTCGGGGTGCCGTGATGAGCATCATCGACATCGATCCCGAGCTGGTGCTGCCCGGCCTGCTGCCGGGCGCGTTCCGCGGCGTGCCGTTCTACATCCCGGATGCGCGCCACGAGGCCGGGCGGCGGATCGTGCACACGCTGTTCCCCGGCCTCGATCATGCGGCGATCGAGGACCTCGGGCTGCATCGCGGAATCATTGAGATCATCGGGCTCGTGGTCGGCGATGACTATGTGGTGCAGGCCGAAGCGCTGCGCGCGGCGTTCGATGTGCCGGGACCGGGCATGCTGTTGCATCCGTGGACGGGCGAACAGCTCGTCGTCGTGGCGCGGCCCGCCGTGATCTCCTACTCGGCAACCGAGCTGCGGGTCGCACGCATCCGTGTCGGGTTTCTGCCGGCCGAGCCGCCGCCGCTTGCGCTGGCGACACTGCCGGTGCTGCTCGGCGCGCTCGCATCGGTCGGCGTGCGCGGGGCGGCACTGATCACCGCCGTCACTGGGGCTGCAATGCTGCCGGTCGCGCTGTGGTCGGCGGCACGCATGAGCGCAGAGACCGTGGCCGCAGTGGTGTCGGCGGCGGCCGCGCGACAACGCGGTGCCGATGCGGTGGAGCGGGCGCTGGTGACACCGATCGCGGCGATCGGCGCAGCATCGGACGCGGCATCGCTCGGCGCGGCCGTGACCGCACTGCCCGAGCCGATCGCGACGCTCGCGATCGGCGCGCCGGCGCCGGCGATTGCCCCCGCCACAGCGCCGGCCATCGCGTCCGCGGTGTTCGGCCCGCGCGATGGCGCGGCCATGCTATTGGCGCTCGCGACCGAGATTGCTGCGCTCGATGCCGTGTCGCTGCCCGAGCGCGCGGTGCTGGTCGGCGCGAGTGCGGCGATCCTCGCGCAAGGCGCGCGCAGCGTCGCCGAGATTCCGTACGAGTCGCGGCAGGAGGCGATGGCCTGGCGCGCGCGGCTGATGGCGGCGCTGGATGTGCTCGATGCGGCGGCGAGCGCGATCGCAGCGCAGGCGCCGGACGCGATCGCCAAGCTGCTCGCGAGCACCGGCGCGCTGCGCGCGGCGGTGTCGGCCGACATCCATGAGGCCATCGGCCGGCTGCCCAGCGTGATCATCGTCACGCCGCCGGCGCCGGTCACGGCCTGGCTGATCGCGCAGCATTTTGCCGGCGACGACCCAGGCAATGTCGTCGCCATGCTCGACGACGTCGTGCGGCGCAACCGCCTGCCGCATCCGGGCATCGTCGCCGGTCCGATCGAGGTGCTGGCGTGAGTCGGGATCGGGCGCGGATGCGGCTTGCGACCCCTCCCCGGACCTGCGGTCCGACCCTCCCCTTTCAGGGGAGGGTGAGCACGAGCGCCGATGCGGGACGGGAGGGGGCATGACAGCAGCGCGGCGGATCGCGATCGAGGTAGCGGGGACGGTGTGGGACGAGTGGACCGCAGTCGAGATCATCCGCGATCTCGCCGAGCTGAGCGGATCGTTCTGGCTGGAGTTGCGGGATTCAGCGCGGAGCACTGCGGCGTTTCCGTTCGCGACGACCGCGTGGACGGTGGCACAAGCGGTCAAGCCGGGGATGACCGCGACGGTGACGGTCGACGGCGAGCCGGTGCTGATCGGCTATGTCGATGAGGTGATCGCCACGGCGGCCGAGGGCGATGCATGGGTCGAGCTGATCGGGCGCGACAAGACCGCGGACCTGGTCGACTGTACGGCGGCGCCGACGGGCCCGAGCGAGCACAACAACATCGACCTGCTCGCGATCGCGCAGCGCCTGGCGGAGCCGTTCGGCATTTCGGTCCGTGCCGAGGTCGATGTCGGCGAGCGCTTTGCGCGGTTTGTGGTCGACGCTGCGGAGCCCGCGCGGGCGGCGATCGAGAAGGCGGCGCGGCAGCGCGCGGTGCTGGTGACGTCCGACGGGGTCGGCGGACTGGTGCTGACGCGCGGCGGCAGCACACGTGCGGCCGGCGCGCTGCAGTTCCCCGGCAATGTCATCGAGAGCGAGGGCCGCTACGCGTGGCAGGAGCGCTACGGCGACTACTATGTGCTCGGCCAGGCCGAGAAGGCGGCACAGCTCGATCGCAGCGCCGCGCAGCTCGATGCGCGCGCGGCACCGAGAGACACGCCGGTCGAGGTGGCGACCGACGCGGAAAAGGCCGGGGTCGTCATCACCGGCCATGCGCGCGATGAGATGATCGGGCGCTACCGGCCGATCGTGTCGGTGGCGCGGATGCAGACGACGGCCGCGCCGGCGCAGACGACCGCGGATTGGATGATGCGCACCGCACGGGCGCGAGCGCAGGTGCTGAAGCTGACATGCAAGGACTATCGCGCCGGCGGCGCGCTGTGGCGGCCGAACCAGCTCGTGTTTGTCGACGACCGCTACCAGGGCGTCTACCGCGACATGCTCATTGCGGCGGTGGCCTATCGCTGGGGCGAGCGAGGGGCGACCACGCGGCTCACGCTGGTCGGGCCGGCGTCCTTTGATCTCCTGCCCGAGGCCGCGCGCGAGCAGAACCATGCGCAGCCGCGGGTGCTCGACCGCAGCGCGGAGGCGCTGCCATGAGGACCATCCGCGACGCCGTGCATGCGATCCGCGGCGTGGTGGCGCGCGCGATCGTGCGCGCGAGCCGCGACGACCGGGCGACCCAATCGGTCGACGTGACGGTGCGCGAGGGGCATGAGCGCAGCGCCGTCGAGGTGCTGCAGCCGTTCGGGTTTGCCTCGCGGCCGCCGGCGGACGGCGGGCTTGTCATCCTGCTCGCGGTCGGCGGGGACCAGGGCGATCTGGTCGCGCTGCCGGTCGCCGCGCCAGGCGCAAGGCTCGGCCATCTGGAGCCGGGCGAGGCGGCGATCTATGGCGCCGACGGCTCGCGCGTGCATGTCAAACGCGACGGCACGGTCGAGGTCCGTGCTGCGCGGGCGGTGGACATCGCAACGCCCGGCGAGGGCGGCAGCCGCGTGCGCCTGACCCGCGACGGCGTGCGCGCGCGCTTCGGCACGGATGTCGAGATCGAGCTGACCGCGTCGCGCGCCAAAGTGCGGCACGGCGCGCAGCAGGTGAGTGCGAGCGCGGTGAGCGCAAGACTGGCGGCAGGCGGCCAATTCATCGCGGCAACCACTGGCGGTCTCGTCGCGTCGTCGACGATCAGCATCGGACCGGACCCGGACCCCGATGCGTGAGAAAGCCCCCTCCCGTCTCGGCGCTACGCGCCTCGACTCCCTCCCCCGCAAGCGGGGGAGGGAGCAGAAGTGCACCGCCGTCTCTTATCCTCCCCCGCAAGCGGGGGAGGTCGGATCGCGGCGCAGGCAAGCTTGCGCAGCCTGCGCAGGCTTGGCTGCGTGCGATCCGGGAGGGGTCATGCCCGCAGGCGCGGGCATGACGCAAAGCTCGCGCGCGCGGGATGATGCAGCATCGTCGGACCCGAGGAGAGACAACAGATGCAGGTCACCGTTTTGCCCGTCGATCGCACGATCGTGTGCAATGGCTTGGCAGTCAAATGCGAGTTCGAGGTGCCCGAAGGTGTGCAGTCAATCCACTGGAGCGGCGGTCTCGGGCAGATGACCGGAGGCGTGGCACATGGTCAGTTCCGCGATCCGGCGATCGTCGCGCCGTATCTCGCGGCCTGGCGCGCCGAGATGCAGGCGCGCATCGCCGCGACCGCAGCCGACGAGCCGATCGAACAGGCGGCGTACGAGGCCTATCTCGCGACCGAGGCGCAGCGCGATGCCGAGCGCCGCGTCGCCGCGCAGGCAGACGCTGACGCTGATGCCGCCGTGCAGGAGCAGGCCGCCGCGTCATGACCGAGTGGCTCGATCTCGCCCTCGCCTATGATCCGGTCGCGCGCCGCAGCGATCTCGTGCTCGGCGCCGACGGCGATCTCGTGATGGACGAGACGCCGGCAACGCCGATGCTGATCTCGCTCGGCTCGGACCGGCGCGCGCGGCCCGACGACCCCCTCCCCGCATGGCCCCCTCCCCCTCCCCAACCCTCCCCCGCGCCGAACGCGGGTGTTCCCGTGTTCGGCTCCGTTTCGAGTGGCCCAAGTCGGGAACACCCGACTTGGGC
>JANQIP010000269.1 GCA_028282095.1 Xanthobacteraceae bacterium | reverse complement strand
CCGGTGGCTCACGCTTTTTTTGCGCCGAACGCTGGCCGCCCTCACCGCCAGCCTGCAACCGGCCTCGGCCTGAAAATAGCTATCTTCACGGACGACTCGTCATGATAGGATCATCACTTAACTGACCAAGCCGAGGCTTTCTTTGCCCTCCCAGTTTAGTGTTGCTGTTCGATAGCTCACCCTCAAGCACATGAAAAAACAGCTGACAGATCATCATCCCAGGATATAGTCTAATAGGCACCTCGCCCACATTGGCGATTTCGAGCGTTAAACATCCGGAAAACCCCGGATGCACACCTGCTGCTGTTTCTATAATAATACCACGTCGTCCCAATTTTGATTTCCCAACAACATACGCCGCATATTTTTTTGGAACTCTAATCCACTCCAAACTACTCGCTAATACAAATCGCCCAGGATGAATAACAAAATTGTCACCGAAAGGTACGAAGTGTTTTTTTGAAAACTTATTCTCATTGAATTCCTTGCCCTCTTTTATAGTTTCAATATGTGTTTCGCTCGATTGCCTCATAGTCACAAACCAACGTCCCAATCGCAAATTTATGGACGCCTCTCCATCCCTTTCAATCTGTTCGATATCCGGCATTGGCACTATAGCGACGCCTTGTTCGTCACCGTGGCCACCACGCCTAACTTCTTCAGCGAGTTTTTTTGCGGTCAGGATCATGCGCTGCTCGCCTTCGGAACTCTAGGACTTCGATGCTCTTCAGAAGCATCTCGTTCAAACAATCCAACCGTTCCGGAATTTTTGCCTCTTCTCGCGAATTAAGGATTTCATCATAGTATTTCCAGCCGGCGTTTATGATATCTCCTAAGCATTCTGGACGATGTGCCGGAATACCAATTTGGAATTCCTTGAGATGAGCTAACGCATTTGCTTTTTTTGGGCGACAAACGTTGCCTTCGTGTATGATTTGGTCAATCTTACTCCACAGCCCATTAGTGACCTCTGCCACGCTTTCCTCGGCCATTCTGAGAATGAATCGATCTCGTGCATTCACAAGCGGAATTTCACTTGAGAAATTCAGCTCTCCCGTGTCCGGTAACGTTATACCCTCCTTTTCAGCCACCTTTCGAATTGTCGATATTCTAGTTTCATAAGATGGGTACTTTGAGCGCCGATTCGAAGAGGAGCCCGGCGCCAGTATATAGGAAAAAGCATGGACGTAGCCTTCTCCAAAAACAGCGTAAGCGAACAAATCGCAAAAGATCTCTTCCGCTTGAAATACCGCGTATTCAACTGATCGAGCGATCGTTTCGGGTAGAATCTCCTTAGCCACCATGTCATCTGGATCATATTCTGAAAATGTCCTCTTGAAGGTCTGCAAATTATTGGCGTTCCTGTATAGCTCCTGGCACTTTTGCTGAAGTGTTAAATGGGCGCTGCCCTCAATCCCGAGATTGCGCCAGACTGCATGTCCTAATTCGTGACCCGCTAAGGGCACGAGTAGAGCGCTTGCAGCTTCTGACGCAGGAAGGCCTATCAAGACAAAACTACGCAGGTCTTTGAGCGATTGTGGGTAGGCGAACGGAACATAATCCCATTCGGAAGAGAGGATTAACTCAGGATTTCCCTGCAGGGTCAAATCAGCCAAAGATTGAAGTGGATCTAACAGCTCAAATGCATTCCTAACGTTTGTCGATCGGAGTATGAATCCAAGTATTGGCAGAACTTGAATTATTTTTACATTTATGTTGCTTGACAGTTGCTCGATGGTCTTTTCGTCACTGAGGCGCTTGGCTCGATCAATCTTCTTCTCAAATTCGATGAATACATTTTTTAGTCTTAGAAGAGCCCTTTTGCCGGCGTCAAATGGAAAGTCACCATCGAGCAAAGAGTCTATGGTTCGTAGAATATTCCTCAGTTTATGCTTCGAGTTGTGGTAAAGAGTCATCTGAAACTGTACGCGCGTCCGAACGTTCTCGGCGCCCATACACCTCGCTCATCTGCCGGGCTAGTATTCTGGTATTAAATGCCAAGCAAAAATGTTTAGCCTCTTCGATTTTTTTCCTATCTAGACTTTTAACTCCCTCCTCTAAACTACAAAAGTAGTTCATCAAAAACTCTTCGAATTTAGTATAATCGATCTTTTTCCTATCTATGCGCTTATCCAAGGAATCCCGAAGCAATGGATAGGCGCGCATATCATTCAACATGCTGACGCTTGGGCCGCCGCTAAATCCTGGCACCGGCGTTCGTAAGAATTCGAACAAAGCGGTGAGGGATGGAGCGTCCGACCGCAATCCCTGCTTCGCTTCTTCCAGCTCCAACGCCGCTTCCATACTCAGGTCGGCTGGGGTCATGAATTCGACGTCATCGCTCATGGAACCCTCAGATTCAATTTTGATTCGTCAGGATAGCGCAATACGCTGTCCTGTCATTAGAAATGTAGTTGAGTGAAGCGGTATTCTAGATCTTCTGCCGCTCGACCATCAGCTTTTTCAGCTCAGCGATCGCCTTGGCCGGGTTGAGGCCTTTCGGGCAGGCCTTGGAGCAGTTGAGGATCGTCACGCAGCGATAGAGGCGGAACGGGTCCTCAAGCTGATCGAGCCGTTCGCCGGTCGATTCGTCGCGCGAATCGATCACCCAGCGATAGGCGTGCAGAAGCGTGGCGGGACCGAGATAGCGGTCCGGATTCCACCAATATTCCGGACAGGAGGTGGAGCAGCAGGCGCACAGAATGCACTCGTAGAGGCCGTCGAGCTTCTCGCGGTCCTCGCGGCTCTGCTTCCATTCCTTCTCCGGTGCCGGCGTCTCGGTCTGCAGCCAGGGTTGGATCAACGCATGCTGGGCGAAGAAATTGGAAAGGTCGGGGATGAGGTCTTTGACCACCTTCTCGTGCGGCAGCGGGTAGACGCGAATGGGGCCGCTGATCTCGGCCATGTCCTTGGTGCAGGCGAGCGTGTTCTCTCCGTCGATATTCATCGCGCAGGAGCCGCACACGCCCTCGCGACAGGAGCGGCGGAGGGTGAGCGTCGGATCGATCTTGTTCTTGATCCAGATCAGCGCGTCGAGAACCATCGGCCCGCAATCGTCGAGATCGACCGAATAGGTGTCTATGCTCGGGTTCTTCCCGTCGTCGGGATTCCAGCGATAGACACGGTATTCGCGAAGATTCTGCGCGCCCTGCGGTGCCGGCCAGACCTTGCCTTCGGTGATGCGTGAGTTCTTGGGCAGCGTGAATTCGACCATGATCAGTTTCCCAAAGGCTACAGTCCAGTGTTTCGCCTTGTCACCGCAGAGCCGGTCTCTCCGATGATCGAGACGAGGCCGTGCTTATCGTGCGCGACGGAGATAAGCACGCTAGTGTTCCTTACCTAACGGTCCGATCCGGACCGTCAGGTAAGGAACACCAGCTAACTCGATCCCTTGTGATGCGGCACCAACACAATGAGACGAGCACAAGCGTTGGTGCTGCATCACTAGGGCGCGATCGCTTCAAGCCGAATTAACCGTGCCCCCTTATCTCTTTGCAAGGTCGCATGAATCATCGGACAAATCTGCCAACTCTCCGAGATCGCGCTTTGGCCGACCTCCGGGGCCCTTCGGTCCGCTTGGCCTAATAGACGCGCGCCTTCGGTTCGATATAGGGCACCTCGTTGGTCAGCGTATAGGTGTGCACCGGCCGGTAGTCGATCGTCACCTTGCGGGTGCCTTCGTCGAGCCAGGCCAGCGTGTGCTTCATCCAGTTCTGGTCGTCGCGCTCCGGACAATCCTCGCGCGCATGCGCGCCACGGCTCTCGGTACGGTTATTGGCCGAATACATCGTCACCACGGCTTGGACGATGAGATTGTCGAATTCGAGCGTTTCGATCAGGTCACTGTTCCAGACCAGCGAACGATCGGTCACTTTGATGTCGGGGACGCCCGCCATCACTTCGTCGATCAGCTTCACCCCTTCAGACAGGACTTCTCCGGTCCGGAACACGGCGCAATTGTTCTGCATTACCACCTGCATGCGCATGCGCAGCTCTGCGGTCGGCGTGTCGCCATTGGCGAAGCGATAATTGTCGAGCCGGGTCAGGGCGAAATCGGTCGCGCCGCGCGGCAGCTCGGGCTGGCTCGCATTGGCCTCAAGGATTTCGGCGCAGCGATCCGCCGCCGCCCGGCCGAACACGACAAGGTCGATGAGCGAGTTGGATCCGAGCCGGTTTGCGCCATGCACCGAGACGCAGGCCGCCTCGCCGACCGCCATCAGCCCCGGAATGATGTGGTCCGGATCGCCCGCCTTCTTGGTAAGCGCCTCACCGCGATAATTGGTAGCGATCCCGCCCATATTGTAATGCACGGTGGGCAAAACCGGGATCGGCTCCTTGGTCACATCGACGCCGGCGAAGATCTTTGCGCTCTCGGAAATGCCCGGCAGGCGCTCGGCCAGCACTTTGGGATCGAGATGGTCGAGATGCAGATGGATGTGGTCTCCGTCCTTGCCGTGACCGCGACCCTCGCGAATCTCGATCGTCATCGCGCGCGAGACGACGTCGCGCGAGGCAAGGTCCTTGGCGGACGGCGCATAGCGTTCCATGAAACGCTCGCCTTCGGAGTTGACGAGATAGCCGCCCTCGCCGCGCGAGCCCTCGGTGATGAGGCAGCCGGAGCCGTAGATTCCGGTCGGATGGAACTGGACGAACTCCATGTCCTGAAGCGGCAGGCCCGCGCGCAACAGCATGGCATTGCCGTCGCCGGTCTGGGTGTGGGCACCGGTGCAGGAATAATAGGCGCGGCCGTAGCCGCCGGTCGCGAGAATGGTCATCTGGGCGCGGAACATATGGATCGTTCCATCGTCGAGATTGATCGCCACCACGCCACGACAACGGCCTTCGTCGTCCATGATGATGTCGATCACGAAATACTCGATATAGAACTCGGCCGCGTGCTTGATCGAGGCGCCGTACAGCGTATGCAGCATGGCATGGCCGGTGCGGTCGGCCGCCGCGCAGGTGCGCTGGGCGATGCCCTTGCCGTAATCCGTGGTCATCCCGCCGAACGGACGCTGATAGATCTTGCCGTCTGGGGTACGCGAGAATGGAACGCCCCAGTGCTCAAGCTCGTAAACGCCCGCCGCGGCATTGCGGCACATGTATTCGATCGCATCCTGATCGCCCAGCCAATCGGCGCCCTTGACGGTGTCGTACATGTGCCAACGCCAGTCATCGGGGCCCATATTGCCGAGCGCGGCGGAGATTCCGCCCTGTGCCGCAACCGTGTGCGAGCGGGTCGGAAAGACT
The DNA here is from genome assembly GCA_028282095.1 of Xanthobacteraceae bacterium. Taxonomy (GTDB): domain Bacteria; phylum Pseudomonadota; class Alphaproteobacteria; order Rhizobiales; family Xanthobacteraceae; genus Rhodoplanes. The sequence goes on along the minus strand of JANQIP010000269.1, from coordinate 7,114 downwards.
TTGGTCAGGCAGGCCGTGCGCAGGCCCACCTGGCTGCAGCCGACCACGGCGCGCAGGCCGGCCCCGCCGGCACCCACGACCACAACGTCATAGGTGTGGTCGTCGATCGGATAGGCGCGCCCATTGATTGCCGGCGCGCCGCCATTTCCAGAACCGTTCGTGGGCATCGAGTCAGACTCCGAACGAAAGCTTGAGAATCGCGAATGTGCACGCGAGCCACAGGAAAATGCATAGGAACGTGTTGACGATCAGCAGTGCCGTCTTCAGCGGCTTGCTGTGGATATAGTCCTCGATGACCGCCTGCGCGCCGAGCTTCATGTGATAGGTCGTCGCGAAGATGAACAGCAGCATGATGATGGCGACGATCGGCGAGCCGAGAATCTGCACGGTTGCCGCGTGATTGCTCCCGACCACCGCCATCACGATCACGATTCCCGCAAAGGTCAGCGGCAACAACGCAATCGAAGTGAGCCGCGTTTCCCACCAATGGTCGGTGCCGGATTTTGCCGCGCCGAGCCCGCGCGCCTTGGCAAGCGGGGTGCGGATGCTCTTCTCCTTCATCGCAACCCTCCCATGACGAAGCCGCCGATAATCCAGGCAAGCAAGGTCAGCGAAATCGATCCGATCAGCGTCGCCCGCGCGAGCCATTCGCGCTCGTGCGGCTCAAAGCCGCGCCCGGTATCCCAGATGAGATGGCGGACGCCGCCGAGCGAATGATGGATCAGCCCCCAACTGAACCCGAACATGACAAGCCGACCGATCCAAGTGCTGAAGAACCACTGGACCCAGGCATACTCATTCGGCCCGGCGGCAGCGGCGACCAGCCACCACACCACCAGAAGAAATCCGCCATAGGTCACGATGCCGGTCACGCGATGGAAACCGGACATCACGAAAGTAAATGTCATGCGGTAGATTTGCAGGTGCGGCGACAACGGTCGCTCGACCCGCGCCGGGTGTTCAGCCATCGAAAACAACCCCTTTTTTGGCCCTTTCTTTGAAGCAGATGCCGGCCTTGCGCGCAACGTCGAATTTGAAAACTTCGAGACTTCAGAGCGCGATTCATCCAGATCGAATCAATCGCGCTCTATTTCTCTATATTTTGTCGCATGATCTTGCCTGAAAAGTCTGCCACCTTTTCCGGATCATGCTTCTGGGACCTCGCAGACGATCCCGGTTGTGACGCAGAATATTGTCGGCTTCGCCGCCGCTAGAGCGCGATCGCTCAAGGTTCATTCAATCGCGCTCTCGTTCTCTTTGTTTGGTCGCATGATCTTGCCCGAAAAGTCTGCCAACTTTTCGGGACCATGCTCTAGTGTCGCATGCGCGCAGCCGCGCGGTCCGCGGCCTTGAGCGGCAAAAAAACCGAAGGATGACTTGGGATTTAGCGCGGGATCAACACCCAGTAGTCGAAATCGAGGATCACGCCGCGCTCATATTCCTTCTCGGCGCGGAACGGGAAGTCGGTACATGGTCGATCCTTGGTCGCGATCGTGCGCAACCGCAGCGCACCCACATCGTTGCGCGCCGGCACTTCGGCCTTCTCCAGAACCTCGCTCCAAGCGAACACGGTCTCGCCGGCCGACAAGGGGGCGACATGCCGACCGCCATTGATGGCGGCGACATGAAAGGCATTGGCAAGGCCGTTGAACGACAGCCCGCGCGCGACCGATATCACGTGTCCACCATAGATCAGGCGGCGACCCAATTGCGATTTCGATTGGGTGTACTGGTCGAAATGGACGCGCGCCGTGTTCTGATAGAGGCGCGTTGCGATCTGGTGTTCGGCTTCCTGAATGGTCATGCCGTCGACATGGTCGATGCGGTCGCCGGGCACATAATCGGAATAGCGAAACGGGCTGCCGGCAAGCCGGAAATCATAGGCGTCGTTCACAATGGCCGGGCAGGCCTCGCCGAGTTCGGCCGGTTCCACGACGCTCTTTAGATTGGGCGTGTTGTCCGGCGGGGAGGGTGAGTGATCGTCGCGCTTACGCACCATCACCCAGCGGATGTACTCAAGAACCTTGGATCCGTCCTGTTTGTAGCCGGTGGTGCGGACATAGACGACGCCGGATTTGTGATTGGAGTTTTCGCGCAACCCGATCACTTCGGACGTCGCCGACAGCGTGTCGCCCGGATAGACGACCTGCAGAAAGCGCCCTTCCGCATAGCCGAGATTGGCGATCGCGTTGCGCGAAATGTCGGGAACCGTCTTACCGAAAACGACATGGAAGACGAGCAGATCGTCGAGCGGCGCCCTGGGATAGCCGATCTTGCGGGCGAATTCGTCGGAGGACTGCACGGCAAAACGCATGCCGTACAAGGAGTCGTAGAGCGACACGTCGCCGACGGTCACGGTGCGCGGCGTTGCATGCCGGATCACCTCGCCCAGACGGAAATCCTCGAAATAGCGTCCCGGAGTGGTCTTCGCCATGGTGGCAGACAGCCTGTTGACAATGGATTTGCGTGCTTGTGGCGCAGCACCAACGCTAGAACGCGTCTCATCGTGTTGGTGTGACACCACAAGAAACGGATTAGCTAACGGTCTTTGTCCGACAGTCCGGGAACGGATGGTCAGGCAAGGAAACGCCAGCGCGATAAGAACGCTTCAAGCCTAATGAGCACCCGCGCCTTTGGCAATGGGCGCCGATCGAATGCGCAATGGATGCGGCAAGCTGCACGCCGGCCAACGCACCCAGTCCGGCACACGCCGGCCAAGCACGCGCAACTCGGCTTAGGCCGGCCAGGCGAAAGCAATCTTGTCGAGCGTCTTCGGCCCGAAGGTTTCCGCCGATCGAGCTACCGGACGCCCCCCCAGCGCCCGGTAGAACTCGACGGCCGAATCATTGTCCGAGAGCGCCCAGACCACGACGCTTTTCATCCCGCATTGGGCAAGATCGCGGCGTGCGGCTGTGAACAGCCGCCGGCCGAAGCCGAGCCCCTGGAACTCCGGCCGCATGTAGAGCTCGTAGACCTCCCCGTCATAGGGCAGGCTGCGGGCACGGTTGCGTCCGAAATTCACGTAGCCGGCGACGGTTTCGCCGAACACGAACAATGACACGCGGCTGCCCTTGCGAATGGCGCCGTCCCACCATACCGGACCGCGCCGCATGATCAGCTTCTCAAGCTCCGGCCCGGGAATGATGCCGCGATAAGCACTCCGCCACGCCTCGTCATGCGCCGACGCCACCGACAGAGCATCGGGGGGCTTTGCACGACGGATTTCGATCAGGACGGTGCTCATAGCGTAAGTAAAAACTATAGGGCCCGCACGCTTCAAGTCGGACCTGTTACGTATGGACATTCGCGTGCACACCTGTTGCGCCCCAGACACAACTGCGATACGGCAAATGCGTCCAAATGGTCGGCGCAGCCGCGTTTGTGCGCGCCAGACGGTATTGTCCTCTGAGGTTTTTCGCGCACCTCGCCGACTTCCAATCAACAAGGATCGAGCGATGCCAGACAGTTTTACTAAAGTTGCCGCCAGGATCGACGGCGCCACGGTCGAGATCGTTGTCGCCGACATCACGACCCTTGCCGTCGATGCCATCGTCAATGCCGCGAATCGCGCGCTTCAAGGCGGTGGCGGCGTCGACGGCGCCATCCACCGTGCCGCCGGACCGGAGCTGCTCGCGGCCTGCCGCGACCTCGGCGGCTGCGAGACCGGCTCGGCCAAGATGACGCCAGGCTTCAACCTTCCGGCAAAACATGTCATTCACGCCGTGGGGCCGGAGTGGTCGGGCGGCGGCGAGGACGAGGACGTGCTGCTTGCGTCTTGTTACCGCGCGGCAATGGCGCTCGGCCGTGACGAGGCGCTTTCATCGCTTGCGTTTCCGGCGATTTCGACCGGGGTCTACGGATTTCCCGCCGATCGGGCGGCGCGAATCGCGGTCGGAACGATCGCGGCCGAGCTCTCGGCCGATCCGGGCACGCTCGAGCGCGTCGTATTCTGCTGCTTCAGTCGCGATTCGGCCGTCCATCATGAGACGGCGCTGCAGGAGTCAGGGGTCGTTTAGAACACGGTCCCGAAAAGTTGGCAGACTTTTCGGGCAAGATCATGCGACAACACAGAAAGAGAGCGCGGTTGATTCGATCGGAGTGAATCGCGCTCCAGAGCGCATATGCTCTGAATGTCGCAAATCGTGTGCGGCTTTTTCGTATGACCTTATCCGGTAGAGCGGGCGACTATTCGGGATCATCCATTGCCTAATCTTCAGGCAAGCGTGGCTATTAAGAGAACGAGCATTTCACCGACCTGCTCCAGCGCACCGGCGACGTCGCCGGTCTGCCCTCCGATCTGCCGCATTGCAATCAAGGCCATGCCTGCGAAGACGGCTGCGAGGGTGAGCGCTGCCGCCAGGCCGGCGACCGGCCCCAAGGCAAGCGCGAGCGCCGCCGCGCCGATGATGCCCGCTGCGAGCGCGCTGACACGTGTCGGCCGGCCGATGCCGGCCGACACCCCATCGGCGCGTGCCGGCGGCACCAGATTCAGAAAGGCCGGCAAGGTCGCCCGCGCCGCCACATGGGCTGCGATCAGGGCCGGCGCCACCAGTGCCGGATCGGCAAGCACGGCGAGCGTACCTACTCGCAGCAGGATCGACAGCACGAGGGCGCTACCGCCGTAGCTCCCGGTGCTGCTGTCGCGCATGATTTCGAGCTTGCGCGCACGCGTCGCACCGCCCCCGAAACCGTCCGCGGTATCGGCGAGGCCGTCCTCATGCAGGCAGCCGGTGACAAGGATCGTCGCCGCCACTGCCAGCGGTGCGCATAGGAGAGGGGCAAGACCAAGCGTAAAGGCCAGCCAATAGACGAGCGCACCGATCAGGCCGACCAAAGCGCCTGCGACCGGCAACGCCCAGCTCGCGCGCGCAACATCGAAACCCTCGACCGTGCCGACCCAGGCAACCGGCAGCCGCGTCGAGAACAGAACGGCGGTCCTTACATCGACAATGCGGCTGCGCAGCCAGGCAATGGGCTCGCTCATCGCGGGGTCCTTACCGTCCGCTGAAGAGCCCCTGCACGGGGTGCTCGCGCGCCGTCATCCCGGGCGGCGAGCCTCCCGCCATGCGATCCGTCAAACAATAGTCACCTCTCCTTCATCGCGATTTCATGTCCGTTGCGGCAAATGCGGGGATCGCTTTGCGAACAGGAGGATTGCATGCGTGCCGAAAAGCTCGCCGTTCTCGCCTTGCTCGTTGCCGCCGGCCCGGCCGTTGCGAACGAGCCTTTTCCGGCAACGCTCGCCGGCCATATCGTCATTCCGGCTGAGACCTTCATCGATATGCCGACGGACGCGCCGCCCGACCTGAAGACAGCCGGTAAGTTCACGACCGGCCGCCGGGTCGAGGCCGTCGGCTCGATCGAAGGCAAGTCCTTCGACCGCCCGACCGGGGTGAAGTTGCCGTTCCCGGGCCAGCCGATCCAGGGCCATTCCGGCATCAAAACGATGGCCGACGGCACCTTCTGGGTGCTCACCGACAACGGCTTCGGCTCAAAGGTGAACTCGCCGGACTCCGCGCTCTATCTCAACCAGTACCGCTTCGACTGGGACGAGGGCAAGGCCGAGCGGCTCGCCACCATCTTCCTGCACGACCCCGACAAGAAGGTGCCGTTCCGCATCGCCAATGAAGCAACCTTGAAGCGCTATCTCACCGGCGCCGATTTCGACATCGAGAGCTTCCAGCCGATCGGCGGTACATTCTGGATCGCCGATGAGTTCGGTCCTTACCTCTTTCGCGTCGACGGCAAGGGCAAGGTCGAAGCCCTGTTCGAGACCATGATCGACGGCAAGCTTGCGCGCTCGCCCGACCATTTCGCCGTGAGGGCGCCGTCGACCCCGACCGCACCGGTCGATTTCATTGTCCGCCGCTCCAGGGGCTATGAGGGCATGGCCGCCGCGCCGGACGGCAAGTTCCTCTATGCGATGCTCGAAGGCCCGCTGTGGGACGCAGGCAGGAAGGATTGGGAAAAGACCGAGGACGGCAAGGAGTATATTCGCATCCTCGAGTTCGACACCGAGGCCGGAAAATGGACCGGCCGCCAGTGGCACTATGTGCTTGAGGAGAACGGCCTTGCGATCGGCGATTTCAACATGATCGACGCGACAACCGCCCTGGTGATCGAGCGCGACAGCGGCGAAGGAACCACCGACAAGGCCTGCCCGGCCGGCGAGAAGCGCACCGACTGCTTCCATAACCCCGCCAAGTTCAAGCGCGTCTACAAGATCGAGATGAACGCGGCCAATCTCGACAAGCCGGTGCGCAAGATCGGCTATATCGACCTGATGAAGATCGCCGATCCAGACAAGAAGGCGCGCAAGCCGCTCACCGACGGGGTTCTCGCCTTTCCGTTCTGGACCATCGAGGATGTGGATTTGGTCGATGCCCAGCACATCGTGGTCGGCAACGATAACAATCTTCCGTTTTCGTCGAGCCGCGAGCCCAACAAGGCCGACGACAACGAGTTCGTGCTGCTGCGCGTCGAAGAGTTCTTGCAGGCACGCTGACCCACGCGGCTCGCCATTCATCCTCCCGCGCAGCCTTTAAGAACGCGCGGCTCGCTATTCATCCTCCCCCGCGTCGCGGGGGAGGGAGACCGCCCGTAGAGGGCGGGGGAGGGGGCCGCTATTGCCTCCTCCATGTCGGTCGCCGTTCGCATGATTGCGTCCGCAATCTCGTCGCAGCGCCACATCAATTCGCCCACCGCGAGCCGTATGACGGTCATGCCTTGCTCATTGAGCCAAACATCGCGTTGCAAACCAAGCTATGGCGGTTCGCCGACGTCGTGACTCGTCCCATCGGTTTCGATCACCCACCGCGCTTTGTGCAGCAGAAATCGGGCACATAGCGGCCGATCGGAGGATGCCCCCTCCACCATGCTGCGCATGGTCACCCTCCCCCGCCAAGCGGGGGAGGGTGAATTATGATAGGGTTTCGCGACAGCGGTCGTCCTGTGGCCCCCTCCCGGCGAGCACGCAGCCAAGCCTGCGCAGGCTGCGCAAGCTTGCCTGCGCCCCTTGAGCAACCGGGGACATGGGTGACAGATCTGACCGGCGACATGGGTAACACATTTCCGGTTTTGTTCAGGTCTGATTTTGTTGCTGTTGTTGCTCCTG
>JANQIP010000268.1 GCA_028282095.1 Xanthobacteraceae bacterium | reverse complement strand
TCACCAATCCCAGTTTTTCCTCAAGGAATTCGATGGCGATCGTGGTCCTCTGTTCGACCGTGCGCAACGCCTCTCGCGCCTGAGCGGACAAGGCGGCCGGCGACGTCGTCACCACAATGCGATCGACAAAGACGCCGTGAACCTCCAGTTTGCGCAGGATTGCTGCGAGTTGCTCCGGCGTTCCCAGCACTTTGTGGGTCATAAGCGAGAGCCCGACATGCTCGGTGTCGCCAACCAAGCCGGCGACGCTAACGCAGTTGATCCGCTGCTGGGCCGTATATTGCAGGTAAAGCTCGCTCAGCTTGTTGATGCCGACGACGAGCACGGTCGTCCGCTTTGCGCCCCGCCCAACCGGTGACCGCGGCCACGCCGTTTGGTTGTGTCGGATCCGCGCGAGAACACGCGCACTGACCAAAAAAAACGTGATCAGCAGCCCCTGCAAGATTGGCAGACTGCGCGCGACGCCCTCAAGGCGGTTCATCAGGAAGCCGACGGCAAGCGCACCCGTCACGATAATGACCGCAGCGACGCCGATACGGAGGTAATCACCAAGGGACGTGAAACGTCACAGAGTGCGATTGACCTGAAGCGCCGCAAGGGCACCGGCGGCAACCATCACGGTGAGGGCGAGATAGGGAAGGAGGGCAGCGAAACTCTCGGCATCAAAGTTGAAATTGTCGCGCAGCAAGAACGCGAGCACGGTGGCGACCGCGACCAAAACAAGATCGAACAATAACAATGGTAACGCCCGCATAACCCCCCTCCCCATACGCAACCCCTCGTCGCAAACGCTACATCAGCGCACGCCACCGCCCAATCAGTGGTTTCCCTTGTTTGATGGGATGCGATATGATTGTTAATGGTATGTTACCAAAAGGTTACAGCCTGAGTTCAGCGCATCGCGGCATATCGCGCCGGCCACGGTATCTCGTCACCACAGTACAGTGCATTGCCGGTCCCATCGGCAATGCAGGGTCGTGCTAATCCTCCTGCGGATCACGTGAAGAGGAGGCTGGGTCGGGTGCTTGGGGATAACCCCGAGCGTTGCTAGGCCCGTAAGCTGTTCAACCTCTTCAACCGAGTTCACGGTATCTTTGTAACCGTCCGGTAAGGGCCGCCCTGACGGTGTGAGCGGGAGGAGAACTCATAGGATTATCACTGGGAGTAGTCCTATGACGAAGCCGATCGAGGTGATCACGCCAGCGCAGCGGCGCCGTCGTCGAGCAGCGTTGTGAAGATCGAGTTTGCGAGCGGGGCGCGGATGCGACTTATCGGCCCCGCGGCAATAGCGCGACCGCGCGGGTCAAGCGGCATAAGCATTGGCTGCTCTTTTTCGCGGATTTTGGCAGACCCTGCTTGACCTGCCGCGGCGCGTCCGCGTGCGAATACTGGCGCCGCAGCCTCGGCACCTTCCGCCGCAGCCGTTGCGCCTGGCGAGGCCGCGTGAACAATCGCTGCGGCATGAGCCCATGCCGATGCGCAGCCTCGGGAACGGCCGCACCGGCAACCGCGGTCCCTCGAAGGGGACCCACCTCAATCCGACGGCGTCGCCCTGCCCCGGTGATCACTTCCAATTGGCGGTCCGTGGTTGCCTTACTGCTTTAGGCTCAAGCATGGGGCGAGCATGGACACAAGCTGATCTGCTATTCACACGAATTGATCGAAACGCTCGCCCGCGGCAAAGCTAACAAACAAGATGTGGCCACCATACGGCTTTCAGATAATCACGATCTTGAACGTGAGCGTCGCTTGAGGCCGTCAATCGCGGTAATTAAATTGGAGCAAATGTAATTCAGGGCTCCATTCTCACATTCGAGCTCCTGCAAGCGCAACTCAACATTCCTTTGCACTCTAAACTTCTCTAAGTCAAGCACTTGCGCCGTCGAAGTCGCTGGAAAATCGTGAGAATTCTTCACGAACGCGGTCTTGGTCGACATCATCCACCTACCACAAACTCCTAGTCACTGGCATCTCACTGTAACAAATCAGGGCGCAATTGCAGAGTGACAATTGTCACAACTAAAGATAATAATTGCTTCCTAGCGATCGCGGGCTCTCTTCGTTCGACCGAAGCGCATGCTATCACATTCGAGGTGATGCACCGCATCGATCTATCGCTATCACTCAGACGTACCCCCGTACCCCGCTTCGCGGATCGTCCGGCTCGACCGTCGTTTCGGATCGAGCGCGCCTGCTTTGGGCGACGGCATGAACTCTCGCGCTTTGCTATGCGGCCGGTCGCTCGCTTGCCTCATTTGCTTCTGACGAGACCGAGTGCTCGATCAAGCGCATAGGTCGTCCGTCGGAGTTTCTTGCCGTCAGGCAAGCCTTGTATGTAGCCAGCAATTGTGTGAGCGGCCATCGCAAGAAGAGTATCGACGGTGTGGATTGGCGTCCGGTCACGGTTCCACGTGAGTGCCCCATCAAAGCGCCGATGGCTGCTTCAGTGAATCCAAGATCGTTGGCGATGCTTGAGAAACTGTGACGAAGGACGTGCGGCGGGATGTCGGCAAGAGCCGTATCTTGGAGCAGCTTCTTCCAGAGCTGCGGAAATCCGCTGAGTGGCTTTCCTTCCATGGTTCCCTTGAACACAAAGCCATCTCTTTCGACGATGAGCGGAGCAAGGAGGTCCAAGGTGGGCAATCCTACGGGACGTTCGGACGCTCCTTCCTTGCTATCAACTAGGCGCAGACAGCTCGCGTCGACGTCAACCTCGGATCCCTTACGCGATTGGTTCGATCTGGATGAACCGAGCTCTAGAGCATGATCCCGAAAAGTTGGCAGACTTTTCGGACAAGATCATGCGACCAGACAAAGAGAAATAGAGTGCGATCGATTCAATCTGAATGGATCGCACTCTAGTGTTCCATGCCTGAGGGTCCGGGATCGGACCGTCAGAGAAGGAACACTAGCCGACGATGACGAGGCAGCCGTTGTGGATCAGAAACTCGTCGGCGTCGGAAGGAATGCGCTCGCCTCGGCGACGAGAAAATCCCGCATCGAGCGCGCGGCGGGCATCAGGCGCTTGCCGGCGGGACGCACGACGAACCAGTTGCGCTGCATCGGCAGGCCTTCAACGTCAAGGCTCACAAGCCGACCCTCATGGAGCTCCGCCGCGCAGGTATGAGCGGAGATGAAGGTCAGGCCGAGGCCCGCCATCACCGCTTGCTTGATCGTCTCGTTGGAGCCGATCTCCATCACGATCTTCGCCCTGACGCCGGCCGCTTTGAAAAACCTCTCCATCAGAAAGCGCGTTCCGGAGCCGAGTTCTCGCACCAGAAACGTCTCGTCGGCGAGCGCGGCCGCCGCAAGCTCGGCGCGCCCCGCCAAGCGATGATCGGGGGGCGCGACGATGACATGAGGATGCGGCCCGAGTAGGTTGGTCTCCCAGTCGCCGGCATCAGGAGGACGGCCCATCACGCAGAGGTCGAACAGCCCGGTCTCGAACTGCTCGAGAATGTCGCGGCGATTGCCCACCACGAGTTTGAGCTCGACCTTGGGATGCTTGTGGGCATAGGCGGCGAGCATGCGCGGCGCGAAGTACTTCGCCGTCGACACCACCCCGACGGTGACCCGGCCGGCGTCAAGCGTCTGCAACGCGACCAGGGCCTCGCGGCATTCGCCAAGAACGCCTTCGATCCGCTGCGCGGCGAGCAGCACCTCGCGCCCCGCCGCGGTGGGCTCGAGTCCGCGCGCGTTGCGGTCGAACAGCGGTAATCCGATGTCGTCTTCAAGCTGCCGAATCTGCATCGTCACCGCAGGCGGCGTCACATTGTTGGCCTCGGCGGCCGCGGCAAAGCTGCCGAGTCGCGCCGCGCTCTCAACAAACCGCAAGTGTTTCAGTGTGACGTTGCGCATTCAGTTCGACTGAAATCACCATTCAGCAAATTCAAATTTACTTACTGTCAGCGAAAGTGCAAGCTCCGTCTCAAGCGAACAAGGACGCCGCGAGCCAACAGCTCACCTTGATCGCGATCATCCGGCTACGCTAGCGCACTTGACGGGCGCCCGCGAGGGCGATCGGGCGTCTGCGTGCCTTTCGCAGGAGCGCGCCATGAGTGACTTGAGCACCCGCTATATGGGCTTGACGTTGACGTCGCCGCTCGTCGTCTCAGGGTCGCCGCTTTGCGACACCGCCGAGGCGATCGCGCGGCTTGAGGACCACGGGATTGCGGCGGCGGTCTTGCCGACGCTGTTCGAGGAGCAACTGAGCGCCGCGAGCCTACATGGGGACGACGAGCTCGATCATAACGTACCCTGCACCTACGAATCGCTGAGCTTCTTCCCCGACCTGCGGAAGCTCCAACGTGGACCGGACCGCTATCTCGAATTGATACACAAGACCAAGAGGCGCGTCGGAATCCCCGTGATCGCCAGCATCAATGCTCTCACCCATGGCGGTTGGATCGAGTTCGCAGGTCTTATTGAGAAGGCCGGCGCCGACGCGATCGAGCTCAACATCAACTCCATCGTCACGGACGTCACCCGCGCCGGCGCCGAGCTCGAAAGGGACGTTATTCAGCTTGTCTCCCATCTCAAGCGAAAGCTTCGCGTGCCTTTGGCGATCAAGCTGTCGCCGTTTTCCAGCGCGCCGGCGAACTTCGGCTATCGCCTGTCGAAGGCCGGTGCCGACGCGCTCGTGCTCTTCGACGGCGCCTATCAGCCCGATTTCGACATTGAGGATCGCCAAGTCGTGCCCGGCGAGGCGCTAAGCGGACGCGAGGATCTGCGTGCGCGTCTGCACTGGGTTGCTGTCCTTTATGGTCAGGTCGCCGCGGATCTCGCCGTCACCGGCGGGATCAGCACCGAACGGGATTTGGTGAAGTGCTTCATGGCGGGCGCGCGAGCGGCCTTCGTATCCTCGGCGCTGTCGTCTCATGGCGTGAAGCACGCCCGCCGCATGCTCGCCGCGCTCAACGAATGGCTCGACGAGCGCGAATACGCCTCGGTCGAGGAAATGTGCGGGAGCATGAGCTACCGCGCCGTTCCCAATCCGGTCGCCTATGAGCGCAAGAGCTACATGAGGGCGCTGGGTCCTTACCCGCTGTAGACACGGGATCGAGGCCCTCGTCACACCTTGCGATTGACGCATACGACGCCGCGGGGAGGAGACCTCCGCGGCGTCACGCGTGAGGACGGGCTGCAAAGCAACGGCCGACCGCGCCTTGCCTTGCAATCATCTGGCGATGCCGCCTAGAGCGTGATTGCTTTAGGTTAAATCAATCACGCTCTCTTAGTCTTTGTTTTTCGCATGATCTTGTCCGAAAAGTCTGCCAACTTTTCGGGATCATGCTCGAGCCTCCGCCTACCGAAATCTCGTTCGAAGAAGCTGAAGGAAGCCCACCATGCGTGACGTTTTTGTCTGCGACGCGGTCCGCACGCCGATCGGCCGCTATGGTGGTGCGCTTGCCAAGATTCGCGCCGACGATCTTGCCGCCATCCCGATCAAAGCGTTGATAGCCCGCAACCCGGGCGCCGACTGGTCGCAACTCGACGAGGTCTATTTCGGCTGCGCCAACCAGGCCGGCG
>JANQIP010000240.1 GCA_028282095.1 Xanthobacteraceae bacterium | reverse complement strand
CGACCTGCGTCTTGATCTGGTTGACGCGATCCTCGATGTCCTTCTTGTCGCCGGCGCCGTCGACGATCGTGGTCTTTTCCTTTTCGATGACCACCTTCTTGGCGCGTCCAAGCATATCGATGGTGACGTTCTCGAGCTTGATGCCGAGATCCTCCGAGATGAGCTGGCCACCGGTGAGGATGGCGAGATCTTCAAGCATCGCCTTGCGGCGATCGCCGAAGCCGGGCGCCTTCACCGCCGCGACCTTGAGGCCGCCGCGCAGCTTGTTGACGACCAGCGTCGCCAGCGCCTCGCCCTCCACATCCTCGGCGACGATGAGCAGCGGCTTGCCGGTCTGCACCACCGCTTCGAGCAGCGGCAGCAGCTCCTGCAGGCCCGAGAGCTTCTTCTCATTGATGAGGATGTAGGGATCCTCGAGCTCCACCCGCATCTTATCGGCATTGGTGATGAAGTAGGGCGAGATATAGCCGCGGTCGAACTGCATGCCTTCGACCACGTCGAGCTCGGTCTCGAGCGACTTCGCCTCTTCGACCGTGATCACGCCTTCATTGCCGACCTTCTTCATCGCCTCGGCGAGGAAGCGGCCGATCTCCGCATCGCCATTCGCCGAGATGGTTCCGACCTGCGCGATCTCGTCATTCGAGGTGACCTTCTTCGACTTGGCCTTGAGGTCCTCGACGATCGCCTCGACCGCAAGGTCGATGCCGCGCTTGAGATCCATCGGGTTCATGCCGGCGGCAACCGCCTTGGCGCCTTCCTTGACCACCGCTTGCGCAAGCACCGTCGCGGTGGTGGTACCGTCGCCGGCGACGTCGGACGTCTTGCTCGCCACCTCGCGCACCATCTGTGCGCCCATGTTCTCGAACTTGTCCTCAAGCTCGATCTCCTTGGCGACGGTGACGCCGTCCTTGGTGATCCGGGGGGCGCCGAAGCTCTTGTCGAGCACGACATTGCGGCCCTTGGGGCCGAGCGTTACCCGCACGGCATTGGCCAATACGTCGACGCCGCGCAACAGCTTGTCGCGCGCTTCCGTCGAGAATTTCACGTCCTTTGCAGCCATGTTGCATGCACTCCGCTTTTGGCTCGCGTTCTAAGAGGCGCCGATCGCCGTCCCGAAGAACGGAGCCGATTGATTGTCTTGTTTCGCGATTTTCAAATGCCTCGTCCTACGCCACGCACCGCGCGCGGCGGTTGTCGGGACGGGGAAGAAGTTCACCGTCAGGCGGCCTTTTTCTTGCTCTCGGTGTCGGTGATCACGCCCAGAATGTCGCTTTCCTTCATGATGAGGTAATCGACACCATCGAGCTTGACTTCGGTGCCAGACCACTTGCCGAACAGCACCCGATCGCCGGGCTGAACATCGAGGGGAACGAGTTTGCCGGACTCGTCACGCCCGCCGGGGCCGACTGCGATCACCTCGCCTTGCTGGGGCTTTTCCTTGGCGGTGTCGGGAATGATGATGCCGCCGGCGCTCTTTTCCTCGGCCTCGATGCGCTTGACGACGACGCGGTCGTGAAGCGGACGGAATTTCATGCGGTCCTCCATGGGTTGGGTGAATGGGTGTGTTGTTCCGTTTCTTTCGGATACGACTGCGGGCTCTTCATCGCCCGTTTGGCTGGCACATGGGTCGCAGCCGATGCCGTTCAAGAGGCCTGCCGAAGAAATCTGGCACTCCCCTTGATTGATTGCTAATTGTCGTTAGCACTGTTTGATCGAGAGTGCCAAGTGCCCTTTGGCCGCAGCCGAAATCGAGCGCGTTTGTCACAAGATCGGGGGTAGGGTGGTCACCGGCACGAGAGCGTGATTGCGCAGGCGCCGGGGCGCGACCGGTTGCCGCGTCGTCGCTGGCCTCATCGAAACGTGGGAGCGGCCGCGATGCCCGAGCGCCGGGCTCGGCGAAAAGTTCTTTCTCGAACGTTGGTTAGAGAAAGAAGCTGGCCTTGAACGATTGCTAGCCGCCGCTGGGTGATGCTGCTAAGAGCTTGAAAGTAAACACTTTGTTTACCTTACCTGCTTGCAATCCTTGATAGCGCGATGAGAGAGTCGTCGCCTTTGCAAGGAGGGCAGGATGGCCTCACAAGATTTCCGCAAGCAGCTCAACGGCTATGGCTTGACCACGGCCCATATCTTCTATCGGCGGCCCGACCACCCCTGGCTTCTGCAGAGTTTCGTTTGGCAGGAATACGATCTCTGCCCGCATTTCCCCGAGCTCAATCGTTTTCTCGGATTCTGGCGCGACAAGCTGGAAGCGCCTCTACATTCGGTGACCGTAGCGCATTCGCGGCTGATCCGGCCGACCGAGATCAAGGCGGTCGAGGGCGTGTACCGGCTTCATTAGAGCATGATCCCGAAAAGTTGGCAGACTTTTCGGACAAGATCATGCGACGAAACGAAGAAGAAGTAACGGATTAGCTAGTGTTCCTTACCTGACGGTCCGGGATCGGACCGTCAGGTAAGGAACGCTAGGATGAGGAGGCTGCAGACGATCGGCCTCGACCTCGGAAATCCATTTGCGGGAGCCTCGAACTCGCTCTGATTGTTGTTTGTCGGTCGCATTTTCTGCGGCGAACCGGTTCCCACTTCGCCGGAAAATGCGTCAGAGCGAATTCGACTGACGGAATTCGCTCTGATTGTTGTT
>JANQIP010000189.1 GCA_028282095.1 Xanthobacteraceae bacterium | reverse complement strand
AATCGCCTTCCAAACCCGCACTTCCCGGCAAAATCGATTACTCGGAAACGCCCGTCTTGCGCGAAAAATCAACGGGTTCGCAATTCTTCACAGACGACTCTTTCTCCTTGTTTTGTCGCATGATCTTGTCCGAAAAGTCTCCAACTTTTCGGGATCATGCTCTAATCTTAGTCGCATGATCTTGTCCGAAAAGTCTGCCAACTTTTCGCGATCATGCTCTAATCTTAGTCGCATGATCTTATCCGAAAAGTCTCCAACTTTTCGGGATCATGCTCTAGCCTCCCTATTTGCGCCTTGCGTCCTCGCAGACAAGCATATGCACCGAAAAGAAGCGTTCGGGGTCGAGCCAAACTTCGGCTTGTTGCCATCCGGCCCCGTTCGCGACCGATCGAAACTGTTCGAGCGTGAATTTATAACTGTTTTCCGTGTGGATGGTCTCGCCGCGGCGGAAATCGAAGCTGCGCCCGCCGATTCTCACCTTCTGCCGCACGCGGCTGACGAGGTGCATTTCGACCCGGCGTTGCTCCCGATTGTAGAAGGCGCAATGACGGAACCCGTTCAAGTCGAAATCACCGCCAAGCTCACGGTTGATCCGGCTTAGCAGGTTGAGATTGAACGCCGCCGTCGAGCCGGCGGCGTCGTCATAGGCCTCGTTGAGGACATTGGCCTCCTTCACGCAGTCGACCCCGATGATCAGCCGCGCCCCAGGGCCGAGCAGCGTCGCGGCATGGCGCAGGAATGCCGTCGCCTCATGCGCTTCGAAATTGCCGAGCGTCGAGCCGGGAAAAAAGCCGGCCCGCGGCAGATCGGCAATCGATGCCGGCAACTCGAAAGGCGCGGTGAAATCGGCGGCAACCGGGAGCACCTTCAGCCCCGGAACATCCTGTTCGAGCTGCCTTGCCTCACCGAGGAGAAAGGCGCCGGATATGTCGACCGGGACATAGGCCGCAATATCCGCCACGCGCAGGAGGATCCGGGCCTTGGTGGAAGCGCCGGCACCGAACTCGATCATCGCCGCGCCGCGCGGAATGCGCTCGGCGATGGCCCCCGCATTCTCCTCGAGAATGGCGAGCTCGGTACGCGTCGGATAGTACTCCGGCGTGCGGGTAATATCCACGAACAGCTCCGAGCCACGCTCGTCATAGAGGTATTTCGGCGAAATGCGCTTTTGATCCTGCGCGAGGCCATGCCAGACATCGTGCAGAAAAGTTGTGTTTGCCCCATCGCGATCGGCCGAACGCGACAAGCGTGCGTGCAAGGTCATATGAGCCTCGTCGGTGGAAGGTGTTCTTGTGTGTCAGTCGAGTTCCGTCAGCCGGGAATCTCAGCAAGTCTCAGTCCGGTGAACTGCCAGCGTGAGGGTGGATAGAAGAAGTTGCGGTAGGTCAGGCGGGCATGTCCGTGTGGGGTGGCGTGCGAACTGCCACGCAGCACCATCTGATTGGCCATGAATTTCCCATTGTACTCTCCGAGCGCACCGCCTGCCGCGCAGAATCCCGGATAAGGCGTATAGGCGCTGCGGGTCCATTGCCAAACGATATCGAAGGTATCGGCGAGTCCACCAGTGGCCGCGGCCACCTCCCATTCTTCTTCGCTCGGCAGATGGCGACCGCTCCAGCGCGCGAATGCGTCCGCCTCGTAATAGCTGATATGGCATACCGGCGCGGATTCGTCGATCACCCGCAACCCGCCAAGCGTCATCGCGAACCAAACGCCGTCCACATTACGCCAGTAACCCGGGGCGCGCCACTGCTCGACATTGACGACCCCCCAACCGTCATACAGCCAGAGTGCCGGATCATCATAGCCGCCATCGCGCATGAAGGCGAGCCATTCGCCATTGGTGACGAGCGCACGGGCGACGCGCACGGGTCCGACCAGCGCGCGATGTGGCGGACCTTCGTTGTCGTAGCTGAAGCCCTTGCCCTGGTGGCCGATGCTATGGATTCCCTCGGCGAGTTCGATGAACCCGTCGGTTTCCGCCAATGCCGGCGCCTGCCATGACGCATCGTAAGCGGGCGCACACGGGTTTTCGGCAAACGCATGCAAGATGTCGGTGAGGAGCAGTTCCTGATGCTGCTGTTCGTGATGGAGGCCAATCTCGACAATGCGCTGCACCTCGTCGAGCTGGTCGATCGGGCACTCCGCGATCAGCCGCTCGACCGCGGCATCGACATGGCTGCGGTAGGCAGCAACCTCGGTTGTTCCGGGGCGCGTAATCAGGCCACGTTTCGGACGGTCGTGACGCGGGCCGGCCGCGACGTAATAGGAATTGAAGAGAAAGGAAAAGCGCGGGTCGAAGGCCCGGTAATCCGGCGCGAGCGGATGCAGCAGGAACTGCTCGAAGAACCAAGTCGTGTGCGCGCGGTGCCATTTGGTCGGGCTCGCGTCCGGCATCGACTGGACGATCTGGTCCTCCGGCGACAGCGGCGCCGCCAGCTTCTCGGTGTGTGCGCGAACCGCGCGAAATGCGTTCACCGATTTGCTGCGTCTTCCGTCCTGTGCGCCTTCAGACGAAGGCCCAAGCTTCGCAGGAGCGGCGGATCGGGTTCTTGATGATCGTGCGGCAATGGACATAGCGCGATCCATTTTCTTGAGAATGGTTAGCGGGTGGTACGCCGGGCTGCCGGCATTCCCTCCCTTAAACGAGCATTGTCTGGCACCAGATAGGAATGGCTGTGGACTGTTCCAGCCCAACACGAGCCTGCCGGTAACAAATCAGGCCTTCTCGGATCGATTTATGCTTCTGTTCGGTTCCCAGGGGCTGCGGACGCGATCGAAGTCATTCATTTTACACGGAAAACAGTTTCGAACCGGACGCGCTCTATGTCAATGATGACCGAATGGACCTTGTCATCGATATTCAATCATCAAGACACTGCAATGTCGCCAATTTGCCGGCCTGACCGATTGTCGCCGGGAAATTGAAGTGATGCGGCACCAACACAATGAGACGGGCTCAACCGTTGGTGTGGTGCCGCATCACTAGCCCATAGATCGCCTTCCTTCTACTCGATCACGATCTTGACCCGGTCGCCGGGCTTTACCTGGTCATTGGCGGCAATGCCGTTGAGCACACGGAACCTGTCGACCCGGCGGCCGATCAAGGCCATCTGCCCAGCCAGCCGCTCGACAGTATCGCCCGGCGCGACCGTCACGACCTTGATGCGCAGCGGCTTTGCCGATGCCGCTTCGGCAAGCGACAGCCGGCGGAATGTCTTGATCGACTCACCAAAGCTCCGATCGATCGCGGGGGTCTTGCTCTTGGTCGCGAAGATGAACCGATAGATTTCCCTGCCGCGCTGCAGCGCATAGAGGCGGAACCACCAGTCCTCGCTCTTTGCGCTCGCGGTCGCGGCGGAGAACCCGGCGATCGTAAGCTCCTCGACCGACCCCGCTTCGATATTCTCGATCCACCCGGAACTGAGATAGGCGGCCGGCGTCGGCTGGGAATCGAGGCGCACGATGTCGAGCCGAAGCGCCTGCTCGCCGACGCGCTTCGTGCCGAGCAGAGCCTTTGAGGTATTCTCCAATTTGAAGCCCTTGGGGGCGGTGAAAGCGAAGCCGTATTTCGGGTGCAGGAACCTGCGCCCGCGCACGAAACCCTCGACCGGATCCTCGCCATAGACGAGCCCATCGAGCGCCGCCAAGAAGCTTTCCTCATCGCGCGCGCCGGCCGCATATTGCCGGGCATTGTTCGCCGCGTTTTCGATCCGCTCCGGCGTTGCCGGATGCGAGGCCAGGAAATCGAGCGAGCGCGGATCGGTTCCGCTCGCCGAGCGCAGCCCGGCGAAGCGACTCATCGCGGTGAGAACCCGCACGGCGCCGTGCGGATCATAGCCGGCGCGCGCGGCGATCCCGATACCGATCCCATCCGCCTCGAACTCCTGCGCACGGGAAAAGCTTGCGAGCGCGAGCTTCGATTTGGCGAGCGCCAGCGCGCCTGTCGTTGAATCGTTCAGCGTCTTTGCCGTGGCGCTGGCAACGAGCGCAACCCGCCGCGCCTCGCTTTGGCGCAATGCGGCGTGGCGGGCGATCACATGCGCCATTTCGTGCGCGAGCACATTGGCAAGCTCAGAACCGTCATTGGCAAGTCCGATCAGCCCGCGCGTAACGTAGAGGTTTCCGGACGGGAGCGCGAAAGCGTTGATCGCCGGGGAATTGAGGATCGTTACGTTGTAGCGTAGTTCAGGCTGCTCCGAGGCGGCGACCAGGCGGTCGACCATGCCCGCGATCAGCGCGGCAAGTGCAGGGTCGGAGTAAGGCCCGCCATAGGCCGAGAGAATACGCCGGTGCTCGCGTTGCGAGGCAGGGCTCGCCACGCTGTGTTTGACCGGGTCGGACAGGCCGATCGGCCGGTCGATATTGATCAGCGACGAGCAGGCGGGAAGCAGCAGGAGCAGCACGGCGCAGGCGAGCGGCCCGGCGTAACGGGCGCCGCGGCCACGATGTCGTCCTTCCGCGGTTATCGGCGCCATGCCTTCCCCACGACGTCCAGTGTTTCCTTCTCTGACGGTCCAATCCCGGACCTTCAGCCCGAAACACTAGCTAATCCGTTGTTTTATGATGCGGCACCAACACAATGAGACGAACTCAAGCGTTGGTGCTGCATCACAGAAGCGCGATTGCTTCAGGTCGATTCAATCGCGCTCTCTTTCTCTTTGTTTTGTCGCATGATCTTGTCCGAAAAGTCTGCCAACTTTTCGGGATCATGCTCTAGCGGTCGGCGGCGACGGCGATCTGCTCGGGCCGCGCCACCACGATGCGCGGTCCGCCGCGCTGTTCGATGAAGCCGCGCACTTCGACCCGTCGGCCCGTAAGCTTCCTCGGGTCGATGCCGGCGGCGAGCAATGCGCGCGCATTCCGCTTGAAGACGACCGCTGAGAAACTCTCCCACCAGCGCCGGCCGAAATTGACATAGATCGTCCCCCGGCTCTCGCGCACGGAAACGACTTTGCCGGCGACCACAGTGAACCGGCCCCGCCGCGCCAGGATTTCGGCCGGTCGTTCCGCCGCCTGCATAGAATAGTGCGGGTCGGCCCAAACGCCAAGTCGGGCGCTGCGGGCCGCCTTCTCGTGCAGGCGTAGGCCGGAAAGGCAACCCTGGGGCTCGACGCGAACGGCGATGCGCGCCTGGCCCTGTGCCAGAAGCCTTTGCTGCAGCGAGTCTCCGGTCGGATCCTCTGCGATGAAGCCGAATGCGACGATGCGCCCGTAGCGGTCGGATGTCGTCGAGGCGTTTTTGAGCACCACCGCACGCCCTAGCGTGAGATCGGCGAGCGCCTGCCGTGCCGTGCGCCCGGCGCGGCCGTATTCTTGCCCGCCAGATTTGGCGATGCCGCCGATCATGGGCGCGACCTCGATGGCGGCGAGCCGCACGTCCCGTCCGTCTTCAAGCACGAAGGTGCGGCCATCGATGACGCGGCCGACGCGCCCGCGCACGAACGGCTCGAGCTTGCAGGCATCGGCGGCGCGCGAAGCCTCGCGCGAGCGCGATTTGCAAAAGGCAGGATGCGCCAGCACGACAATCACCGCCGCAACGGACAGTGCGATCGTGAATGCAGGAACGGACCGGCGCACATCGCCTCCCGGTAAAGAGGAGCTTCGCCCCATAAGGAGGAAGATTCGGGCAAGGATGAGGGTATCCGTGATCTGCAAAGACCGTCCATCCGCTTGCGAGCCTCTCAGCGAAGTGCACTGAAGCTGGGAACCGGCGAGGGGCCGCGCACTCAACGCCCGTTGATCGAGATCAAAGCGAGTAGACTTACCATGCCTATGGAGAGCTCCCGATGGATGCGACCATGCCGATTGGTCGCCGATCCAGGAACAGGAGGATTCATTATGCGTGGGTGGAAGACGTTTTTTGCAAGCACCGGTCTCTTGGTTCTGACAGCATTCCCGGCGGGCGCGATCGGGGTCGGCGAGATGGCGTTGGCCTCATGGTCGGGCGGCAAACTTATGGGCGAGGTTCGCGTGCTGCCCAACGGGCAGGGCAACTACAAATACAGGAAAAGCTGCCCCAATGGGCGGGCGTTCTGGTATGGCGATTATCACGTCCGGGAGGTCAAGAAGTGGCACTCCAAGGGATACAAGGTTTATCTTGACTATCGGGCGCCGAGCGGCCGGCGGCATGTCTGCCCTTCAAGCAAGTTCCGGTAAGAGCGACAACTGCCGCTTGCGGCTTCGCCAGTGTTTCCTTATCTGACGGTCCGGTCCCGGACCGCCAGGAAAGGAGCACTAGCTATTCCGAGGCTTTATGATCGGCACCAACACGATGAGACGGGCTCAAGCGTTAGTGCCGCATCACTAGGGCCGCAACCATGAGCCGCCGGCGGTAGATAGCCGCCAGGGACTATGATAGATCGCACAGGCGGGTCCCGTAGCTCAGCCGGATAGAGCAGCGGTTTCCTAAACCGAAGGTCGCAGGTTCGAGTCCTGCCGGGACCGCCAAATTTTCGCTAGATCAATAACTCAGAATCGAAGTGCGAGAGGCGCGAGCGCCTTGTAAACGCACGCGCCCGAAGCACCAACAGCCCAGCCCGTGCAGAACCAACCGCCACGCATCGCGCGACAGAACGAGAATGGCATGAACCGTCAGGTCACATATCGGCGCACTGGGTGAGCAGCGCCTTGAGCGCACGCTCGGGGACCGGCTTGCCGGGATAGATTTTCACGTGGCGTCCCGACTCGCCGCGTCCCTCCAGAATCCGCTCGGGGTCGTCCAGCTCCGCCCCATGGATGAACCCAAGATGGGCGAGGTCCTTTCCCCCATAGAGATAAATGACGAGCTTTCCATTCTTGTTGGCAAAAACCGGCGCGCCCCATTTCATGCCCTCGGTTGCCCCCGGCAGCGTCCGCTGCACAAGCCTGCGCAGGGCCTTCAGCGTCTTGCATACCGGCGCGCTGCGATCGGCGATGTATCCATCGACGGTCTGAGTGGGTTTTGCCATGCGTCAACACCCGCCATCGCGATTCTTTCTTGTTCCTTGTCTTTTCATTTGTATCATGTCATGATACATATGCTCAGTGGCGGGAAGCGAAATGATCCGCTCCTATCGCAATGAGCTGACAAGGAAGGTCGCAGCCGGAAAGGCGGTTAAGGGCTTTCCTTCTTACCTCTTGCGTCGCGCGGTCCGCAAGCTGGCGATATTGGATGCAGCCATATCACTGAACGATATGCGCTCGCCACCCGGCAATCGTCTTGAGGCCTTGGCCGGCGATCGTGCCGGACAACATTCGGTCCGGATCAACGACCAGTTCCGCATCTGCTTCGTGTGGACCGAAGCGGGGCCAGAGCAGGTCGAAATCGTCGATTATCATCGATAGGAGAAAGACGCCTATGGTGACCAGCATTCTACCGCCCGTGCATCCCGGCGAGATCCTCCGCGAGGAATATCTCTTGCCGCTCAATCTGAGCCCCGGGGCGCTCGCCAAGAAGCTCAATGTTCCGCGCACGCGTATCGAGCGATTGGCCACCGAGCAGACGCCGGTGACGCCCGACACAGCGTTGCGCCTGGCGGCGTATTTTACGACAAGCGCTGAGTTCTGGATGAACCTGCAGACCAACTATGACCTCAAGGTCGCCGCGAAGGCAAAGCGCGCCGAGTTGACAAAGATTAAGCCAAGTGCAGCTTGAGATGTCGCGCCTCACCCTCGGGGATCATGCTCTAGTGATGCGGCACCAACGCTTGAGCCCGTCTCATTGTGTTGGCGCCGAATCACAAAGCATCGAGTTAACTAGCGTTCCGGGCTGACGGTCCGGGGCCAGACCGTCAGAGTTGGAACTCTAGAGTGCGATCCATTCAGATTGAATCGATCGCACTCTGTTTCTCTTTGTTTTGCCGCATGATCTTGTCCGAAAAGTCTGCAACTTTTCGGGATCATGC
>JANQIP010000285.1 GCA_028282095.1 Xanthobacteraceae bacterium | reverse complement strand
GCTCTATTTCTTATTGTTTGGTCGCATGATCTGGTCCGAAAAGTCTGCCAACTTTTCGGGATCATGCTCAGAAGCGCGATCCATTCAGATTGAATCGATCGCGCTCTATTTCTTATTGTTTGGTCGCATGATCTGGTCCGAAAAGTCTGCCAACTTTTCGGGATCATGCTTGAGAAGCGCGGTCGCTTCAGTTTGATTCAATCGCGCTCTCCTTCTCTTTGTTTGGTCGCATGATCTGGTCCGAAAAGTCTGCCAACTTTTCGGGATCATGCTCCAATGCCGGCTTTCTCGCTCCATATCGCCCTCCCGAAGCAGGCGCCACGGTCCGAAACGAGCCGTCTGGCAAGAGTTTTCTTGGTCTCCACCCAAGGCTCTGAAATACTTGGTTAATTTGACATGATTCCGAGCGCGCGCCCGGTCATCAAGGGGTGAATATTGATTCATCACTTCAGCCACAATATGTCGGAACCGGTGTTCGTCCGATCACCACATATCGCCCACTTCTTGCGCTGCCGAAGCGTAGAGGGCATGGAGCCGCGAATATGGCACTATCCGGCCCGGAATTCAGGTCGGAAGGACATCCATGTCATCGCGGGCCATGCTCTATCGCCGTCCAAGCGAGCCACAGGCGATCGAGGTGATCTTCAACACCGAGGTCTATCTCGTGCGGCTGCGCCGGCATCGTCAGGCGCGCCGCTATACATTGCGGATTCAGGCGGCAACGCGCGACGTCGTCCTCACCATGCCGCCGCGGGGAACCCTGCGTGAAGCATGCGAGTTCGCCCAGAAACATGGCGGCTGGATTGCAACGCGGCTGTGTCGTCTGCCGGAGGCGGCGCCATTCGTGCCGGGTGCCATTGTTCCGCTGCGCGGCGTTCCGCATCGCGTGGTGAACCGGCGCGACGCGCGGGGAACAGTCTGGACCGAGACGAGCGCGGCGGGCGAACGGCTCCTCTGCGTCGCCGGCGAGGCACCCCATATCGAGCGTCGGATTCGGGACTTCCTGTATCGCGAGGCGCGGCGCGACCTCGAAAGCGCCGCGCGCGCCTATGCCGACCAGCTCGGCCTGACACTACGGCGCCTCAGCATCCGCGACCAGACCAGCCGCTGGGGCTCATGCTCGACCACCGGCGCGCTTTCCTTTTCGTGGCGGCTCATTCTTGCACCGCGACACGTGCTCGACTACCTCGCCGCGCATGAGGTAGCGCATCTGGTCGAGATGAACCACTCGCCCCGCTTCTGGCGACTGCTTCGCCGCATCTGCCCGGACATGCAGCGAGCAAAGCTCTGGCTCGACCTCAACGGCGCCGACCTGCACCGCTACGGCATTCGTCCGGAAGAGGTCACCATGCCGCGTTTCCGCCGACGGCGCACGCTCCCCGACTTCTGATTTCTAGCGCGATCGATCGAACTTGAGCGATCGCGCCTTCCTCCTCTCCGATTTTCCGCATGATCTTGTCCGAAAAGTCTGCCAACTTTTCGGGATCATGCTCTAGCGCGGTTGATTCAACCTGAAGCCATCGCGCTTCTGGTCTTCCCTGCTTCCGGCATTGCATCACCGGCGTCCCTCCTCGGCGGTCTCTGCCGCGCCGCCGCTCCACTCCGCTTGCCTTTGCCGTGGGAAGACACTCGTTACGGCAAACGGCCGTCCACGCCCGGATATGTCGGAGGCGGCTTCGCCGAATATGTTCTTGACGCGAACAACTCGACGACGTGCCGCCATCCTGCTGTACTCGAGCGCTTTGCCTTTGGTTCGTGCAAGCCTGCGCTCTTTCGATATAGATTGCCCTGATGCTCTCTCCCAACACTTTTGCCCTCACGGCGCTGCTCGCGCTCCTGACCGCCCTTGGTCCCTTGGCGATGGATCTTTATCTGCCGTCGCTGCCGGTGATCGCGGACGCCCTTGCGGCACCATTCGCTCATGTTCAGCTCACTATATCGAGCTACCTCGTGGGCTTTGCCGCCGGTCAGCTCGTCTACGGGCCGATGTCGGACATTTACGGCCGCAAGCCGGTGCTGTCGGCCGCGCTCGCGATCTTCTGCATCGGGACGCTCGCTTGTTCCGCCGCGCCGACGATCGGCACGCTGATCGCGGCGCGGATGGTGCAGGGCGCAGGCGCTGCCGGTGCCCTCGTGCTCGCACGAGCGATCGTGCGCGACATCTATGAAGGACCGCGCGCCGGGCGCGAACTGTCGCTGATGGCCTCGATCATGGCGGTCGCCCCGATCATCGCGCCGGTGCTCGGCGGGGTGACGCAGACGCTGTTCGGCTGGCGTTTCGGCTTTACTGTCACCTTTGTGGCCGGACTCGCCGCCATCGCCGTGGTGTGGCGCCTGCTCCCGGAAACCGCGCGGCTGACCCAGACCGGCGGCCACCCGATCCTGTCGACCCTGCGCTCCTTCCGTGCGATCGCGCAGGACCGCAGCTTTCTTGCCCATCTCGCAATCGCGACGGCGATCTATTGCGGGCTGTTCTCGTATATCTCGGGCTCCTCCTTCGTTTTGCAGGAACTGTATGGGCTGTCGCCGCTGGCATTCGGCATGTTCTATGGCGTGACCAGCTTGGGCTTTATCGTCGGAGCAACGCTTGCCGCCCATATCGTCACGCGCAGCGGATTTGATCGCACGATCGGGCTCGGCGCCGCAGCGCTGGCCGTTGGCGGTCTCGCCTTGATCGTGGGCGTCGCGCTCCTGCCGGGCTCGGTCGTCGCCGTGTCTGCGCCGATGATGGTCTACTGCGCCGGCCTTGGGCTTGCCTTGCCGCTCTCGGTCGCGGGCACGCTTCAACCCTTCCCGGAGCGCGCCGGTGCCGCGTCCTCGTTCGTCGGCTGTGTCCAGCAGAGCGCCGGGGCGGTGATTGGCGTCGCCGTTGGACACGCGCTCGGCGCGACCGCCTGGCCGATGGTCATTGCGATCGCTGCCATGGGCTGCCTCACGCTGGTGCTATGGGCGGCGACCCGCAAGACGCGCGCGCGCGCCTTCGCACAAAAGGTCTGACCGCGACGATCGGACTCTGTCTCTGTTTGTCTGGTGGTATGATCTGTCCCGAAAAATCTGCCAACTTTTCGGGATCATGCTCTAGGTCAGTGCCCGAGCGCGTCCTTGAGCGTATTGAGATGATCGAGCCGGGCCAGTGCCTTGTCGCGCGTCGCCTCGTCCTTGGCATCGGTGGCGTCTTCCTGGGCGTTCTTGATCGCCTGGTGGATCACCGCAGGATCGATCTCGTCGACCGGCACCACTTCTTGCGCCAGCACCGTCACCCCGGTCGGCCCGACTTCGGCAAAGCCGCCGCGCACCACGACCATCATCGGAGCGGCATGGTCGGGATGGATCGCGAGCACGCCCGGCCGGATCGTCGCGATGAATGGCGCATGCCCGGCGAGCACGCCGAAATCGCCCTCCTCGCCAGGAACATCCACCTGCGCAACGTCGCCGGAAAAAATCAGCCGCTCCGGCGAGACGAGCTCGAAACGAAAGGTCGTCATGCGGTTCGCTCCAAACTCCGCTCTTCATGCCATCACGGGAAGGCTCCAGCCTTCCCGCAGGGAGGCACAATTGGTCAGGCCGCTTCGGCGGCGAGGCGCTTGCCCTTCTCGACGGCCTGCTCGATGGTGCCGACCATGTAGAAGGCGGCCTCCGGCAGGTGGTCGTAATTGCCTTCGCACAGCCCCTTGAAGCCTTTGATCGTGTCGGCCAGTTCGACGAACACGCCGGGTGCCCCGGTGAACACCTCCGCCACATGGAAGGGCTGCGACAGGAAGCGCTCGAGCTTGCGCGCCCGGGCCACTGTCAGCTTGTCCTCCTCCGCCAACTCGTCCATGCCGAGAATGGCGATGATGTCCTGCAGCGACTTGTAGCGCTGGAGAATCTGCTGGACCTTTCTCGCCACCTCATAGTGCTCATCGCCAACGACGCGCGGATCGAGGATACGCGAGCTCGAATCGAGCGGGTCGACGGCCGGGTAGATACCCTTCTCGGCGATCGAGCGCGACAGCACAGTCGTTGCGTCGAGATGGGCGAACGAGGTCGCCGGCGCCGGGTCGGTCAAGTCGTCGGCCGGCACATAGATCGCCTGCACCGAGGTGACCGAACCCTTGCTGGTGGTGGTGATACGCTCCTGCAATTCGCCCATGTCGGTCGCCAGCGTCGGCTGGTAGCCGACGGCGGACGGGATGCGGCCGAGCAGCGCCGAAACTTCCGAACCCGCTTGGGTGAAACGGAAGATATTGTCGACAAAGAACAACACGTCCTGGCCTTGGTCGCGGAAATACTCGGCGACGGTGAGGCCGGTGAGGCCGACGCGGGCGCGCGCCCCCGGCGGCTCATTCATCTGGCCGAACACCAGCGCGCATTTCGACCCGGCGGTATCGCCATTGTTCTCCTTCGGATCCTTGTTCACGCCCGATTCGATGAACTCGTGATAGAGGTCATTGCCCTCGCGCGTGCGCTCGCCGACGCCGGCGAAGACCGAGAAGCCGCCATGCGCCTTGGCGATATTGTTGATCAGTTCCTGGATGATCACCGTCTTGCCGACGCCGGCGCCGCCGAACAGGCCGACCTTGCCGCCCTTGGCATAAGGCGCGAGCAGATCCACCACCTTGATGCCGGTGACGAGAATCTCCGACTCGGTCGACTGGTCGGTATAGGCGGGCGCCTCACTGTGGATCGGACGCATCTCTTTGTGCGGCACGGGTCCCGCCTCGTCGACCGGCTCGCCCACCACATTCATGACGCGCCCGAGCGTGCCGTCGCCGACCGGCACTTCGATCGGCAGGCCGGTATCCGTCACCTCCTGGCCGCGGACCAGGCCGTCGGTGATGTCCATGGCGATGGTGCGCACCGTCGATTCGCCGAGGTGTTGGGCAACTTCGAGCACCAGCCGCCGGCCATGGTTTTCGGTTTCGAGCGCGTTCAGGATGGCCGGAAGGTGATCGCCGAACTGCACGTCGACGACCGCGCCGATCACCTGGGTGACGTGTCCGACGAGTTTGCCGTCAGCGGCCATTGCGGTCTCCTTGAATTCTTGAACCTTTACTGGTCGCATTTGCTGCGGCGAACCGGTTCTCACTTCGCCGGACCATGCTCCTTTGCTTGGTCGCATTTCCTGCGGCGAACCGGTTCCCACTTCGCCAGAAAACGCTCCAAGGGCGAACTATAGCTACAGCGCCTCGGCGCCGGAGATGATTTCGATCAGTTCCTTGGTGATCATCGCCTGGCGCGTACGGTTATAGGTAAGCGTCTGCTTGCGGATCATCTCGCCGGCATTGCGCGTGGCGCTGTCCATCGCCGACATCTGTGCCCCGTAGAAGGAAGCCGAGTTTTCCAGCAGTGCCCGGAAGAACTGCACCGCGATATTGAGCGGCAGCAGTTCGGTGAGGATCTGCTCTTCTTCCGGCTCGTAGTCATAGACCGCGCCGCCCGGCTCGCTGGCCATTCCGGGAAAGACGGCCGGGATAAGCTGCTGTGCGGTCGGGATCTGGGTCACCACCGACCTGAAGCGCGAAAAGAAGATCGTGCACACGTCGAATTCGCCGCGCTCATAGCGCGCAATGATATTCTGGGCGATGTCGTGGGCATTCGAGAATTGAATCTGCCGCACCGCCCTTAAGTCGATCAGCTCGATGATGTGCGATTCGAACTGCCTTTTGAGCTGGTCATAGCCCTTGCGGCCGACACAGATGATCTTGACCTCGTGGCCTTCGTTCAACAGCGCGTTGGTTCTTTCGCGCGCAAGCCGCACGATCGCCGAGTTGAACGGCCCGCACAGGCCGCGTTCGCCGGTGCAAACGACGAGGAGCTGGACCCGGCTCGCGCCGGTGCCCCGCAGGAGCGCCGGTGCTTCCGGATTGTCCTGCACGGAGGCCGCGATATTGCCGAGCACCCGTTGCATGCGCTCGGCATAGGGCCGCGCCGCCTCGGCCGCAGCCTGGGCGCGCCTGAGCTTGGAGGCGGCCACCATCTGCATGGCCTTGGTGATCTTCTGCGTCGCCTTGGTGGCGGCGATGCGATTGCGCAGGTCCTTTAGGCTGGGCATTCCGCAGTCACCTCTAAGCCCGTGCCGGCTTGGTTTTCTCGCATGATCTTGTCCAAAAAGTCTGCCAACTTTTCGGGATCATGCTCTTGTCATCATGCCCCGCCTTACGCCGGGTATCAGGGGAATGCCCGGCCACGGCGGCGACGATCACGCAAAATTCTTGGCGTAGTCGTCGAGCACATCCTTAAGCTTGGCGGCGGTCGCGTCGTCGAGGTCGCGGGAGGTGCGGATCGCGTCGAGAATATCCGAGCGCTGCGTGCGCATCAGCGCGAGCAGCCCTTCCTCGAAGGGGCGCACGCTCGCAACCGGCAGCGGGTCGAGATAGCCGTTGACCCCGGCATAGATCACGACGACCTGCTCCTCCATTTTCAGCGGCGAGAATTGCGGCTGCTTGAGCAGCTCGGTCAGGCGCGCGCCGCGATTGAGCAGGCGCTGGGTGGTGGCGTCGAGGTCGGAGCCGAACTGGGCGAACGCCGCCATCTCGCGATATTGCGCGAGCTCGCCCTTGATGCGGCCGGCGACCTTCTTCATCGCCTTGGTCTGCGCCGCCGACCCCACCCGCGAGACCGAGATGCCGACATTCAAGGCCGGCCGGATGCCCTGATAGAACAGGTCGGTCTCAAGAAAGATCTGGCCGTCGGTAATCGAGATGACATTGGTCGGAATGTAGGCGGAAACGTCGTTGGCCTGCGTCTCGATCACCGGCAGCGCGGTGAGCGAGCCGGAGCCGTATTCCTCGTTCATCTTGGCAGCGCGCTCAAGCAGCCGCGAGTGCAGATAGAACACGTCGCCCGGATAGGCCTCGCGGCCGGGCGGACGGCGCAACAACAGCGACATTTGCCGGTAGGCAACGGCCTGCTTCGACAGGTCGTCATAGAAGATCACCGAATGCATGCGGTTGTCGCGGAAATACTCGCCCATGGTGCAGCCCGAGAACGGAGCAAGGAACTGCATCGGGGCGGGATCGGAGGCGGTCGCCGCGACGACGATCGAATAGTCGAGCGCGCCATTCTCCTCCAGGATTTTCACGAACTGGGCGACCGTCGAGCGCTTCTGCCCGACTGCGACATAGACGCAATAAAGCTTGATGTTCTCATCGCCGGTGGCGTTGAGCGGTTTCTGGTTCAGGATGGTGTCGAGGATGATGGCGGTCTTGCCGGTCTGGCGGTCGCCGATGATAAGCTCGCGCTGGCCGCGGCCGATCGGAATGAGCGCGTCGATCGCCTTGAGGCCGGTCGCCATCGGCTCATGCACCGAGCGGCGCGGAATGATGCCGGGCGCCTTGACGTCGACCCGGCGGCGTTCGACCGCTTCGATCGGACCCTTGCCGTCGATCGGATTGCCGAGCGCGTCGACCACACGGCCGAGCAGGCCCTTGCCGACCGGCACGTCGACGATCGCGCGGGTGCGCTTGACGGTCTGGCCTTCCTTGATCTCGCG
Source organism: Xanthobacteraceae bacterium (assembly GCA_028282095.1). Taxonomy (GTDB): domain Bacteria; phylum Pseudomonadota; class Alphaproteobacteria; order Rhizobiales; family Xanthobacteraceae; genus Rhodoplanes. The sequence continues at coordinate 13,215 of JANQIP010000285.1, read as the reverse complement.
GTCGCTGCCGAAGATCACGATGCCGACATTGTCGATTTCGAGATTGAGCGCCATGCCGCGGATGCCGTTCTCGAACTCGACCATCTCGCCGGCCTGGACATTATCGAGACCATAGGCGCGGGCAATGCCGTCGCCCACGGACAGAACCTGACCGACCTCGGAGACCTCGGCTTCCTGACCGAAATCCTTGATCTGTTCCTTCAGGATCGAGGAGATTTCAGCGGCGCGGATATCCATCAACCGACCTCTTTCATCGCGTGCCTGAGTACATTGAGCCTGGTGCGCAGCGAGCTGTCGACCATGCGGCTGCCGAGCTTGACCACCAGCCCGCCGATGATCGTCGGGTCGATCTTGACATCGACTTGGACGTCCTTGCCGGTCACGGCATTGAGCGCGGCCGTGATCTCGCCTAGGCGTTTGTCGGTGAGCTTGTCGGCGACGGTGACCTCGGCCGTGACCTCGCCCTTGTGCTGCGCAACCAGCGTCCGGAAAGCCTTGATCATGTCACGCACGGCGAACAGCCGGCGGTTCGAAGCGACCAGTTTAAGGAAATTTGCCGCAAGCCCGCCGATGGCGGCCTGATCGAGCACGGCGGCGAGCGCCCGCGTCTGCTGCTCGGCGGTGAAGATCGGGCTGTGGACCAGCCGCTTAAGATCAGCGCTCTCCGCAATCAGATCGTCGAAGCGATCGAGATCGCCTTTGACGGCATCGACGGCATTGCTTTCCAGCGCCAGTTCGAACAAGGCGGTTGCATAACGGCCCGCCACTCCCGATACGACCGGTCCTGCTCCTACCACGGCGCTCTCATTGGGCTCACTAAAGAACAAGGTGCCGGCGCGCTCTGGCCGAACGCGCACAAGCCCCTTTTTTTTCAAACGGGACTTAAAGTTTCGAGCGTTGCGGAGCGGCGCTCCGGAAAACGCCGGTTTGCTAACATAGCACCAAGGGCGGTGCAACATAGTCCTTGGAACGCATCCAACAAGATTGTCAGGCTGGCCTGACTCTTGGTCGCAGCAAGGCTGGGCCGTAAACCACGCAGAACCCCCAGAAAGCCACGATCCAAGCGACCGTCGACGCCCATAACAAAGGCAGGCTGAATTCCGGCAAGCCGGCCGCAAGCGCGCGCAACACGGCCGCGGTTATCAAAGCGAGATAAAGGACCTGGGTCGAAGGCGGGGCTTCGAGCGTCCTGCCGGTATGGCCGCGGCTCGCCCGCGTCATCACCGCAAGCGTCATCGCCCCGATGGCGCCGATCGTCCACACATGCGATCCGGCACTGATCGGAACATCCAAGCCCAAGATGGAAGCGCCGACCAATATGAAACCGATAAAAATGAAGGCGTAACCGACATGCAGGACCAACACGAGGGGGTCTCCCAGGGTACGCTCACCCGCCCAGCGCGCCAGCCGTAGCGCCTCCAGGAGCCCGGCAGCGAGCAACAGCACGCCGGTCACCACATTGTCCGGGACAGCCGTCCATACGGCGAGCGCAAGCGCGCTCACCGTAAACGCAAGTGCATCGAAGCGACCGAAGGGCGCAGGCAGGCGTCCCGGGCTTTGCCGCGCGAGCCAATTGCGGGTGAAGCTCGGGACGATCCGGCCACCGATCAGGATGACGAGAAGGATGACAGCCGAAAGGCCGAGCCGCTGCGAGTAGGAGGACGCCCCTTGCGTATGAGCCTCGATGTGGAACCAGGCATTGGCAACGGCATAAACCGCAACGATCGCAACGACGCGCAGATTGCGCCAGTTCTTGCCGGCGATGATCTCGGTCGTGGCCGCGGCGAGAACCATGAACAAGAAGGAGACATCGATAAGCGCTGCAAGCCACCAGCCGATCACGCCGGAAAACGCGACCGCTACCCGGCCGGCCACCCAGACCAGCACCAGGACGAGAAGCGGCAGGCCGTTCAAAGGGAGCCGTCCGGTCCAGTTCGGGATCGCGGTCAAGAGGAACCCGGCAACGATCGCGGCCACATAGCCGAAGAGCATCTCGTGAACGTGCCAGTCCAGCGACGAGAAACCCGTGTCCAGGGTGAGCTGGCCTTCGAACATCGCCTGCCATAGGAGCAGCGCGGCGCCGGCGTAGAACGCACCGAACAGAAAGAACGGGCGGAAGCCGTAAGTGAAAATCGCCGGCCATGCGGCGACGGGCTGTCTCGAATGGCGCACGATCCCACTCCGCAAGCGTGATTGTTTCCGGCGATCAACCGCGCAGTTTGGACCTATCCTCGCATGATCTTACCGGAAAAATCCGCAATTTCTCGGGGTCACGATCGCAGGTCCCCGGCCGCGGCCGCCACGGCAAGCGCGACATTCCCATAAATAATCGTAACAATAGTTGATTTTGCATCGCAAAATGGTCTGATTTGAGGCCAGAAAAAGCACAATTCCTCCGTCACCTCGCGCCCCCTCGTCAATAACAATGAGGTGGATAGAAGGATGAATAAACTAAAATACAAGAATATCGGCATGGGCCTACTCCTTGTATTTGGTTTGACGATGGGCTCCATCGTCCAAGTCAAGGCTGAGTCCGGTATAGCTTCGGTTTACAAAGGCGGACGCACGGCCAACGGCGAGCATGCGCATCCGAGCGGGATGACCGCCGCGCACAAAACCCTGCCGTTCGGAACCATGGTGCGGGTGACGCACCGTCGCACCGGACGTTCGGTGGTGGTGCGGATCAACGATCGCGGCCCGTTCATTCGCGGGCGGATCATCGACCTGATGCCGGCCGCGGCCCGCAAGCTTGGCTTCTCCGGCCTTGCCCCGGTGAAGATCGAGGTGATTGGAAAGAAGAAGAAAAAGAGCTGAGCGGCGCAAAAACGGCGACAGGCTTTCGGGAGCGCTTGTGCAGCGCTCCCGTTTTGTTTTCCGACGCAGTGATTGTTTCCAAGCGCGCATCCGAGCGCGATTGCTTAAGGTTTAATCAACCGCGTTATCTCTCTCTTCGTTTCGTCGCATGGCCTTTTCCGAAAAATCTGCGAGCTTTTCGGAATCATGCTTGAGACGCCAGCGGTTGTTTGCCCCGCGCGGCTTTGATATCGCTCACCCCAATGGGCTGGGACACGAGGCTTGCGCTTGGCGCAGATTCCTTGGATATGGCAGGTGGAATGCGTTCCCGACAGCGAGCGGGCAGACCGCGGGGGGTCTTTGCTTGAAGGAGATTTCGGGAACTGGTCTGCCGATGCGTCATCTGGCTTCGCCTCTTGATGTGCGGGCGCCCGGCGACACCGCGGGACACCGTATGAGAGCTTTGCGCCACATGCACAAACTGTGCAACAACACCACAAGATGGACGCATTCCAAACGAGCGCGGGCCGGACGGAGGCCGTGCCGATGAGCCACAGCCTTCCGTCGGATCGGCGTCCTACTCGGCTCGAATTTTGCTCCGCAGTACCCAGTGAAAAGCGTTCCGACTCAGAAGAACGTAGGATCTTCGTACTCAAATCCTTCGGGGAGTTTCAATGAACCAGGTCGAACCCTACCTGTCGGCGAACCGTATTGCCTATTTCACCATGGAGATCGGGATTCGGCCGGAAATGCATACCTATTCGGGAGGCCTCGGGCTTCTCGCCGGCGATGCGGCCCGCTCCGCGGCCGATCTCAGGCTCCCCCTCGTGTTCGTGACGCTCGCCTCACGCGAAGGCTCGAACCGGCAGGAGATCGACGCCGACGGCAACCAGATCGACAACGCCGACCCTTGGAATCCTGAGGACTATGCGACGCCGATCGGCGCCATGGTGGCCGTGAGCATCGAAGGCCGATGGGTCTGGATCAAGCCCTGGTTGTACGAGTTGAAATCGTGGCGCGGTCACCAGATTCCGATCCTCCTGCTCGACACCAATGTGCCGGAGAACGAAGCGCGCGACCGCACCATCACCAACCGGCTTTATTTCGGCGACCAGAAGGACCGCATCAAGCAGGAGGCCGTGCTCGGCATCGGCGGGGTGCGCGTATTGCGGGCGCTCGGCTTCCGAATCGACACCTACCACCTCAACGAAGGCCATGCGGCCTTTCTGTCGCTGGCCTTGCTCGATCAGCACCGCATCTCGCCGATTCCCGGCATTCCCGAGCCGTTCAAATACGACGTCCACGCCGTCCGCGAGAAATGCGTGTTCACGACGCATACGCCGGTGGAGGCCGGACACGACAATTTCGATTATGCCGATGTCCGCCGGATCCTCGGCGATGTCATCGAGATCGACCAGCTCAAGCTGCTGGCCGGCCGCGACCGGCTCAATATGTCGCGGCTCGCGCTCAATCTCTCCCGCTACGCCAATGGCGTCGCCCGCCGGCACGCCGAGACGGCGCAGCGCATGTTCCCCGAATACAAGATTCACACGATCACCAATGGCGCGCATGTGCGCACCTGGATGCACCCTGCAATCTTCAATCTTGTCAAGAACTTGGTGCCGCATTGGGGGCATGAGCCCGAGGACCTGCTCAAGGCCGATCAGGTGCCGCCCGAGGATCTATGGGCCGCGCACCAGCAGGCCAAACGTGAGCTGATCGCCAACATCCAGGACAGCGTAGGGGTCAAGATGACGCCGGACGCGCCCCTGATCTGCTTTGCACGGCGCATGACCGGCTATAAGCGGCCGAACCTGCTGTTCGCGGATGTCGGGCGGCTGAACGCGATCAACAAACGCTATCCTTTCCAGGTGGTGATGGCCGGCAAGTCGCATCCGCGCGACTTTGACGGCAAGGGCATCATCCGCGACGTCCATCATCAGATGCGCGCGCTCAAGGAGATTCCCATGGCGTTCCTGCCGAATTACGACATGGGGCTGGCCGCCAAGCTGGTGTCCGGCAGCGATGTCTGGCTCAACAACCCGATCCCTCCGCTCGAAGCATCGGGAACGAGCGGCATGAAGGCCGCCTTCAACGGGGTGCTCAATTTCAGCGTGCTCGACGGTTGGTGGCTCGAAGGGTGGGAAGAGGACGTGACCGGCTGGGCGATCGGGGCCGACGGGGGAGATGCGTCGGCGGAGGCGCATGCCGAGGAGTTCTACAACAAGCTCGAAAACGTCGTCCTTCCGATGTACTACGATAACCGCGCGCGCTGGATCTGGATGATGCAGCAGACCATCACCAAGATCGGCGCGGTGTTCAACAGCGCACGCATGATGCGGCGCTATGCTACGGAAGCTTATATTCGAACCTAGTTCTATCCGACTTCATGGTCATCTACCCACGTCGATGAGCACGGGAGCGGGGCAGCGACCAGGAGGCAACAACCACACAACGAGGCGTATCAGTGCCGATCAATCTCTTGAGAACAGCCCCCCTTGCTCGCTCGACCATGGCCTATGTTCTGGCCGGGGGCCGGGGCAGTCGTCTTCACGAACTATGTGACAATCGCGCGAAACCGGCCGTCTATTTCGGCGGCAAGAGCCGGATCATCGATTTCGCGCTCTCCAATGCGTTCAACTCGGGCATTCACCGTATCGGTGTCGCCACCCAATACAAGGCGCACAGCCTGATCCGGCACATGCAGCGGGGTTGGAACTTCTTCCGACCGGAGCGCAATGAGAGCTTCGATATTCTGCCGGCCAGCCAGCGCATCGCCGGGGCGAGCTGGTATGCGGGTACGGCCGATGCCGTCTACCAGAACATCGACATCATCGAGACCTACAATCCCGAATATGTCATCATTCTCGCGGGTGACCATGTCTACAAGATGGATTGCGAGCACATGCTGCAGCAGCATGTCGAGCAGTCCGCCGACATCACCGTCGCCGTATTCGAAGTGCCGGTCAAGGAAGCGACCGCCTTCGGCGTCATCCATGTCGACGAGAACGACGTGATCGTCGATTTCGTCGAGAAGCCGGCAAATCCGCCGCACATACCCGGCAATCCGCACCAGGCGCTGGCGAGCATGGGTATTTATGTGTTCAATACCCGCTTCCTGATCGACCAGGTCCGTCGCGACGCCGCCGATCCGCATTCGGGCCACGATTTCGGTCGGGACATGATCCCCTACCTCGTCAAATACGGAAAGGCGGTCGCGCACTCCTTCTCGCGCTCCTGCGTGCGCTCACGCGCTGAGGCGCAGCCCTATTGGCGCGATGTGGGAACGATCGACTCGTTCTGGGAGGCCAATATCGACCTCACTGCGGTGGTGCCGCAGCTCGATTTATTCGATCACAACTGGCCGATCTGGACCTTTGCCGAGATCTCGCCCCCCGCCAAGTTCGTGCATGACGAACAGGGCCGGCGCGGGATCGCAGTCTCCTCGCTGGTTGCGAGCGATACCATCATCTCCGGCGCCTCGATCCGCCGTTCGCTGCTGTTCGCCGGCGCGCGCATCCATTCTTACGTATTCGTCGACAATTCCGTGATCCTGCCGAATGTCGATATTGCTCGGGGTGCGCGTCTACGCAATGTCGTGGTCGACAAGGGCGTCCGCATTCCGGAGAAGCTCGTGGTGGGCGAGGACCCCGAGCTCGACGCCAAGCGCTTCCGCCGGACCGACCGGGGCATCTGTCTCATCACCCAGACCATGATCGATCGTTTGTGAAATCCTCGCAGATCACCGTTCTTTTTGTCGTCTCCGAGGTTTACCCGCTCGTCAAGACCGGCGGTCTCGCCGATGTGGCGGGCGCGCTGCCGCAGGCGCTCGCCCCTGAAGGCGTCCGTGTCGTCACGCTGATACCGGGCTATCCGTCCGTGCTCGACACTTTGTCCGACGTCGAGACGGTACACACGTTCGAAGACCTGTTCGACGGACCGGCGCAGCTCCTTCACGGGCGCGCGAATGGTCTCGAAATCATCGCCATCGACGCACCGCACCTTTATCGCCGGCCCGGCAGCCCCTATCACGGACCGGACGGCAAGGATTGGCCGGACAATGCCGTCCGCTTCGGCGCGCTCAGCCTGGTCGCGGCGCAGATCGGCGCGGGGCAGATCGCGATGCTCACGCCCGATGTTCTGCACGCCCATGACTGGCAGGGAGGGCTTGCCGGGGCCTATCTGCGCTATGGCGGTTTCGAGCGCCGGGCCCGCACCGTGATGACGGTGCACAATCTGGCATTCCAGGGCCTGTTCCCGGCCTCGGTGATGAACCAGTTGAAGCTTCCGCCCCAGGCCTTCAGCATCGAGGGCGTCGAGTTTCACGGCGAGGTCGGTTTCTTGAAGGCCGGGCTCGCATTGTCCGACCGAATCACGACGGTATCGCCGACCTATGCGGCCGAGATCCGCACACCCGAATTCGGCATGGGCCTCGACGGGCTCCTGCGCGTGCGCACCGAGCGCCTCAGCGGCATCCTCAACGGCATCGATGAGACGGTGTGGAATCCGGCGACCGATCCCTTGATCGCCGCCAATTTCGACGCCCGCCGCATGGCGCCGCGCATCGCCAACAAAGCGGTGCTCAAGCGCAAGATGAAGCTCGAGGCGACCGACACGCTGCTGTTCGGCGTGATCAGCCGGCTGTCTTGGCAGAAGGGGCTCGACATGCTCGTCCCCGTGCTGCCGACGCTGCTCGCCACCGGCGCCCAGCTCGTCGTGCTCGGGACCGGCGAGCGGGCATTGCAGCAGGCCTTTGCCGACGCCGCCCGCATTCACAATGGGCGTGTCGGCTGCGTCATCGGTTATGACGAGGAACTCGCTCACTTGATCCAGGCCGGCGCCGACGCGCTGTTGATGCCCTCGCGTTACGAGCCTTGCGGCCTGCCCCAGCTCTGCGCGCTACGCTACGGGACCTTGCCGATCGTGAGCCAGGTCGGCGGACTGGCCGACACCGTGATCGACCTCAATGAAATGGCGATCGCGGAGGGTGCCGGCACCGGCGTCCAATTTGCGCCCACCGCCGGCATGCTCGAGGCGGCGATCCTGCGAACCACCGCGCTCTGGCGTAATCAGCGGGTGTGGCGGCGCGCGCAACGCAATGCCATGCGCACCGATGTATCATGGCGCCGCTCGGCCAAGCGCTACGCCCAGCTCTATCGCGAGCTTCTCGCCGACCGGCGCAAGTGACAGGAACGGGATACGGTCGTAGAGCATGGTCCCGAGGGGTTAGGAGACTTCTCAGATAACATCACGCAATCAATGACACGGAACCGGCGCGGTTGATTTAAGCTGCAGCAATCGCTCCAGAAGGCAGCTCGATGGCGACAAGGTCGCGGTCGTCCCCCTCGCGTCAGGCCGGCCGCACGGCTCCTGGCGATCAAGGGCGCAAGGGTTGGATCCGGCGCCGTGCCGGTCGACCAAGCCGAAGCGTTTGGATGCGCGCGCTCGGGCTCCTGGCCGTCATTCTTGCCGTTCTGCTGCTGCTTCCTTACGCGCTCGCGCCGCTCTACTCGTTCGGACGTCCGGTCTCGACCCTGATGCTCGCGCGGTGGCTCGGTGGCGCGCGGGTCGAGCGCGTCTGGGTTCCCCTTGAGCGCATGGCGCCGGCGCTGCCGGCCTCGGTCATCGCCGCCGAGGACGCCAGGTTCTGCCGCCATCCGGGTATTGATCTTGCCGAAATCCGCAACGTGATCGAGGACGCCGACAGCTTCGGCGACCTGCGCGGCGCCTCGACCATCTCACAGCAGACTGCGAAGAACCTCTTCCTGTGGCCGGGCCGCAGCGTCCTGCGCAAGGTTCTCGAAGCGCCGCTCGCGCTCTGGCTCGACCTTGTGCTCGGCAAGCGGCGGGTCATGGAGATCTATCTCAACATCGCCGAATGGGGTCCGAACGGCCGGTTCGGCGCGGAGGCCGCGGCACGCCGCGCGTTCGGCAGACCCGCGCGGCGCTTGAGCCGGCGCCAGGCCGCGCTCTTGGCGGCCGCCTTGCCCAATCCGATCCGGCGCAACCCAGCCCGGGCCAGCCGGACGCTGCGCCGGCTCGCCGCCACATATGAGCGGCGCGCGAGAACTCCAGGCCTAACGGACTGTCTCACACCACGACCGGATTCCTGACGAATAGGCGCAACCGTGCTGCTTCACGTGACCCCGCGTTTCCGTCCATGGCCTCCTCTCCTTCGATACGGCCGCTTCGCGGTCTCCTCTGGGTGAGGATCGGAGGAAGAAATCGCACTGGCCTTGGCTGGAACCTTGCTCTATAAGCCCACGCTTTAAGGATGACAGTCTTCGGACCGCGGCGCGCGGCCGATCGAGTTTGAGGAGACCGCAGTCATGGCCGTTCCGAAGAGGAAGACCTCGCCTTCCAGGCGCGGCATGCGACGGTCAGCCGACGCGCTGAAGAAGTCCACTTATGTCGAGGACAAGACCTCGGGCGAGCTTCGCCGTCCCCACCATATCGACCTGAAGACCGGCATGTATCGCGGCCGCCAGGTTCTCAAGAAGACGTCCGAGGAATCCTGACCCTCCCCCGAAGCAATCACGGCCCCCTGAAGCAATCAGGGCGGGGATGGCCAGCTCCGCTACGTCACTTCACAACATGTCTGCACCCGCCGCGGCGGCGATCTCGGCAATGATCGCCTCGGCCGCCGTCCGCGGGTCGGTGGCTTCGACGACGGGCCGGCCGACCACGATGTAATCGGCACCCGCGGTGATCGCTTCGAACGGCGTCTTTACCCGCTTCTGGTCGGCGGCAGCGGCACCGAACGGGCGAATGCCGGGCGTGACCAGCACCATGCTTTGCCCGACCATGGCCCGAAGCGTCTCCACTTCCTCGCCGGAGCAGACAAGCCCGTCGACCCCGATGTCGCGCGCCTGTGCCGCGCGCTCGGCGACCAGCTCGGCGACCGTGAAGTCATAGCCCGCCGCAGCAAGGTCGGTGTCGTCGTAAGAGGTGAGCACGGTCACCGCGACAATGCGCAGGTTGGAATCGCCGCGCCCGTCGACCGCCGCCTTCATCGTCTGCGGATAGCCGTGCACCGAAAGGAACGTCGCGCCCATGCGGGCGACGCTCGCCGCCGCCATCTCGACCGTATATGCGATGTCGTGCAGCTTGAGATCGAGGAAGACCTGACGGCCGTTCCAGATAAGCTTTTCGGCGAGCGCAAGCCCGCCGGCGAAAGCAAGTTGATAGCCGATCTTATAGAAGGTCACCGCATCGCCGAGACGGTCGACCAACGCTTCGGCCGCCTCAACGGAAGGAAGATCGAGAGCCACGATCAAACGGTCGCGCGGATGATGCAATTCCCCCTCCCCTGTCCGTTACCACTTACAGGGCGATCGATTCCGGCTGGATCAATCGCCTGCGCTTTCTCTTCTTCGATCGCACGATCTTGTCCGAAGAGTCTGCCAACTATTCCGGATCATGCTGCTCTTTGTCTGGTCTGATCCGATGGCTTGTGATGCGGCGCCAACACGATGAGACGAGCTCAAGCGTTGGTGCCGCATCACTAGGTAAAGGGTTGCGCCGCCTCGACGAGACGGGCGAGGACATTGCGCAGTGCATTGGCGGTGCGCTCGTCACGCAGGGCATCGATCTCGTCGAAGCCGCTGGCCGCCTCGCGCACTGCGACCTGCTCGGGGATCACGAGCGCCCCGCAGCCGAGCACGAGCACCTGGCGCAATGCCATCAGCCCGCGATAGCCGCCGAGCGTGCTGTTCGCGGCAGCGCCGATCGCAAAGGCGCGGTTCTTGTACGCGGCGAGCGGCGGTTCGCCCGCCTCGCGCACGCGCGAGACCCAGTCCAGCGCATTTTTTAGAAGCGGCGGCACCGAGGCATTGTATTCCGGGCTCGCGATGAAGACGCCGTGGTGGATTCCCATCATGCGCTTGAGCGTCACGGCGTTCGGCGGCGGGCCCGACTGCGCTTCAAGATCGCCGTCATAGAGCGGCATCGGATAGTCGAGGAGCGAAATCAGGGTCGTCTCGACGTCGAGCAGCGCCAGTTCTTTGGCGGCGAGCGCCGCAAGGCGGGCATTGAACGAGCCGGTGCGGATCGATCCCGCGAATGTCAGCATCTTCGGATTGGGCATGACATGTCAGTGCTGCACAAGGCCCGAAACCTTCTCAACGCCAACCTTATACAAGGCCTCCGCGTCCACGCGAAACCGATGACGGAACATGGGTGGCCAGCGATCCTGCAGGCTTGACAGGGCGCGATGGCTGGCGCCGGCGTTCAGCGCGTAGGGTAGGTTAGCGCCGAAGGCGCGTAACCCACCGCCGACATTACTCCAACCGCCCACGGTGGGTTACGGCGTTGCGCGCCTAACCCACCCTACAAACTCCTCACCATGAGGCGAGTAAAGAGCGCCGCCACTCAGTATTTGCGATAGACCCAGACGCGCGCGGGCGGCAGGTTCAGCCAGATGCGCTCGGAAGCTTCGACCCGAACGCCGACCAGCGGACGCGAGATCGGCGGCACCACGGCATAGGTGAACTGCACGAAGGGCGCGCCCGGCGCGAGCAGGCTGAAGGCCTCATAGAGGAGCCGGAGCTTGGTGCGCAGCGGCTTGGTGACAAGCGGCAGGCCCGAGACGACGGCGGCGGCGCCGCGCACGATGAGATCGCCGAGCAGGCGACGCAGCCTATAGGCATCGCCCTGGATCACGGTCGCCGCCGGATAACGCATTTGCAGCAGGCGGCAGAAGACAGGGTTGAACTCGACGAGAACGAGCCGCTTCTCCTCGATCCCCTGCTCGACCAGCGCCTCGGTGATCGGTCCGGTGCCGGGCCCGAGCTCGATGACCGGACCCTCGGCCTGCGGATTGACGAAGCTCGCCATGGTCCGCGCAAGCAGCCGGCCCGACGGCTTCACCGCGCCGGTCGATAGCGGTTTCTCGAACCAAGAACGGATGAACTGCACATCGTCGTCGATGTGTTCTGGCTGAGCGGCACTCGACCGGGACGGTAACGACATATTCGGAGGCGACGGTTGTGATCTACGCGACATATTTCCGTCACGTAAGCGTCACGGTTATAGCGGCGTCGCCTCCGGGTCAATACAACTCAGGCCGAACTCGCTTTATTTCCGAAGAACTCCTTAACCCGGCCGAAAAAACCGGCCGATTCCGGATGGGTGTCGGTCGAGGATAATTTCTCGAACTCCGCCAATAGCTCACGTTGCCGCTTGGTGAGCTTCTGCGGGGTTTCCACCATCACTTGCACATACATGTCGCCCATCTGCTTGGAGCGCAGCACCGGCATTCCCTTACCACTGAGGCGGAACCGGCGACCGGATTGGGTGCCCTCGGGAACTTTGACCCGTGTCTTGCTGCCATCGATGGTCGGAACCTCGAACTCGCCGCCCACGGCCGCCGCGACCATCGAGACGGGAACACGGCAGTACAGATCGGCGCCGTCGCGCTGGAAAAACCCGTGCGCGGCGATCGAAAGGAAGATGTAGAGATCGCCCGCCGGCCCGCCGCGCAGGCCGGCTTCGCCTTCCCCGGCAAGGCGGATACGCGTGCCGTCCTCCACACCGGGCGGAATACTAACCGAGAGCGTCCGCTCACGCGTTACCCGCCCGGTTCCGTTACAGACTTGGCACGGATCGTCGATCACCTGGCCGCGCCCCTGGCAGGTGAGACAGGTCCGCTCGAGCGTGAAGAATCCCTGCGCGTGCCGTACCTTGCCGGAGCCGCCGCAAGTCGGGCAGGTCTTCGGCTTGGTGCCGGACTTCGCCCCGGTTCCCGAGCAGGCTTCGCAGATCACCGAGGTCGGAATGCGCACCTGCGCAGTCTTGCCGAGATAGGCCTCCTCAAGCTGGATCTCCATGTTGTACCGCAGGTCCGCCCCGCGTTCGCGACCGGTGCCACGACCACGCCGGCTCATGCCGAAGAAATCGTCGAAAATGTCGGCGAAGGTCGTGGCGAAATCGGCCCCGAAGCCCGCGCCCGGCCCGCCCATCCCATGCTCGAATGCGGCATGGCCGTAGCGGTCATAGGCGGCACGCTTGTCCGGATCCTTCAAGATCTCGTAGGCTTCGTTGACCTCCCTGAAGCGAATCTCGCACTGCTTATCGCCCGGGTTGCGGTCCGGGTGATGCTTCATTGCGAGCTTGCGGTAGGCCGCTTTGAGATCGGAGTCGCTGGCGCCGCGATGCACGCCGAGACAGTCATAATAGTCGCGCTTGGGCATGCCCCCTTACCCTTGTCCCGTCCTGTCCCCATGCGGGAAGGAGCGCCGAGCGAGCCCTCGAGCGCCGTTGTTATGAGTTGAAATCAATCGCGCTCTCTTTTTCCTTGTTCGCTCGCAAGATCTCATCCGAAAAATCTGCCAACTTTTCGGGATCATGCGCTTCTTTGCTTGGTCGCATGATCTTGCCCGAAAAGTCTCCCAACTTTTCGGGATCATGCGCTTCTTTGCTTGG
>JANQIP010000128.1 GCA_028282095.1 Xanthobacteraceae bacterium | reverse complement strand
GCGGGGAGAAGGTGGCGAGCGGCAATGCCGCGAGCCGGATGAGGGGCTCTTGCTTCTCCGCAACGCCGATACTGGCCCCTCACCCGCCGTGCTTCGCGCGTCGACCTCTCCCCGCTTGCGGGGAGAGGTGAAGATGGCCCGAAGCAATCGCTCGGAAAGCGTATCACTCCTCTTCCTCCTCCTCGCCGGCGGACCATTCCTTCACGCGCGCAAGATCATCATAAGTGCCGTAGCGGTCCTTCCACATCGACAGGACGAGCGAACGATAGGGCGTCGCCTCATCGTCGAACCGGCGGACGAGGTCGGCAAGGCGCGCATAGGCGTGGTCGGCGGCGGCATCGGGCGTCTGCCGCTTGAGATCGACGATGGAAATCTCTCCGGCCGGCGTGGCGCCGGTGAGCCGTACATAAGTCAATTCGGCGAGCGAGGCGCCGGCCGGCACCTCGGGAAAGCCACCACGGCGCAGGATCGCGCCTTCGAGCGTGAGCTGCGGGGCAACGCCGATGCGCACCTGTTTGCTCGTCGGCGGCTTTCCGGTCTTGAAGTCGAGGATCGCAAAGCTGCCGTCCGCATAGCGCTCGATCCGGTCGGCCCGCGCGGACAGATAGAAATTGCGCTCCCCGAGCGGGATCGACAGCTTGCCGCGGATTTCGGCCTGCGTGCCGGTGATCGCCCCGCGGCGCTCGCGCTCGAAGCCGGCGAACCAGCGCGCGATCTCCAAAAAGCGCGGCCACCAGAAGGCGCGCGCCTCGGGATAGTCGTCGAGCGCTGCGAAGTGCCTGGCGCCGATCCGCAGCAATTCGGCGAGCGGGTCGTCCGGCAGCCGGTCGGGAAAACTCGTCGCGGACTCGCCGATCGCATTGTGGATGGCGATGCCGCGGTCCTTGGCGCCCGGCGGCAGGTCGACCGGATCGAGCCGGGCAAGCTTGAGAATGTGTTTGGCGTAGATCGTGTAAGGATCGCGCAGCCAGTCTTCGATCTCGGTGACCGACAGCACGGTCGGACGCGCCGTGCGCGGCGGGCAGGGCGCGGGACGCTGGACACGCCGCGGCGGGTGGGCCGGCCGGTCGAGGCTGCGGGCGAGGGCTAGATAGCGGTCCCCGCGTGTCACCGCTTCGTTCCACCGCTCGCCCGCGACCGCCGCCAGTCGCTGCAGAAAGCGCGAAGCGACGGCCGGCGCGCCGCCGATTTTTGCGGCACGGGTGAGCACGACCTCGGCCGTGCTGCCGACGAGCTGGGCGAAGTCATGTGCCATGAGGCCGACTCGCCGCTCCGGCAGGTCGAGCCCGAGCGTGTGGCGCATGCCGCGGGTCAGCCAGGGATCGGGACGGCTCGCCGGCGGCCACACCTCTTCGACAAGTCCGCCCAGCACCAGACGGTCGACCGCGATGAGCCGCGCTTCGAGCAGTCCGAGGATCTCAATGCGGGTTTCGGCGGCCGGCGGCGGCCGGATCACGCGGCCGGCGAGGGCCGTCCGAAAGAGCTCGGCATAGTCGTCGGCTGCGACCAACATATCGCCTGCCGTGGGCTCGGCCATGATCTCATCGAAGGCGGCATCGAGCGCAGTGCCATCGGGACCGGCGAGTACCGCGACCACGACTTCCGCGTCGGCGCCGAGCGCGGCCACGGCCTCGCGATGGCGGTCGGCGAGCGTTGCCAGCGGCTGCGGTTTTTCGGATCGGAGCTGTTCCAGCGGGGCGAGCGCCTCGGAAAGGCACCCGACCAGTCGTTCCGCCGCCGCAAGATCGGCCTCGCGCACAAGCACGCGCGGCTCGGCGGGATGCAGCGCCGATGGCTCGCCGCGCCGCAGCTTGGCGAGTTCGGCGCGGAAGCGCGCCAGCGCCTCGGCGAGGCCGTTGGTTCCGGCGCGCGGGCGCGGCCCGCGCAGCACCGCGCGCTCCAGCGCGGCCACGGCGCGCGCATGCGCCTTCTCGGGGCCGCCCAGTCGGCAGAGCGGATGCTTGAGCAGCGCCAGCAGCGGGGCAGGGGCTGCTCCGCCCAGCGCCGTTTCGGCGGCAAGGCGGGCGAATATGCCGGCCGGCGTATCGGCAAGGGGTTCGCCCCCGGTGTCGGTCGCGACAATGTCCCAGCGCGCGAGCGCGGCGGCAACGCGCCGGGCCAGAGCGCGGTCGGGCGTTGCCAGCGCGGCCTTGCGGCCGGGGTGCTCGACGGCTTCCCGCAACGCGACGGTGATCGCGAGCGCCTCCTCCTCGGCATTCGCCGCTTCGATCACGGCAATTCCGGACATGCTCGGCGCCAGAGGCTCGGCAAAAGCCGGCGAGGCGAGGCGGTTGCGCCATAAATGGGTCGTTTGAGCCGGTCGCAGCGCCTCGGACAGCAGGGCCGAACGGTCGTGCGGCGCGGGCGTGCCGAGCACGGCAACATCGCGCCGGTCGAGACCGAGCCGGGTCAAGAGCCCATGCATCGCAAACTGGGGATGCCCGCTCTCCGGTTCGCCCGGCAGCTCTCCGGGCCTCTGCGCTCCGCGATCGATGGCGGACCAGGACTCGGCGTCGAGAGCGGTGTCGAGGCCGGGCAGCACGACGACGCCATGCGGAAGCTGCGCGATGGCGGCGATGAAACGGGCCGTTGCCGGGATGGAACCGGTGGAGCCGGCGACGATCACCGGACCGTCGCTCTTCTGCGCGAGCCGGGCGGCTTGCGCCGTCATGACGCGCTCGCGCCGCGCCACGGGCTCGATCGCGCCCCGTTCGGCGAGGATTCTCGGCCAGTGTTCCTTCGCGATTTCAAGAAACTGGAGTGTGATCTGCCAGTATTGGTCGAGCTCGTGCGGAACGAGGTCGGCAAGGCGGCTCCATGGGATCTCCCGCACCACCATATCGTCGATCAGGCGGGCAAGGCGATCGGCGAGCGCCAATGCGGCCGCGGGTGTCCCGACCGCAAGCGGCGGCTCGCCAGGACATTCGGGACGCACCCGCGCGGCAAGGGCAAGAACGAGACGCGCGAGCATGAGACGGCGCGCAAGGCCGGACAGTGCGGGCGGAAGGTCGAGCGGTTCTGCGGTTCCGGCGGCCTCGTCGAAAGCGAACTCGTCCTCGTCCACATCGCCGAGCGCGATAATGCTGGGCAAAACCGCCGCCTCCGCACCGAGCTCCTCAAGGAAGGCGTCGCGGGCAAGCCGGCAGGCGCGGCGGGTCGGCAGATACAAGGTCGTGGAGGCAAGCACGAGCGGGTCTGCCCGGGGACTTGTTCCTCCAGGGTTGAGCGCGTCGCCGACCACTGCCTGCGCGAGCGTCGGCAGGAACGGCACGGCGGCCGGAATTGTGAAGACGCGCGGCGTTGCTAAGGCCATGCCACGATCTTAGCGAGATTCGCCCTCGTGTAGCGGCACCAACGCTTGACCTCGTCTCATTGTGTTGGTGCCGCGACACAAGAGAACGGATTGGCTAGCGTTCCGGGCTGACGGTCCGGGATCGGACCGTCAGAGTCGGAACACAAGAACACGGACGGCATAGGGCTCGAGATTGGAGAAATTGGAGGAACGGACCGCCCCTACTTTCCTTGTATCGGCGAAGGGCCTCCATTACTGTAGCCGCCGGTCACGGGGTTGCATCGGTCGCCGCCGGAAAGGCCGTTAAACCAAAGGCTTAGCGAGCCGGTGCGAACGTCCTGCCCGGGCTAAGTGAGTCGCATTTCGCCATCGGACGAGGCAGAGTTCAGGAGGAACGAAAAGCGCGTGCGCTATATCTCCACCAGAGGCGAAGCCCCGCCGCTTTCCTTTCTCGAGGCGACGCTCGCCGGGCTGGCGCGCGATGGCGGGCTCTACTCGCCTGAGTTGTGGCCGCAATTCGACAGCGCCGCGATCGGTGGGTTCGCCGGTCGGCCTTATGCCGAGCTGGCAGGCGAGATTGTCGGGTCGTTCACCGGCGGTGAGCCGGCCGCCGGCGACCTCGCCCGCATGACGCGCGAAGCCTATGACACGTTTCGCCATCCCGCAGTGACGCCGCTCACCCAGCTTGCGCCCAACACCTTTTTATTGGAGCTGTTTCACGGGCCGACGCTCGCCTTCAAGGATGTCGCCATGCAGCTTCTGGCGCGGCTGATCGACCATGGCCTTGCCGTGCGCGGAGAGCGCGCGACCATTGTGGTCGCGACTTCGGGCGACACCGGCGGGGCGGCCGTCGAGGCGTTTCGCGGCTCGACCCAGGCGGATGTGTTCGTCCTTTTTCCGCAGGGGCGGATCTCCGAGGTGCAGCGCCGGATGATGACGACGGCTGCCGTCGACAATGTGCATGTGCTCGCGATCGAGGGAACGTTCGACGACTGCCAGGCCATCGTGAAGGGCCTTTTCAACGACCATGTCTTTCGTGACCGGGTGCACCTATCGGGTGTGAACTCGATCAATTTCGCGCGGATCGTCGCGCAGGCGGTGTATTACTTCGCCGCGGCCGCGGCGCTCGGCGCGCCGCATCGCCCGGTCGCTTTCACGGTGCCGACCGGGAATTTCGGCGATGTGTTTGCGGGGTTCGTTGCGGCGCAAATGGGACTGCCGGTGCACCGCCTCGTGATCGCCACGAATGTCAACGATATCCTGGCGCGCATGCTCGCGACCGGCGTCTACCAGGTGCGCGAGGTTGTCGCCACCACATCGCCGTCCATGGATATCCAGGTCTCGTCGAATTTCGAGCGGCTGCTGTTCGAAAGCTGCAATCGCGATGCGCGGCCGGTACGCACGGCGATGGCCGCGCTCGCAAAATCGCACAGTTTCTCCGTCCCCGCGCGTGCGCTCGCTCAGATGCGAACGCTGTTCACCGCCGATCACGCCGACGAGGAGGACACTGCGGCGACGATCCGCACCGTGCGCCGCGAGACCGGCTATCTGCTCGATCCGCATACCGCGGTCGCGATGGCGGTGGCCGAGAAGGAACCGCGCGATCCATCGGTGCCGATGGTCGTGCTTTCGACCGCGCATCCGGCCAAATTTCCTGCCGCCGTCGAGGCCGCGTGCGGCGTGCGGCCGGCGCTGCCGGAATGGCTTGACGAACTTGGTTCACGCACCGAGCGGGCGACCGTGCTCGCGCCCGACCAGGCCGCCGTCGCGGCCTATATCCTTGCACATAGCCGCGCCGCGCGCGAAGGCGAAGGAGCCGCCGCATGAGCGTCGAGACCACACGCCTTCCCTCCGGACTCGTCGTCGTCACCGACGAAATGCCCGATCTCGAAACGGCGTCGCTCGGCGTCTGGGTGAATTGCGGCAGCCGCAACGAAAGGCCGGACGAGCACGGCGTCTCGCATTTCCTCGAACACATGGCGTTCAAGGGAACCGAGCAGCGCTCCGCGCGGCAGATCGCCGAGTCGATCGAGACGGTGGGCGGCGACCTCAACGCCGCAACCGGCGTCGAGGTGACCGCCTATTACGCGCGTATGCTCAAGGCCGATGTGCCGCTCGCGCTCGATGTCCTCGCCGATATCCTCTCGCATCCGCGCTTCGATCCCGACGAGATCACGCGGGAGAGGAACGTCATCATCCAGGAGATCGGCGCGCTCGAGGACACGCCGGACGACCTCGTGTTCGACTTCCTGCAGGCGACGGCTTATGCGAGCCAGCCGCTCGGGCATTCGATCCTCGGCACGCCGGAATCGGTGCGCGCGATCGATGCGGCCAAGCTGCGCAGCTATCTTGCCCGCAATTACGGATCGCCGACCACCGTCATCGCGGCGGCCGGCGCGATCAAACACGATGCGATCGTCGAGAAGGTCGATCATCTGTTCACCGACTTCGGCGAGGCGGCGCCGACCTTCCGGCCGCCGGCGACCTTCACCGGCGGCGTGCATATCGAATCGCGCGACCTCGAACAGGCGCATATTGCCCTCGCGCTCGAAGGCTTGCCGCAGCGCGACTCCTCCCTCTACAGCCTTCAGGTCTTCACCAATATTCTGGGTGGCGGCATGTCCTCGCGCCTGTTCCAGGAAGTGCGGGAAGAGCGGGGGCTATGCTATTCGATCTACGCCTTCCATGCGCCCTATGTGGATACCGGCATGTTCGGTCTCTATGCGGGCACCGACGCCGCAGATGCCCAGGAGTTGATGCGCGTGATCGTCGGTGAGATGGAAGCGACCGCCGACGGGCTTACCGAGGTGGAGGTTGCCCGCGCCAAAGCGCAGATGAAGAGCGGTCTTTTAATGGCGCTGGAGAGTTCGGGCGCACGGGCTGAGCAACTCGCCCGCCATATGATCATTCACGGGCGGGTCATCCCGGTCGACGAGATCGTGTCCCGCGTCGATAGCGTGACCGTCGACACCGCGCGCGAAGCCGGTCGGGCGCTGATGGCGCGCAGCCGTCCCGCCGTCGCCGTGCTCGGGCCGGGCCGTCTTGAAGGGGCTGCGGCAATCGCTGAAAGTCTCGCTCTAAAGGCGGCGTGATCGCCGCCGGATCGCGCGCAGGGCCATCGATAGACAGCCATGGCACTCTTTCGCACCGTGAATGTTAGCGAGCCGGCTGCGGTCATCGAGGGCGATGGCGTGTTTCTGCGCGCGCCCCTTGTTTCGGACTATGAGGAATGGGCGGCGGTGCGCGAGCGCAGCCGCGAGTTTCTCACGCCATGGGAGCCGACCTGGCCGGTCGACGATCTCACTCGCGGCGCGTTCCGTCGCCGGCTGCGGCGCTATGCCGAGGACCAGCGCACCGATCAATCCTATGCGTTCTTCATCTTCGCCAGCGCCGACCAAGGGCTGGTCGGCGGGATCACCCTTGCCAATGTGCGCCGCGGCGTCGCCCAGGCCGCGAGCGTCGGCTATTGGATGGGCGCGCCCTTCGTGCGGCGCGGCTATATGCGGTCCGCGGTGTTTGCGATCGCGCCCTATGCCTTCACGGTGCTCCGTCTGCACCGCCTGGAGGCGGCCTGTATTCCGAGCAACCGCGCCTCGATCCGGCTGCTCGAATCCTGCGGCTTCGAGCGCGAAGGCTATGCACGCCAGTATCTGTGCATCAACGGGAAATGGCAGGATCACCTGCTCTATGCCCGGCTCAAGAGCGATCCTGAGCCATGACAGTGTGGAGCCCGGATCTTGTGGCGGCTAGGCGATCAGCGCGAGCGCGAGGCGGGCGTGCCTTGGTCTCGCCGGTAAAAACAGCGCAAGCGATGAGGTGAGCGATCCACCGATGACGGCACGGTTCAAGCCACGGCGCCTTGCGCTTGGGATAATCGCACTGGCACTCGCCGCCGGCGGCTGCTCCTCCACCGACGAGTTCTTCAGCGAACAGCCGCCGCCGCGCGGCGGGTCGTCGTCCTTCACCGAGCGTTTCACCAATCTGTTCGGCGGTGGTGGTTCGAGCCGCGCGCAGCCCGAGGTCGCCTCCGCGCCGGCGGAGCCCGGAACCACTACTTTGACGACGAGTTGTCCGCCGACCGACATCCGGCGAGGCGCGGGGACCCTGCAGATGACCGCGCCCGGCGGGGAGCAGGCCATGGACGTGCGCTTCCAGGCAACGTTCGGCCGCACCGCGCGCCAATGCACCGTGCGCGATGGAACGCTCAACATCAAGGTCGGCGTGCAGGGACGGCTGATCCTCGGTCCGGCCGGCAAGCCGGGCGAGACCCAAGTGCCGCTGCGTTATGCCTTGGTGCAGGAGGGAACGGAGCCCAAGACGATCTGGACCAAGCTTTACATGGTTCCGGTATCGATTCCGCCCGACCGGCTCAATGTCGCCTTCACCCATGTGATGGAAGAGATGGCGGTGCCGATGCCGTCCAGTGCCGAGCTCGACCGGTATATCGTCTATGTCGGGTTTGATCCGAAGGGTGCCGCGCAGGAAAACCCGCGGCGCCGCCGTTAGCGCTGACGCAGCTGGAGCATGATCCCGCTCTCAACCAGTTGCATCGCGCCCGTGGTGGGGTGACGCTCGATCTTCCGCCGCGCCGCCCAACGATAAGCCGCATCGTGATGATCGACATAAACCAGCAACAGGCTGGATGGCGTCGCGGAGAGATCATACACGGCGCTCAGCCCCAGCTACATCGCGCTGAAGCGCGCCGCGTTTCTGATCGCGCGCGATACAGGCATCAGGGTTTGTTTGTTGCGCTCCCAAACGGCGGATCATCAGATACCGTTCCGTGAGAATTCAGCCAGCCCCTCGCGACCAAAATCGCCGACGTCTGCGCGAGAAACCTACCGTGAGCCGACCCGCGTCTTAGCGGATGCGTGAGAAACAACGGCAGCCAAGCTACGGTTGATCGCCCTTGCGCTCCGCATCGATGCGCGATGCTTCCGCCGGCTGGACGTCGCTGACCGATGGCCCCCACTGAATTGTCGATGTCGAATTGGCGCCTCCTTCTGGCTGCAAGCAGCGCTGCAGTGCCTCGCAGGTTGTTCGATCTCCAAGAAACGCTTGAGAGGAAGGTGCCAGTTCATGGAACTCGCACCCGGTAAGAAATGTCATAACTTTCTGTTTGTTGTATGCTTTCTAAATCATGCCGCTTGCTGAACAGCACGCCTTTGTTGTTTAATTCAATCTGCTTGTTGGTTCCAGGAACATAACATTCTCGTGCCAGCGTGGGTGGAAAGGGCGAGGATGTTTGGCAGGTCGTCGGACTCCAGAGCATTTTCAGGCGAAGTGGACACCGGTTCGCCGTCAGAAAATGCGACCAACTTCAGAAAACGCGACCAACTGAAGAGCAATAGAGTGAAGCCCGATTCCGTCAAAACGGGACTCGCTTTAGGGCTGTACACGACATGGTTGCCGTCGAGCGATGAGCCAGAGTCCTGTGTGCCGGAATGCCTAAGGTCTGAACATCACTATGAGTCAGGGGTCGTTGTTTCGAGAGTTTGATCTTGGAAGCGCGGGTGAAGCAGCGATTCATCTCGCCGACCTTCTGTCATCCAACAGCGCGGTTTCCAGCGCGGATGACGGCAACAGCATCTTTCCGGACCACGCTAATGAAGTCTTCGCAAAAGGTCGCTTTCGGTCACAACCGGTTCGACCTTTAATGCAATATTTTGAATGCGACATCGAGCTGATGTCCGACCTGCATGTCAAAGGACACCATCCGCCAACGCTTTGTATCGGTCTTCTGCTGAAAGGGTCTTGGCCTTGGCCAAGCATCATCAATGGCAAAGCGCTCGACATGCTGAAGGTTGGCATTCCCGTAATGGTAGCCGCTGGCGAAACATTCGAGAGTATAACCAACCAGACCGTAGGTCAGCGATGCCGCATGGCCGCTCTCAACATTGGTCCTGATTTCTTCTCGTCTCAAAGCGGCGAGGACGATGCGCTATGGCATGTGCTTACGGCCTTCTTGAAATCGGCCTATCGCCAGCACGATTTGCCGAATTGCGAGGGCCTGAAATCGATCCTGCTGCGCCTCTACAACAACCCATATCAAGGTGCGATCAGCCGTCTCTATAGGGAAAGCCTTGCGCTATCTGCCCTTGTCGAGCTCGCAGTTTATCTTAAAGACGGGCACTGTCACTGCTCGGTCTTCCCGCTTCACCGCAATCGAGCCTTCGAGGCTCGAGAAATCATAGATCAAGACATTGCGGCAGCCCCTCCCATCGCGCAACTGGCTCACCGCGTTGGAATGAGCGAGGTGACATTGCGTCGGGCGTTCAAGACGACGTTTGGCGTCACCATTGTCGAGTACGTGCGCGATCGCCGTCTCGATGCCGCCCGCATCATGCTGCGTGAAGGTCGTTTCCTGATTGCGGAAGTTGCCTATCGCGTTGGCTACTCCGATCCTGCAAGCTTCACGCACGCTTACCGACGCCGCTTCGGCCACCCTCCGATCGTCGAGCTAAAAGGATTCAAAGGTTGACCAATCTGCCCAAGAGAAAGTTCGTAGCTCACAAGGCATAACCATAGCTCGGGACACCACGCGCCTCCTATAATACCGCTGTTGGGCAGAATGCGGACTGGGGGGTTCGCGATGGCCTCTCAGGTGGGGGGAAGCAGCGCTACCGTGGTCGACGGAGTATCGCAACAGCGATCTCTGGCCGATCAGCACGAGCCTAATGCAGATGGGCAAAAGTCCCTGCAAGGCGTCACCGTTGGCCAGGTCGGCTGGCGTCTGTTCGGGCTCATGCGGCGGCGGCGAGTTCTCCTTGCGCTCTCGATCGCCTGCGCCACGCTCGCGGCATTGATCTCGCTGTTTCCCTATCTTGCCGTTGCGCTGACCTTGACCGAGCTTCTTTCGGCGACGCCGGATTGGGGATGGATCCTCACCATCGGATGTGGAGCCATCGCCGCGGTCATCGCGGAGAAGCTGCTGTTCGGTGTCGCCACCGGGCTCTCCCATGCCGTCGCCTTCGCCACGCAGCGCGATTTGCGTTTCGAGCTCGCCGAAAAGCTTGCCAGGGTACCCCTCGGCTACACCGATGAAAAGTCGAAGGGCGAGATCCGCACGATCCTGGTCGACGACATCGAGATCCTTGAGGACGGGATGGCACATCTCGTGCCCGAGGTGAGCGCGGCCGTCATCGCGCCGATCATCACGCTGATTGCGATGTTCCTGATCGACTGGCGTCTGGCCGTGCTCATGGTGGTGCCGATCATCCTCGGCGCGACACTGCTGAACCTCATGATGCAGCGCGGGGAAGCGCCGACCCGGGACTATATCAACCTGTTCAGCCGCATGGCGACGACAAGCGCGGAGATCGCCGAGGGTTTGCCCACGGTTCGCGCTTTCAAT
This sequence comes from Xanthobacteraceae bacterium, assembly GCA_028282095.1. Lineage (GTDB taxonomy): Bacteria > Pseudomonadota > Alphaproteobacteria > Rhizobiales > Xanthobacteraceae > Rhodoplanes. The sequence continues at coordinate 21,627 of JANQIP010000128.1, read as the reverse complement.
CAGGATGAACAAGCAACCGCGCGCGCCCGGGGCGTGTTTGCCGAGATGACGCGCTTCTCCAACGCATGGGTGCATCAAGCCGTCGTTCCGGGATCGGCGGCGCAAGTTCTGCTCTCGAGCCACCTGCTGTTTGTCGGACCGGCCGGCCTGCTCATGGCTGCGAGCGGATGGGTGTCCACGGCGACCCTCGCAGCGTTCCTGGCGATTGCCTACGGCTTCGGCGATCTGTTCGCGGCGGTTCACGGCATCAGCCATCGCTTGATGGTGCAGGTCCAGCTGCTTGAGCGCCTCGACGGCCTCATGAATGCGGTCGAGCTCCCGGCACCGACGATAAGTCAAGCGCCGCACAATGCCTCCGTCAGTTTCGAGAATGTCAGCTTTGCCTATGGGCCGCGGACGGTGCTCTCCGGCGTGTCCTTCAAGGTCGAGCCCGGCCAGTGCTTTGCTTTGGTCGGGCCGAGCGGCTGCGGAAAGTCGACGATCGCAAAGCTTGTCGCCCGGTTCCACGACGTCGCAGCAGGCGCGGTCCGGATTGGTGGCGTGGACGTTCGTGATCTCGATTCGGAGACGCTACATCGGCAGGTGGCCTACGTCTTTCAGGACGTCTTCCTGTTTGGCGGTACCGTCGCCGACAATATTCGGCTCGGCCGCAGCGATGCGACCGATGATGAGGTCATCGCGGCTGCCAAGGGCGCGCAGGCGCACGCGTTCATCGAACGATTGCCGCAAGGCTATCAGACCGTGCTTGGGGAGCGTGGCTATGGTCTGTCAGGCGGCGAGCGTCAGCGCATCTCGATCGCGCGCGCCATTTTGAAGAACGCGCCGGTCCTCGTCCTCGATGAAGCCACCGCCTTCGCCGACCCGGAGAACGAGGCGCAGATTCAGGACGCCATCGCGCAACTCGCGCAAGGGCGCACCATTATCGTTATTGCGCATCGGCTGCACACGATTGTCCATGCGGACGAGATCCTCGTGCTGGATCAGGGCCGCGTCGTCGAGCGTGGGCGGCACGCTGATCTGGTCACCGCCAACGGTCTGTTCGCGCGCATGTGGCAGGCGCAAGAGGAAGCCCGAACCTACCGTCACGCAAGTCAGGAGCGCATGTCGTGAGGCTCCTGCTCTTCATTTGGTCATATCTCGGCGCCGCCCGCGGACGCTTCGTGGCAGGCATGGCGATGACCTTCATCGAAGGGGTGGCCACGGCAATTCCCGCGCTGGCCGTAGGCCTGGGCCTTGCCCGGCTGGCGCGCGGGAGCGCCACGGCTGAAGACATCATGCCGTATGCCGCAACGATCGTCATCGCGGTGCTGGTACGGATCATTGTCGTCCGCGTTGCCTGGCGATGGGGCTTCGAGGCCGGCGGCGTTGCGGCCGAGAGGATTCGAAATCGCCTGGTCGATCATATGCGACGCGCTCCGCTGGGGATTCTTCAGCGGTGGAGTGTCGCCAAGCTCGCAAGCCTGATCACCGAAGACGGCCGCTGGATCAACGAAGTCGCGGGGTTCACCCTCTACCGCGTGGTGGCGGGAGCCGCCACCACCATCGGCCTCGTTCTCACGGTGCTCTTTCTCGATCCGCTTGTTGGTTGTGCCGTCATAGCCGCCTACGCGGCCGCCTTCGCCGTAATTCCGGTCATCGCAAGGTTTGTGAAAGATCTGCTTGCGCGCCGTAATGCCGACCTCGCGGTCGCGACCCAACGCATCGGGGAGTATAGCGACGGAATCGCGGTCTTCCGCTCATTCGGCCAGACCGGACGGGCGTTGGTTCAACTACGCCGCTCCGTCGAAGAGCTGTACCGGCTGATGATGGCGAAGGTGCCTGCTATCGTCATGCTCCACCAAATCGGCGGTGCGCTCATCGGTTTGTCGGTCGGAACGGCAATCACGCTCATAGCTGCTGCCGTGCTTTGGCAGCACCACGCACCACCGGCGGCTTCTATCATCCCGGCTCTGTTTCTGACCCTGGCAGCAAACAATGCGCTCATGGTCGGCGTGATGAGGCCGATCATCATCCTGGGTCTTGCCAAGCAAGCACGTGCGGGCATGGTGAAATTTCTTGCCGAGCCCACCCTCTCGGGACAGTCGGATGATTTCGGTCGCTCGCTCGACGTCCGCTTCGACGATGTGTCTTTCCGCTATCAGCCGGACAAGCCCGAGGCGTTGCGTGAGATAGACCTTAAGGCCCCGCAAGGACGTGTGACCGCGCTGGTCGGGCCAAGCGGCGCCGGCAAGTCAACAATCGTTGTGTTGCTGCTTCGCTTTTTCGACACAGAGCGCGGGCGCATCACGGTCGGAGGCCTCGACGTGAGGAGCGCCGATCCGGCGCGGCTCCAGTCGCTGATCTCCCTCGTCAATCAAGACGTCCATCTGTTCCGCGACACCCTACGGGCGAACATCCTGCTCGGGGATCCATCGGCCGACGATGCCCGACTCAAGGCCGTGATCAAGGCGGCGCAGCTTGAGGAGCTGGTCGCGGCGCTGCCAGACGGCCTCGACACAGTGCTTGGTGATACCGGGCGTACGCTCTCCGGTGGAGAACGCCAGCGCGTGGCGGTTGCCCGCGCGCTTCTGAAGGACGCGCCGATCATCGTCCTCGACGAGGCGACGTCGGCGATGGACCCGCTGACGGAACGGGCCATCCAACGGGCCGTCGCGGCGCTTGAGCGCGGACGCACGGTCATTGTCGTCGCGCATCGACTGCGCTCGATTGCGGATGCAGACGAGATTCTTGTTCTCGATGGCGGTGAGATCGCCGAACGGGGCCGACACTCCGATCTTCTCGGGCGGCAAGGTCTCTATGCGCGACTTTGGCAGGCACAGGAACGTGCCGCTGGCTGGAGGCTCCGATGAGCCTGGCCAGCGTCCGGCGGGTCAATCTCGGGATGGTGGCGTTCTGCGCGGCGACCTCCATTCCGATGTCGTTCTTCTACTTTGTCCTGCCGGCCGTGTTGCGGCAGGCCGGACACTCTGCGGAGGTTATCGGCCTCGTCGCGTTGGTCGGCCTGCCTTATGCGCTCCGCGTGTTCTGGGCCCCGCTCGTTGATCGGATCGCCGAAGGCAATGCTGCTCGCTATCGCGCGCTTGCCTTTGCCATGTTGGGCGCAGCGATCATCAGCATTCTCGGTTTCGTGTCCGTCAATCCGAGAGTCGACCTCGCCGCGACCCTTTGTATCGCGACGCTTGTATTCATATTCCTCGCCACCGGGCTCACCGCAGTGGACGGCTACGTCCTTTCCACGCTCGGCACGGCGGGGCGCGAACGGGTCACGGCGTACCAAGCGGCGGGGTTCACGCTGGGCGCAATTGTCCTTGGCGTCGGCGCGATTGCCACGGACGGCATAGAATGGACCATGTTGGTCTTGCTGCTGGCCGCCACCACGGCGATTCTGACCGTGCCTTTGCTGATCCTGCCGAACGTTGGGCCATCGTCTGAAACACCTCGCTCGACCAACCTTCGGCACGGGATATGGCATTTCGTCCGTCGGCCCGCCGTTCGTCGCCGGATCGCAGTGTCCGTGCTGGCGCATGGAGGTCTCGGCCTGCCCGCGGGTTATCTGGCGGTCCTCCAGGTCGATGCAGGGCTGACGCCGGGCCAGATTGGTCTGTTCGGAGCGATCGGTTCAAACATCTGTGGGCTCATTGCCGCCATCGCGACGGGCGCTTTTGTGGCCCGCTTCGGCAGTTGGCGCACGCTTACGGTCGTCATTCTTGCGGGACTTGCGATCTACGGTACCATCGCCTTCTTCCACGCGCAGCTCAATGGACCCATCTTTGCGGTGAGCCTGGCGCTCATCGTGATGACGTTGGGCTACAGTTACATCGTTCCGTATCGTGCACTCATTCTCACGATCTGTGATGTCGAAAACGGAGCGACGCAAGCTGCGTTCCTGTCCTGCTTCGATGTGATGATCTCACTTCTCGCCGCTTCTGTCGCCGGCGTCATTGTCGGCATGTTGGGCCTGACTGGTTTGTTCGCGCTCTCAGCGGCGCTGTGCTGTAGCGGCGCGTTAGTCGCGGTTTGGGCGCTTCGTCGCCCTGATGATCTACCTCTTGTCCAACCCGCACAGGTGCCAGCATGAGACCGTTCAACAAGAGACTTGCCGTCTTGCTCAGCACGACAGTGCTCACGAGCATCTTTGCAGGCAGCTTAACCATCCCGACCGTCGCGCAAGATGGCGAAGTCCAGCTTCAAGAGCTCACAATAACAGCGCGCAAGCGACCGGAACGAATCTGGGACATTCCGTTCTCGGTTGACGTGGAGACGCGGCAGCAGCTTGACGAAAAGCGCGTGACCGACGCTCCAAGCGCGTTGCGCGACGTCGGCGGTGCAGCCGTCACGACGGTTGGGGATAAGTCGAATTCCTTCATTGTCATCCGCGGTGTCGCTCCGATCCTGGGACCGCTCAGCCCCGATGACAGCACGGTTCTGACCTTCATCGACGGCGCTCCTCTCCCGTGGCGAGCTTCAAACTCGTCCTATCTCGATCTGCAGCGGGTCGAGGTTCTGAAAGGGCCACAGAGCACGCTGTTCGGGCGCAATACCTCTGGCGGCGCAATCAACCTGATCCCGGCGCTTCCCACGTTCACGCCGGAAGGGTACCTGCTCGGTGAGTACGGGAGCGGAGACTACCATCGCCTCGAAGGCGTTGTCAGCGGGCCGATCATACCGGGTAAGCTCGCCGGCCGTTTTGCGTTTCGGCGCAGCGGCACCGATGGTTACATTGACAACGCCTTTGGCCCGACACTCGGCGGTACCGGTTCCTGGTCAGGTCGCGCATCATTGCTGTTCACACCGACCGATCGCACCACCTGGACCGCCTCCGCCAGCTTCGAGCATAACAAGGATACACCTGCCTATTACCTTCTGTCGCCGGGACCGCGGCTCGCAGGGCAGTACCGCCCCGAAGATGACAGCAAAATCGGAAACTTCATCTCCAAATTCGAGCACTCATTCGACAACGTCACAGTCACATCGCAAACATCTTATGCGACGTTCAAAAACCGGAATGATTATCAATTTGGCGATGGCTACTTGATGAGCGCAACATTTGGCGGACTGTTTCCGCCAGTGTTCTTCGTCGATCCTGCCCAAAACTTCAGTAATTGGGATCGTAAGCAAAGCCTCTTTACGCAAGAACTCCGTTTAACGTCTGTGCCCGGCGCAAGCGTGCCATGGCTCCTCGGCGCTGTGTACTATCAGGATAAGGCCGACAATCCAAACGCGAGCGATTTCTTCGGACTGATGTTCGGTGATCCGAAGCAATCGGGACTAAAGACATACAAGCTCAATACCGAAGGTCAGGCCGTTTTCGGCGAGGTCACATTGCCCGTTACGGAGAAGCTCAAGTGGTCGGTCGGCGCCCGAGCAACTCACGAGCATAAGAAGTTCGAAGGACAGTATTTCGGAGGGGTATTCGCGGCCGTCGGTGCGGTACCATATTTTTACGAGGATGGTTCGCTCAACTACGACTTCTGGACGGGGCGGACCGGGCTGACCTACGATTGGACTGATCAGTTCATGTCGTTTGCCAATGTCTCGCGCGGCTACAAGAGCGGTGGCTTTGGCACGATCAATTCAGGGGCTTATGTCGGCAACCCGCGAGAACCGTACGAGTCGGCAACAGTGATGACTTACGAAGTCGGTGGCCGTCTATCGCTCCTTGACAATAGCTTGAGAGTTAATGGTGCGATATTCTTCAATGACGTGAAGGACGAGCAGGTCTTGATTTTTGATCCGGTGGTGTTTGCTGCGGTGTCCCAGAATATCGATACCCAAAGCAAAGGGTTCGAAGTCGATGCAACATATCAGATGACGTCACACTGGGCCGTGTCTGGAGGTGTTGCCTACACGGATGCAAAACTACGCAACGTCTCCGAATTGATTGCTGAGACGCAACCAGGCGTGAAAGACGGAAACCGTCTTCCAAACGTTCCCGAGTGGACAGCCAAGGCTGCACTCGAATATCGCGGGCCGGCGAGCGAGCTGGGCCTCGGCGGTCTCCTCGGTAGTTCGAATGTCAACGGCCGTATTGGATACAACTACGTCGGGATTCGATACACGGACGCCGGCAATTATGGTTTGCTCGAACCTGTCCATCTGGTTTCCGCTCGACTCGGAATCGATTGGGAGCGCGGCGAGGCCTATGTCTTCGGTGAGAACCTGCTCGATCAGGAGTACAAGACGGTGAATCAGTATTTCAACGGCCCGCCACCGACTGTCTTTGGCGTATCCTATGCCCGCGGTGCGACCGTCGGTGTTGGTGCGTCGGTCCGATTCTGACCAAGCGCTCGAATTGGCGCTGTTCCGTGATGGCACACCTTAGTCGCTGCAAGCGGTTCCGTGCCGGTGGCAGCCAGGGTGTTGCTGCAATCAACTTAACGATCGACCGCACGGCCGCGTGATCCCGGCGCGCTTGGCGCGCTCCTCAGGTGACCGCCTTCTCGACAGGGAAGTCGTCGCTCTCGCACGGCGCGCCAACCCGGTGCCGGCGCCGCCTGCGGGACGACGTGGCAGCACTCTCAGAATCTATAGTTCCAATCAGATTTAATTGGCGATAGTGGCGGGCATTGGATGGTAACAATGATGGATGACGCACCGAATGGAAGGATTGAGCTTGGGCTTACTGGCGTTCCTGAGACGCTATTGTGGCCGCTGTACTTCCGAGCCCATGAGGCGCGCAAGGACGACGATTTTCTGGTCGATCCGCTCGGCGTCTCCATTGTCGATCGCATTGCCTATGACTTCGGCAAGTTCGGACGGCCGAATACAGGGCATGCCGTGCGCGCAAGAGTAGGCGATGACTTGGTGCGCACCTTTCTCTCAACGAACGCCGACGCAACGGTCGTATCGTTGGGAGAGGGATTGGAAACCCAGTTCTGGCGCGTCGACAACGGAATCGTCACTTGGCTTTCGGTAGACCTGCCGGAAGCGATCGCGGCCCGCCGCGCTCTATTGCCCACCCATCCGCGCAACAAGCAGCTTGAATGCTCCGCCTTCGATCCGGCCTGGATCGACGCCGTCGATGCAATGAAGCCGACCTTTATCATCGCAGCAGGGCTCTTCATGTATTTCCGACGAGAGCAAGTCGCGGACCTGTTGAGGACAATCACGACCCGATTGCGCCGGTCGGAAATCTACTTTGACACGATACCCCTATGGCTGTCGCGCCGGACATTGAAGGGATTCCAACCAACAAAGCGCTACACGGCGCCAGTAATGCCGTTCGGCATCCCCATTGATGAGATCCAGTCATTTGTCGGCGCGGTAGGAATGCGGATCATCCAGATTCGTGCCTATCCGGAACCTTATCCGAAGAAGATGCCTATCCTGGCTTGGTTATCGCGAATTCCGTGGATTCGAAAACACGCTCCAGCATTGGTTCACGCCGCTTTTGACGCGCCGCGAGGTTCATAGTGCGATTTAAACCGTATGTTCGCGCTCCTAGAGCATGATCCCGAAAAGTTGGCAGACTTTTCGGACAAGATCATGCGACAAAACAAAGAGAAGGAGAGCACGATTGATTCAACCTGAAGCAATCGCGCTCTAGAGTGCGATCCATTTAGATTGAATCGATCGCACGCAGAGTTGCCAGCCAAGCAACAACAGTGGGAAGCCTTCAGGCGAGATGTGGCGATTCAAAACGCTACTGCGCAAGGCCGCCGGCCGCACTTTGGACGAACTCTGGCGCGTCGTCGGCGACATCTGCGAGCTGTTTATACCCGAACAACGCTGGAACTACCTCAAAGCAACAGGATATGCTGCACATTAGTCGCCCGACGCTTTGGATGCACCTGCAGCATGACGTCGGCTGTCACCCGCGTGCACTTACGACACGCGATCATGCAGCTCGTTCAGGATCTGCTCCAGCAGGAACAGCGTCCCGTCACTTCCCAGCAGCGCCTTGGGGACGACGTCGATACGGTCGGTGCTGGGCAGGCAGAGCTCGACGCCGGCAGCCGCTGAGCCTTCGGCAATAGCATTGGCCACGATCGGACCGTTGGCGAAAACAAGATCACAAGGCTCGGAGTTCAGGTCCACATCCCAGGCCTGCTCGCAGCCAATCATCCGCAGATAGGCGTGCGTCTCGCGAGCGAGGGCGCTGTCGGTATCGCCGCTGACCTGCACCGCCAGCGGAACCATTCCCAGATAGCCGTGCAGCCACTTCACCATCGGTGACGTCGTTGACGCCTCGGCCCGCAACGCGAAGGTCGCCCCCTTGGGAAGGCCCGTGTGGAGATGGAAGCGGTTGAGATGGCGAAAGGCGATGCGACGGGCGTCTTCGATGTGCCGGAGTGCCGGAGAGGGATCACAGTCGACAGCCGCGGCGACCTCGCGCACCCACTGTTCCGTTGCCTCGAAGCCAATCGGGGCGCCCGCGCCAGGAACGATCGACGGCACGCCGTACCGGGCCTCGATCCACGGACCGATCGCGTCGGCATACTCCTGGTGGACGACCACATTGCGCCGGGCGGTCCGTAGCGCCCGGATATCGGCCACCGAACAGCCGGCGCCGAGCATCGCGCCGACGCGAAGGCCCATCGCTTCAAGCATACGCCGCAAGCCGCCAAGGCTACCCTGCCAGTGCTTATGATAGATGGAGATGCCTAGGAGGTTGACGCAAAGGGGATCCGCGGGGCATGCCGGCGGATCGATGGCGGCAACCGCTGCTCCAAGCGCCTGCTGGTGCGCCGACGCCATGCCCGTCGAGAAGCCCGGTGTCTCGATAGCGATGGCCGGCACGCGAGGTTGGGCGTTACGCAGGAAGCGTTGCAGGTCGTCGCCGATGAGAGCGGCACCCGGCGAATTAACGATGCCGATCAGGGCATAGCTCTCGGCCGCGATGGCGTCGAAGATGCGCGCGAGCTTCTCGCTTCCGCCGAATACGTAGTCCTGTTCATCGAGATACGTGGTCGGGATGCGCGCTTGCCCGAAGTAGAATTCCTGCAGGAATCGGCCGGGACTAAGGTGATCGGAGCGTGGATATTGCAGATTGGAGACCCAGCCGTAGAAAGTCTTGCAGCCGGTTGGCCCGTTCAGCAATACGACCGCGTCTTCGATCCCTTCGATCGCCAAGATCGCTCCCATCAGACTGTCCGGCTCGGACGCGTCAGTGCCGAGGGGGTGCATCCTCTTTCCATTTCTCTGTTAGGGGCGCGCGCAGCAAACGGCACCAACGCCGGGCCAGTGTCAGATTGGCCTCCGGGCCAATCTGCGGGTTGGGTGGAAAGGTGTCGTAATGGGCGAGGGGGGGCAGGTCTTGCCGGACAAATCCGGAGACCACCAGGTCGGGACGAAGCGTCTCTATGTCGCCTACCCGCTGCTCTGGCCGGTAGCTGAACTGCACAGGGATACGGTCCGCGTAGCGGGTGGAGAAAGCCGTATCCTGGGGCAGCTGCAGCACTGCCAGTTTAACCACCTCCATACCGCAGTCGAACGCCGTTTCGAGAATCCAATCGATATCGGTGGCGTAGGTCACCAGCAGCATGATCCGCCGACCAAGAAGGCGCGGCCGCAGATCTTCCAGCCCGCATTCGTATTCGCGGCGCAAGCCGGCAATCACGTTGCGGGCGGCCTCTATGCGGCCGAAATAGGCGGCAACTTCCTCCAACCATCGCTGTGTCTGATGAAAGCCGATGGGAAATGTCTGTTTGGCGAACACGGCACCGAAGCGCTCGCGCAGGAACGCGGTTATCTGCCCGGTCGCCAATCCCTCGTTGGCGAGCAGGTTCAGCCGCGCTTTGCGAAAGCCCCGCAGCGAGTCCACGGTGGTGTGCTGAACAAACCGGCAGTTGACCCGCACGCCCAGCCGAGCCAGCAGCTCTTGGACCTGCCGGAACACCAACCCGGCATTGCCGAAGCTTGCTTCACCCACCAGATTGACGGCGTTGCAATCCGGCTCGCAAGTGGGGTCGATCAGGGCGGCCGCACCCTTCAGGTATCCGTCCAGCCAGCCTTCGACGTATCCGCCGCTCAGGTTGCCGCCCACATCGAGCGAGATCAACGGCGTTTCGGGTGAGACCGCCTGCATGTCACGGATGGCGGCGTCCACGTCGTCGCCGATCAGCCCGGCCGGACAGGTGGTCACCACGAACACGGCGGCGGGATCGCCCAGGAGTGCCTGGCGCAGCGCGTCGCGCAGGCGCTGGCCGCCGCCATAGACCATAGCGTCCTCATCCATGTCGGTGCTGATCAACGCTGGTGCGGGCGACAGAGGCAGCTGGTGTCGGATCACCCGGCGGCGCGCCCTACTGAAGAGATAGCAGCTGTCCATATGCGCGCAGCTGCGCGGCCCGTGAGAGATGATGACCGCATCCTGGATCTGCGCGATCAACGTTACCGCGCCGGTATAGGCGCAACCTTGCACCGGCGGCCGGATCGGTGCCTTCTTGTAATAATAGGGTGTCGGTGGCGGGATCTTGGTACGGATCTGACGCGTTCGCGGTTGGGAAGCCTCAGTGCGCGCCGGCGCGGCGGTTTCTGCGGCGCGCGATGGTCGTGCATCATCCGCCTCTCTCGCCGGCGTTTCTTTCTCCGCAGGGGCCGCTCGCCGGCCTGGCGGTTTGCGGGAAAGAACGATCTCTTCCAGCATTTCCTCGTCGAGCGGATGGGCCGCGTGACGGACAACGATGCCCAGCAACTGGTCTGCGAGGTGGGTAAACAACTCGGCTTCCTGGCTGTCGGGAAACGCCTCGATCACCGTCTTGCCAAGCCGTTCCGCCTGGCAGATGACGTCGCTGCGGGGCAGCGTGGCGAGGATGGGCAGCCTGACCTCGTCCGCGAAGCGATGGACAGCCGCGAGGTCAGGATTGCGCTCACGCAGATTGAGAACCAATCCGGCCAGCCCCGGTCCCTGATGATCGAAGTTCTTAATCCCCTTGAGAATGTTGTTGGCCGCATAGATCGGCATGAACTCTTCGGACGTGACCAGCACGACGGTATTGGCGTAGTCCTTGCGCAGCGGCACGGCGAAGCCGCCGCAAACCACGTCGCCCAAGACGTCGAACAGCACCATCCCGTATCTGTCGCGCCTGATCGCCAGGCGGTCGAGCAATGAGAACGTGCTCAAAATACCGCGGCCGGCGCAGCCGACGCCGGGTTCCGGTCCTCCGGCCTCGATACAGTCGACGTCTGCGTAGCCGCGTGCAACAACTTGGTCGAGGCTTTGGTCGGCACTCGGAACCAGGCGCAAATAGTCGAGAACCGTGCGTAACTTCCTGCCCTCGATCAGCAGGCGGGTGGAGTCGTGCTTGGGATCACAGCCGATCTGCAGGACCGAACGCCCCTGCCGGGCGACGGCCGCCGAAAGATTGGCGCTGACCGTCGATTTGCCGATGCCGCCTTTGCCGTATACGGCGATCTGCAGCGATCCCGGCAGCGAAAGGTCAGATGGCGCGGTCTCGGACATCGAAACTGGACCTTTCTGACGGACCGATTCTGCGTCAGGATCAAGCATAGAGATCTCGACGCGTCGGCGGCAGACCGGACGCACCCCGTGCCTTCTTTGTCGCAACTGTTTGAAAGATGCCCACCGTGCCTCGCTCGAAGGCGAGCGCGCAAGCCGCGAGATACATCAGCCAAATCTTGGTCTTTGCCGTTCCGACTTCACGATAAGCAGCTTCCCGATTTGCATACAGCCGTTCCGTCCACAGCCGGCAGGTGCGTCCATAGTGTTCGCGCCATCCTTCGGTGTCGTGGATTTCAAAGCCATTGCGCTCCATCGCATCTAGGGTCCCGCCGATATGGTCGAGCTCGCCTCCAGGGAAAATGTACTTCACCAGCGTGCGGAATTCCGGATTCGCCCTGCGGAACTTCCTCTCGGTGGCCTTCATCGGTCGCGCGATGGCATGGTGCAGATAAATGCCGCGGGGCTTTAGCAGTGACCCGATATGTCGGAAGTAGTCGTTGCGGTTGTCGAGCCCGACATGCTCGTACATCCCGATCGACGCCACCTTGTCGAATTCCATGCCCGACAGGTCTCGGAAATCCCGTAATTCGACAAGGACGCTGTCCTGCAGGCCGAGTCGTGCGACCTTCTCCCTCGCGAAGTCGTATTGCGCCTGGGACAGTGTGACGCCATGGGCTCTTACGCCGTAGTGCTGGACCGCGTGGCATACAAATCCGGCCCAACCACATCCTATGTCCAGCAACCTCTCGCCCGGGCGCAGGCGCAGCTTGCGGCAGGACATGTCGAGCTTTGCCTTCTGTGCCGCAGCGATGTCCGCTTCGGAGTCTGGAAAGTAAGCACAGGAGTAGACCAGCTCCGGGTCGAGGAAGAGCGCGTAGAAAGCGTTCGAGACGTCATAGTGAAACTGCACCTGCGCTTTGTCGTCTCGCCCTCGCCCAAACTTCGCGGCCTTCACCCCGGCATAGGCATGTGCTTCGCGTCCTCCGCCAGACCCGAAGAAGAAGGGCAGGAAGGTGCGAAACGCGAGTCCTTTGTCGAGCCGCTTCGCCAATGCGCGCGTAGAGCCCGAGCCGGCCCGCGCTGCAAGGTCGAGCAACGTTCCCCCTTCGAGATCGACCGCGCCGTCGGCGATCAGTTCCACCAAGGTGGGCAAGCGCGGCCGGCGAACCAGTCGCGTCAACGCCGCCGGCGTCGCGATAGACAGAACGAGACTGCCATTCGCCTCCGGAGATAGCGGTAGCTGCGTCCCTTCCCAAAGCCTTACGGAGAGGTCAACAGGCGCAACGTCAGCCACGTGTTCCGCAAAGCGGCGTAGCGCGGCAACACGGCGATCACCTTTGCTCATGCCAATTTCCTGATGTCGAGCCTTGCAGCTTGTGAGCGCGCCTTTAGCGGAAGGCCGGTCTGAGTCTGTTAGCTGACCTGAGACTGACAGGGTCCCGAGGTCCCCTTCGTGCCGCAAGCGGTCGTGTGACACCCGGCTCAGAGAACGTTCGCCATGGGTCCCCAAGCCATCGGTCAGACTGCTCCCGGTCGGACTACGTCGCTTTCCGGTGTTGCGCCTCAACCGGATCTTCAGAGACCGCGCCCTTGTCGAAGACGCTGCGCCACGCTTCGATCAGCGATTGCTCCGACGCCGTTTGTGCCTTGTGTGCAAGCTGGCGCAGTTCGATGCGAACCGCCGCGCGCTCGAACCGGCCGGCCGGTTCCTCAAAGGCTGAGGGGTTCTCGCGCGCAGCAATAGCGTCTCGCACGCGCTTCTTGGTCGCAACGAGCACAGACACCCCCCAAGCCTCCAAGACCTGCTCGAATGCCTGATACGACGAAGGGTCGAAGGGCTTGTCGCGCCCCATCGCGGTCGAGGCAGGATTCGCCGGATAGGCCCAGGCGCATGGCACGAGCCCCTCAGGTATGGGGACATTCGCCGAATGCGTGCGACCCGAGGCAAGCAGGTCCGGCAACACATGGGTATGGGGACCGGCGGGCGAAACACCGCCCGTGGTCGGCCCGCCGATCGGTTGGTACACCTCGACCCGGCCCAAGCGTGTCAGAGCCACGCGATTGGGGTGCGCCTCGAGAATGGCCTTCATGGCGGCACATGCCGGGTTGAAAACCGACTGTCCTTGTGCCGCGCGTAGGACACCGATCAACTCCGGGTCGGCCGTGCGAACGCAAAACTCGACTTGACGGCAGGCGGCCCCCAAAACGCTCAGGCCCATATCGAAGAGGATCGCATCGCGGTCCTCCTCACGCACCGCCGCCTTGTCTGGACCGACCTCAGTGATGACCCGCCGGCCAGCCATGGCGGCTCTGTCTTCGCTCAGACAAAGCGCGATGCCATAGCCCCAACGCCGCGGATTAGCGCTCAGCGTCTCGTGAGCGACCGGCACGACGTCGTCCGGCAGGTTGAGTCGGATGGCGCCGCGCGACGTGGCGCACTGAAGGCCGTCCGACGCCTCGCTCAGCAGCGGTTCCTCCGCATCGCGATGGAACTCCGCGATCGCACCGAATGTGCCCATGCTCCAACCGGTGCCGGCATCCTGCAAATGGTTGTCCAGAGATGTCCTGACATCCATTTCTTCACCCCCTCTTCATCTCTGCACACCCACCTTCAGCGCACACTGGGTCATCACGGCGGCCTTCAAGGCTCGCGAGTGGAACCACGAATGGGATGCCTTCGATGTCGCCGAGATATGCCGACATGTCATAAACGTCTTCCAGGACCTGTGACGAAAGGACTTGGGTTGCCGGACCTTCGACGTGAATCCGGCCCGCTTTCATGATGACCAGCCGGTCGGAGAAGCGAGCGGCAAGGGACAGGTCGTGTAGCACGACGACAACGCTTCGCCCGGCATCCGCCAGCCGGCGCAGGTGCGCGAACAGCTCAAGCTGATGAACCGCGTCAAGACCGGCAGCCGGCTCATCCGCCAGGAGTATCAGAGGCTCCTGCGCCAAGGCTCGGGCGATCAGGACCCTTGCGCGTTCGCCGCCGGACAGTTCGGTAACCGGGCGATTGAAGAATTGAAGAACATTCATTGTCCGGAGCGCGGCGGCGACGGCCCGATGGTCGGTATCGGACAGCGGCCTCCCCACGCGGCGATGAGGCAGCCTTCCCAGCATCGCAACGTCCATGACGCTGATGGCCCAGTGGATCGATTGGTCCTGCGGGAGATAAGCGAGCTTGGTTGCTAGGATGCGACGCGGCAGGCGCCGCAAATCCCGGCCTTCCAGCAAGATGGATCCCTCGCCCGGCTGCAACAGATTGGCGAGGACGCGCAACAAGGTGCTCTTTCCGGCTCCGTTGGGCCCAACGATGGCGATCAGTTCGCCCGCTGATGCCGCGAAATCGATATCGTGCAGAACCGGCCTCTCCTGCAAGGTCACGCCGATCCCCCTGGCCGTCATCAGGTCGGTCATCAGATCAGCCTTCGGCGTGTCTTGAGCACCAGATGGAAGAACAGAGGCGCGCCGATCAGGGCCGTCAACACGCCAAGCTTGAGTTCCGTACCAGGGGTCAGCACCCTGACGGCGACATCGGCGAACAGGACAAGCGCCGCACCCCCCAGCATGCTCGCCACTAAAAGGTGGCTCGGCCGTTGGCCGACCAGCGGTCGCAAGATATGGGGCACGACCAACCCGACGAACCCGATCGAGCCGGCAACCGACGTGGACGCGCCGACCGACAGCGCAACGCCGACAATGAGCAGTGTCCGAGCCAGTCCGAGATTGACGCCGAGATTGGCGGCGCCGTCCTCGCCCAAAGACAGCGCATCGAGCGACCGGCCAAGAGCCAACATCATGACCAGCCCCGGAAGGATCAGTGGCGCCGCGAGCTGGACATGGACGAAGCTGCGATCAGCCAGGGACCCGAGCATCCAGAAGACGATCTCCAGGGCCGCGAACGGATTGGGCGACAAGTTGAGTGCAAGCGACATCAGTGCACCTGCAAATGAGGTCACGGCGACGCCGGCCAGTATCAGCGTCAAGGGGCCTCCATGAAGACCGGCCAGGCTCTGAACGATCAGCACGGCGCAAAGCGCTCCGGCCAAACCACTCAACGGCAGGGCCAGCGCGAACGCCGACGTCAAGCCGCTGTTGATCGCGATGACGCCGCCAAGTGCGGCGCCCGCCGAAACGCCGATCAGGCCAGGTTCGGCCAGAGGGTTGCGCAGATAGCCCTGCAGCGCTGCGCCCGCGAGCCCCAGCGTGGCGCCGATCAGCAGCCCAAGCACTGCGCGCGGCAGGCGGATCTCGCGGACGATCAGAACGGCCGACTGGACCTCCGCGTCGGTGCCCAGAAACAGGGCCTGCAGCACGGTTCCAACCCCGATCCTCGCAGGCCCGAAACTCAGGGAAGCGGCGAACGCGATCGCAACAAGCAGGCTAAGACCAATCAGCAAACGGGCGTATGTCACACGCGTCCGCACCGGATTGTTGGTTGCAAGCGCCGCATCGGTCATGGCTGCTGAGACTTTTTGAGGAGCTTTCAGCGCGCTTCGCTCAGACGTTCGATAGCGTCCAGTGTGTGCGGTGTGCCGCAAATCCACAGTCTATCGGGAATGCTCAGATGCGGCACCGCCTCCAGGAATACCTTGAGTGCCGGGTGCCGCAAGTTGTCGGCCGTCACGGTGTTGTATTGCGCGCGCGTCCGACCGAGCACGACCAGGTCGGGTTTTTGCGCGATCAGCGCCTCGAGGGACAGCCGGCCTGTGCCGCGTGTCCCGGTGTCGGCAGTCAGATTGTCAAAGCCTGCCGCGCGTATGACGTCGTCTGCCAGTGTGTTGCTGCCGGATGTGTAGTTGTTCGCATAATAGGTGACGGTCGTGACTTTAGGATCGGATGGCGGGCGCGCGAGACGCTTCAGGCGTTCATCGAAGGCGTCGATGAGCGCGGCGCCTTTCTCTTCCTCCCCGACCGCAGCGGCGATCAGCCTCACATTCTTGCGGATATCGTCGAGGCTGTATGCCGGAGGCACCACCAGGACATTGTGGCCCAAGCGTTTCAGCAGCGCGACCGTCGGGCGTGTCGTAAATGTGCCGGCCAGCACGAGATCCGACTTCAATGTCAGAATTTCTTCGGCGAACCCATAGGCGAGCGGGAGCTCTCGTGCCTGCTGCGCCATGACGGAGGTATCTTCGTTCCGGCTCAAATGGCTGACCGCGGCGATACGATCCGGATCGACCAGCATCATCAGGAGCTGGTCGGTGCACAGGTTCAGCGACACAATGCGCTTTGGTTTTTCGCTAGCAGGCTGCGCCGCAGAGAGTGAAAGGGGGATGCATGCCGCCAGAACGCTCACCGCGAGAGCCGGTCTGGAGAGGCGGCGAGGCAGTCGGAGCGGCATGGCATCCCCCGATTGACTATTGTGCTGCGAGCCGCAAGCGGAGGCCGGAATAGGCGGCAAAGCCCGGGCTTTCGTATTGGAACACCTCCTGGTAGTCCTCGTCGAACGCGTTTTCGATGCGGCCATACCACTGCAGGTTTTCGGTCAAGCGATACGAGCCGGAAATTCGCACCAGCGTGTAGCTGTCGAGCGTAATCCTGTTGTCGTCTGCCGCCGTCGGGGTGAAGTCAGTGTCCTCCATCTCACCGTTATAGGTAATGCCGAGTCCGAGCTGGGCGCGATCGTCGAAAAACGTGTAATTGGCCTCCAGGCTCGCCATATGCTCCGGCCGCCGGACCTCACGTTGTTCCAGCCCGTCACGAGTCTGTTTGGAGTCCGTGTAGGTGTACGATCCGACGAAATAAAGGGAATCGGTCGGTTGCGCGCGGAGCGAGACTTCCACGCCCTGTCGCTCGCTCGGCTCGTCGAGGTTTTCGACGCCGAATATCAAACCGGACGGGCCAAACGCGAACGTGGTGACGATCTCGTCCTCAAGATCGGCCTCGAAATAGGTCACGTCTACGACCAGCCGGTCATTGAAGAACTTCTGCTCCACGCCAACATCCCAACCTACCGACGTTTCCGGCACGAGATTCGGGTTGCCGACAAATCTGTCCGGGTTGAAGCCGAACTGTTCAGTAAAGGTCGGGTTCGTCACGCCCTTGCCGAGCGAACCGTGAAACCGTGTACCGGTCTGGTCCAGGACATAGGCCGCCGTCAAACGATAGGTCTCCGCATCGTCGAAGGTATCATTGTCGTCCCACCGATATGAGCCAGTCAGAAACAGACTGTCCCACAGTCCGAGCCGGTACTCGACCACGCTGCCGAGGAGTGAACGCCTAAACGTCTGCGCCCGGGTCGGCGTCAGATTGGGGCCGGTGTTGCGGTAGCTTTCGTTTTCTCTCTCAACGAGCCCGATCAGCGTATGCTGCGCGTTGGCGAACCCGGGCGTCTCGAACTCCATCTTGGACCAGTAGCCATAGCGACGCCGCGCGCCCTTGTTGCCGCTGCTACGCACCTGGTCGGTGAACCGGTCCGCTTCGGTATCGCCAGTGTTGAAGAACACCCTCTGCTCCCAGTGTTCGTCGAACAGATTGAGCGTCCCCTGCACTCGTCCGAATGTCTCTTCGCGCTCCTCTCCGCGGTCGGCATCTACCACGAAGCCAAAATCGTCGAAATCATCATAATTGAAATCGCGGTTGGTGCGCCGGAGCACACCCTCGATGTTGAAGAATGGCGTGATGTCCATGTCGCCTTTCACAGACATGGTCAGGTTTTCGTCGCCGTCCTTCTCGTTGCCGAACTGGGAGATATTGATGCCATCGGTTTGCAACCTGGTCGCGTTCACTGCCAAGCGGGCACTCTCATTCCCGGCGTAAACCCCACCGGAGGTTTGCAGCGTGCCGAATGACCCACCTTCGGCAGAAGCAACGCCACGCAGTCCCGGCTCGCCCTTGCGCGTGACGATGTTGATGACACCGGCAAGCGCGTTGGAGCCCCAAGATGCGCTTTGCGGACCGCGCAGGACCTCGATGCGTTCGATGTTCTCAACCAGCAGGTTGGAGAAGTCGAACCCGTTACCGCTGGGGTTGTTCACCTCGATGCCATCGATGACGACGAGAGTCTGGTTGGCTTCCGCACCCCTGGTGCGAACCACCGTGAGGCTGCCGAAAGAGCCGTTGCGGCTGACCGCGAGGCTGGGGACCGTGCGCAGCGCATCCTGGATGTAGACCGCGCCGGATTCCTGAAGCTGTTGGCGCGTGATGACGGTGCTGGCGCTGCCCAGTTTCTCCTGATCGATGCCGAACCGGTCGGCGGTAATAACAATCTCCCTCAGAGGGACAGCAGCCTCCTGCGCGCGCGTGCCGTCAACCGGCCAGACGGAAGTGGTGGCGAACGCGGCAAGCAGCGGCAGAGAAAGGTGGACAGACTTGGACCCTGAAGCGCTGGGCATCAGACATGCTCCGTTTGCAAGTGTTGAGAACATTGCTCACGGACATGGCCGTCCCGCAGATCGAGCTGCTTGGTTTTATGGACGTCTTAGTTGCTGACCCCATTGCGGCCCCCTTGAGCAATCAATGTGAGTCACCGCTCCGGAGAACCGTCCCTGCCTTCGCCCCGAATGCAAGGTGGGCGACACAGCGCCGGCAGGTCTCCTGGCTCGCGGCTCAGACGCTTGCTCCAGCCTTCCCAGCACCCTCATGTGAGCGTGCCAGTGGATCATTTGAAGCAGGCTCGCCGCCTACAGTTGCGGGGGCAGCCACGGAATTGAAGCACCACGACTTCTTACCGTGTTCCCTTTTGACCGCGACCAAGCTTGCGCCTAATCGCGGTACCGACGCACCATCAGGCTTGCACCTGCGCAACTCGGCCGTCAATTGTTTACGACGGTCTCGCCGCATGCTTTGTCCTGCTTTGTCGCATTTGAGCCACAGTGCGACGCTGCTGCTCAATCGCCTCGGTCTGTTCGAGCAACCAATTCTTCACGCCCGTCCGGCAGACGGACAGCACGGCTTTGCCAAGGGCCTCCCCCAAAGCTGAATGCAGTCCTGCGAACGCGGCCGGTCGCGGCTGTGCGGCGCCGTGATCACGACGCAATCGGTTCCGGTGCCCGTGGCAACGCCGGTGCCGCAGTCGAATCCCGCCTCGAGAATCGCAAGCATTCGTGCCTCAGCGACAATCGATAAGGCTTCCACCATCGCCGATTCCGCCAAGAGCTGAGACGCCTGCGCCACGAAGTAGATGGCGCTTCGCACCACCGCACACGGGCGCGGCTGCGGCCTTGACAGCCCTCCTCAACCGGCCCGGCAAGGGCCCGCCAAGCACAATGGAAAATCAGGAAGCGAGACATCTCCCATTCTGACGAAAGGGAGAATCTATGCCTGATCAGGCATAGATTGGAGCGAGGTTCGAGGACGTGGTGAAGCCGCCCAACGAAGATCAGCCGAAGCCGGTGCGCTGGGTCGGCAGCAGCAAGGAAGACCTGAGCGACTTCCCGGAGGAAGTGCGGCGACGGGTCGGCGGCGCACTATAGGAAGCGCAGGTCGGTCGCAAAGCGGCCTACGCGAAGCCGCTGAAGGGGTTTGGTGATGCGGGCGTATTGGAGATCGTGGACGACTTCGACGGTGACACCTTTCGAGCTGTGTACACAGTGCGTTTCGCGAAAGCGGTCTATGTACTGCACGCTTTCAAGAAGAAATCCAAGCGTGGCGCCGCCACACCCAAAGCGGAACTCGACCTGATCGACCAACGGCTCGAACGAGCGAAATAGGATTACGAGCAATGGTCAAAAAACGAGAAGCCGACCTCCCGGTAACGGCGAGCAGCGGCAACGTGTTTGCCGATATGGGCCTGCCGGAGGCCGAAGAAGAACTGACCAAGGCACAGCTTGCGAGTCATATCCGGCAGGTCATCAAGCGCCAACGCCTGACGCAGGTTGCGGCAGCGGCGGTGATGGGCATTGACCAGCCGAAAGTATCCGCACTGCTCAACGGCAGGCTCGCGAACTTTTCCAGCGAGCGGCTGATGCGGCTGCTGACGGCGCTCGGTCAGGATGTCGACATCACGGTCCGCACAAAGCCCCGCAATCGCGCCCACGGCCGCATCCGCGTTCTCGGCGAGGCACGCGCATAAGGCACCGCGAGAATTTTTTGGCCCACCCGTCGTATCCCCGAGCACTCCGGAAGCCTCCCGAGCCGCCGATGGTGCGCGGGAGTGCGTCATAAGCTATTGATGTGAATGGAATATTTGCATTGACCGCTTGCCGTTTCAAGCCCAAGTCTATCTCTCGACTGGAATTTTTCTGGACGAGGGCGGCGATTATCGAGGACGAAGATCGCTCGGCCGACGACGCATCGCTTCCGGCAGCGAACGACAACGGCAACGCGGACGCACGGGTTCGGATCGACAGCCGTCCGCTCATGACGCGGCTGCGCGAACTGGAGGCGAAGCAGGACGAGTTTTTGGGAGCGGCTGCCGCGCCGGTCGACATCCCGGACATTCACCCCAATGTCGCCGGCATCTATCGCCGGAAGGTGGAAGGTAGAGCGCCTTGCCGAAGCGCTCCAGCACCCGCAGAGCGGGATGAGGCGGCCGATGCTGTCCGTGCCCTGATCGACCACATCACGCTCACGCCCGGCGCCAAGCGTGGCGAGATCGCCGCCACTGCATGGCGACCTCGGCACGATCCTCGAATGGGTAGCCAAAAAACAGAACACTCCCGGCCGGAACGGCTCGGGAGTGTCGGTTTCGGTGGTTGCGGGGGCGTGCAGCCATCTCGAATTGCTGATCCGCGCAGCAGCGTAGAGGTCGGGGCCACACGCAAACATGGCATGATACCAGTGCACCAGATACTCTGACATGGCGAACGCGGCCTTGGGCTTCGAGATGCCGCGGTGCGCGAGCGAGCTTTTGCGGACGTTCAGGGAGTTTCGATGGACGCTTCAGCGAGACTGCGCGCGTGTCGGTCCCTTCCGCCCAGTCCGATAAATACGCGCGTATCGGTTGTCATTGCCCGGAGATGGTGGTTGTACCGTCTGGATCATTCACAATGCGCGCCGCGCGCAGTGAACTCGGCAGCCGTTCAACCAAACGGCCCCAGCACAAGGTGACGATCAGCTGGAGGTTCGCTGTCGGCCGTTTCTCGGTCACGTTCGACGAATGGGACGCTTGCGTCGCCGACGCGGCTGCGACAAGTACTCGCCCTCTCCGAAGGCAAAGGTCACACGTTCGAATCGTGTCGGGCGCGCCAGAAGACGACCTGACAAACAATATATTTCAAGATCGGGATCCGACGGCGCAGACTAAAACTCCCGTTTAGTCTGGGATTTGGTCTGGGGAA
>JANQIP010000018.1 GCA_028282095.1 Xanthobacteraceae bacterium | reverse complement strand
TCCTCGACATCGACGTCGGGCGTGCGCCAGGCGAGGTGCTGACCGCCGTCGACCGTGAGGGTCACGCCGGTCACGCTGCGAGCCTGTGCGAGATAGAGCACTGCGTCGGCGATCTCCGCGGGCGAGGGGCCGCGGCCGAGCGGCACGGCGTGCGCCTGGCGGGCGAAGGCGGCGGCGTCCTGGCGCGGACTCGGCAATGTCGGGCCCGGCGCAACGGCGTTGACGCGCACGCGCGGCGCAAGCGCTTGCGCGAGCATGATCGTTGCCGTGTGCAGCGCGCTCTTGGAGAGCCCATAGGTCAGGAACTGCGGTGTCGGCTTGAAGACGCGCTGGTCGAGGAGGTTGACGACCGATGCGTCGGCGTCCTGCGGCGTCTGCGCGGCAAACTCCCGAACGAGAAACAAGGGGGCCCGTAGGTTCACGGCGAAGTCGTGGTCGAACCGTTCGCGGTCCAACTCCTCGATCTGATCGCGTTCGAACTCGCCGGCGTTGTTGACGAGCAGCGTCAGCGGCCCGACCGCAGCGCGCGCCGCCGCGACGAGCCCGAGCACAGCCTGATGATCGGCGAGGTCGGCAAGCACCGTCTGCGCTTGTCCGTCGAAGCCGGCAATCTCGGCGCATAGCGCGTCGGCTTCCGCGGTCGAGCTGCGCGCGTGCACCGCGACCGCATAGCCCGCCCGCGCGAGCGCCAGCGCAATCGCGCGCCCGATACGCCGCGCGGCGCCCGTGACGAGCGCGGCGCGCGGACAGCTCTCGGGCCGCGGGCTTTGCATGCTCGACTTCTCAAATTGGGCCGTGCGCCGTGGAACGCCGCGCGGGCCATCCGCGCAGCCATCAAGCATGATCGGAAAAGATCACGCCCGCAAGCGGGGAACGGGGCATGAGCCGCAGCCGCGGCATCGTTCGTCACCGCACCGATCCGCCGGAAACTGGACGATTCGACTTGAAGCGGTCGCGCTCCAAGGGCGGAGGCGACCCGCGCCCTGCTCGCCGTCGGCAATCTTAACCGGTGCTTATCCTTAACCGCCGGCTGACGGGGCGGCATAAGAAAACCTTCACCTCAAATCGTCGATAAATCGGCAACACGAAATTAGCCACATTCCGCCCCAGGAGAGACCTTGCGTCATCATTTTCGAGGTGCACGAAGGCAGGACGCTCCATAGGCGGAAAGCATGGCCATTGCCGGCGTCGCGGCTGGGCAAAGGGCGGAGAGACTGATGACGAGGACAGTGATTCTGGCGGTGGGCGTAGCGGTGATTGCCGCCAGCGCAACCCGCGCCGCCGACCTCTATGGTGGAGAACCCTATTATGCACCCGCGCCCTATGCGGCGGCCCCCGTCGCGGCGCGGAATTGGGCCGGCCCCTATCTCGGGGCCAATCTCGGCTATCAATTCGCAAATACGACGGTTTTCGGAATCGAGCCGAACGGGTTGGTCGGCGGCGTGCAGGGTGGCTACAACTGGCAGTTCGACCAGGTCGTGATCGGTGGTGAAGCGGACTTCCAATTCTCCGGGGCCGAGGAAACCTTCGCCCGATACAAGTTCTCGAATCCCTGGTTCGGCACGGCACGCGCGCGACTTGGCTATGCACTCAACAATATCCTGTTCTACGGCACGGCAGGTCTCGCATTCGGCCAGGGCCAGTTGGAATATCTCGGCGCTTCCAAGCGGCATACCCATGCGGGCTGGACGGCCGGCGCCGGCATGGAAGTCGGCCTCACGCCAAACTGGAGCGCCCGCGCGGAATATCTCTATGTCGATCTCTCGGACGTCAATTACGTTCTCGCCGGCATGAACACCGGCATCGAATCCAACATTTTGCGCTTCGGCCTGAACTACCGGTTCTGACCCTTGTTCTCGAGCGCGGTTCATTCTGGTTGAATCAGTCGCGCTCTATTTCTCTTGGCTTTCTCGCATGACCGTCTGGCTCTCTCGCCCGTTCCGGCGAGAGCGGGCGATAGGCCGGTCGGGATCTCCCGCATCCGCGTGCCCGATTTCGGTCGGGGATGCGCGCCCTGCGCGCGTCGGGCGCAAGCTGCCTGCGGTTCACGCGCGCTTGCTCGTCTTGCCAAGCGCGCCGGCGCCGATTAGCACTCATTTTTTTCACAGCAGATGATGGCGTTTGATGTCCCCGCAAAAACTCCTGCTCCTTTCCGGTGACGGCATCGGCCCCGAGGTGATGGCCGAGGTCGAGCGGCTGATCGCCTGGATGAATGCGCGCAAGCTCGGAACATTCGAGACGGAGCAAGCGCTGGTCGGCGGCGCCTGCCATGACGCGCACAGGGTCGCCGTCACCGAGGAAACCATGGCGAAGGCGCATGATGCCGATGCTGTGCTGTTCGGTGCGGTCGGCGGGTCGAAATGGGACGGCGTGCCCTACGAGGTGCGGCCCGAGGCGGCGCTGCTGCGGCTGCGCAAGGATCTCGGTCTGTTCGCCAATCTGCGACCGGCGATCTGCTATCCGGCGCTCGCCGAAGCATCCAGCCTCAAGCGCGATCTGGTCGACGGGCTCGACATTGTGATCGTGCGCGAACTCACCGGCGGGGTCTATTTCGGCGAGCCGAAGACCATTGTCGATCTCGGTAACGGCCAGAAGCGTGCGGTCGACACCCAGGTCTACGACACCTTCGAGATCGAGCGTATCGCCCGCGTCGCCTTCGAGCTGGCGCGCAAGCGGCGCAACAAAGTGACCTCGATGGAAAAGCGCAATGTCATGAAGTCCGGCGTGCTGTGGAACGAGGTCGTCAGCGCGGTGCATGCACGCGAGTTTCCCGACGTGACGCTGGAGCATCAGCTCGCCGATGCCGGTGGCATGCAGCTCGTGCGCCGGCCCAAGCAGTTCGACGTGATCGTCACCGACAATTTGTTCGGCGACATGCTCTCGGATGTCGCGGCGATGCTCACCGGCTCGCTCGGCATGCTGCCCTCTGCTTCGCTCGGCGAGCTCGACGCCAGGACCGGCAAGCGCAAGGCGCTGTACGAGCCGGTGCACGGCTCGGCGCCCGACATTGCGGGCAAGGGTCTTGCCAATCCGATCGCCATGCTGGCGTCGTTCGCAATGGCGCTGCGCTATTCGTTTGGTATGGTGCGGGAGGCCGATCTCGTCGAGCAGGCGATTGCGGCGACGCTCGAACGCGGCCTGCGCACCGCTGATCTTGCCGCCGCAGGCACGCCGGCCGCCGCAACCACCGAGATGGGCGAAGCCGTGATCAAGGAGATGGGGCGGCTCGCGGGCTAAGCCAACGCGCGTCTGCACGCTTTTCACCTCTCCCCGGCGGGGAGAGATTTAACGGGATCATGCCCTAGCGCGAGTTCCAGCCGGGAACGTCGTAAAGACCCGGTAGCGGATTGCGCGACCACGAACCCGGCGCCGTGCTGTAATCGAAATAGCCCGGGAAGATGGTGTAGGACGGCGAGGTCGCATAATCGTGGTAGTGCTGCGCGAACGGCTTGGTCTCGCTGCCGGGATCAAGGAATGAGCGCCGCCGCACGGTGATGCGGGTGCGCGGCCGCCTTCCGTAATAGATGTAGCGCTCCGGTTGGTTGGAGGCCGATCGGCTCCTCTGCTGAGCCTCGGCCGGTGTCGAAAAGCCGGCATACGCGACCGCGAAGGCGGCGGCACCAAGCAGTGCGGCAGACATGATCAAGCGCATCTGGGTCCTCGCGGTTCTGTGGGGGAGTGGCAAAGTAGTTTCCTATTTTCGTCGGCGTTTCGCGATACCGAAAGCTTGCTCGTGATGATTTTCTTTTTGAGTGTTGCGCCTAATACACACTTGATGGCGTAAGAGCGCGATCCATTCAGGTTGAATCGATCGCGCTCCATTTCTCTTTGTACTGCCGCATGATCTTGTCCGAAAAGTCTGCCAACTTCTCGGGATCATGCTTGAGAAGCGCGAATGTTCCCGGTTGTATCGATCGCAATCTCCTTTTTTCATCGCGAGGTCTTATCTGAAAAATCTGTCGACTTTTCGGAATCGGGCTTTTCTTTTTTGGTCGTTTGTCTTCTCCGAGAGAATCTGCCGGTTTTTTGGGGACATGCTTTAGAATTGCACTCGGACTCCGCCTGAGACGGCCTGGTTGTGCTGGTCGCTGGCGAGGCTGGCCATATAGTCGAAATAGGCGGTGACGCGGTCGCTCAGCGCGGCCTTGAAGCCGGTGCCGAGATTGAAGACGTCACGGGCGCGGGTCACACCGGTGACGGTGAAGGTGCCGCCGCCCGCAAAGGCCATCCCTAAGTCTGGCGCTAGGTCGCCGAAGCTGTGCGTCCAGCCGGCCCGCGCCTGCGGTGCGACGAGAAAACCACCGATCGGCCAGATGGTCGATACCTGAAGACCCAGGATGGTGTCGGTCGCATCATAGCTCTTGCCGGCAGAGATGAGATCAAGGCTGCCCGCGCCGGTCTCGGTGAAGCCGTCGGTCGTAAGATGGGTATAGCGCAAGGCCGCGATCGGTTGGAGGGCGATGCCCCCGATGCCGTAGGTGTAACCGACTTCGCCCGTTATCGTGACTTGATCGCCGCCATAATCTGACAGCGCAGTGCGTGACAGGTAGCCGACCTGGATGTTCCGCTGGACGTCGAAATCATGGCTGGTGTAGCCGCCAATGAGCTGAGCATGCCACGGCCCGTAGACCTGCGAGAGGTAAGCGAGGATCGTTGCATGGGCGGTCTCCACGCGGCTCGCCCGGGCGTCGACATCGATATCGGTCGTGGCATAGCTGCCGGCGAGCCCCAAGCGCCCGCCCGCCCACAGTTCCACATCGCCGCCCAGAATGGCCCCGGCGCTGTTGCTGTCGGTCTTTGCTGCGTTCCCGTCCCCATCGATGGAGCCAAGACTGTTCCAGGCCCAGCCCCAGAGGTCGAAGCGGATCGCGTCGCATTCGAGGACCATAGGGGGGCCTTTGAGCGGCGGTATACCGTCGGACGGCCACGGTAGCGGTCCCGCGTACGGATCGGGTCCTGCGCAAGTGACCGGTGCGACCGGCCATCCGATCAAGCCTTCGCCCGCCCTCAGCCCCGCCAGGCGGTTACCGACCGCGCCGGTGAAAAAGCCGCCTTGCGTCAACATCACACTGGCAAGCGATGCGTGGATCTCCCCCGACATGCTGTCGAGGGCGGCCCGAGCGGCTGCAGGCGAGAGCCCGAGAAAAGCGTCGAGCACGATTTCGTTGTCGGACCCTGGCGTTGCATTGTCGGAGAAGCCGCCTTGCAACGCTGCGGCGACGGCCTGCTGATTGGGCGTTTGCCCCACCGCGGTGAAAGGCACCGAGTTGCGCACCATTTTCAGGACGACGTCGTTGCCGTCGCCGCCGGCGAGGTTGACGGTGGGCACGAGAAAGGCGAACTCATTGGTGACGTTGGCAAAACCCGTGCCCTGAACCGCGTCGGTGCCGTCATTGGAAATGATGACGTACTCATACTCGGGGGCGGTGAAGGCCCCCGCCTGTTCTATGATCTGCAGGGTCGCGCCGTTGAGCGTGACGGTGCCATTCACCTGTGTCAGGTCCGTCTGGCCGAGATCGGTGATCTCGACCTGATAGGTGGCGTTGGGATCCAGTGTGAGATCGCCGTTGACCGTGATGGTGCCGATCGGATCGCCCGGAGCGAGGATCGAGCCGGCACGAAAGTCCAGCCCCCCGAACGTTCCGGTGCCCGTCACCGTGCCGCCATTGGCGATAAAGGACGCGGTCGTGGTGCCGGAGAAGTTCCAGATCCCGCTATTGACCTGGAATATCTCGAAGCTCTGGTATTTCGAACCGATATCGCTGAGAGAGAAGGCGCCATCACCCGTGCCGCCGAAGCGCAGCGTGTCGGTCCCACCGTTGGCCAATACGTTGCCACTGATGACAAAGCCCGGCTGAAGCTCCAGCGTATCGTTCCATGCGAAGGACGAATCGAACTGGATGGCGGTGCCACCCGTCCCGGTGATCGTGCCCGCATTCGTGACCGAGCCGGCGCCGCCGGAAACAAGGATGCCTTCGACACCCGTAATTGTTCCGCTGCCCTGGTTGGTGACCGTGCCGCCGTAACCCAAAAAGGCGCCGGCGTTTGTCGACGTTATTGTACCCGAGTTCAGGATCGCTCCGACCTCTCCGTCTATGCGGACACCATAACCCCCAGCCTTGATCACGCCGCCGTCCTGATTGTTCACGGTGCCGCCGGAAATCAGATAGACGCCTCGCATCGTTGTCGACGTCGACGTCGACTCGATCGTTCCTGCGTTCGTGACCGTGCCGGTACCGCCGGAAATCTTGACGGCCTCTTCCACGGCTTTGATCGTGGCGCCGGCCTGATTGGTCACCGCGCCGCCACTAATGAATACGACGCCCTGGCGGGTCGTGCTTTCGATGGCGCCGCCATTTGTCAGGTCCCAGGTTGCCCCTGAGTTATCGGTGAGGGCTGTCGGGGCTGTCGTCCCAACGCTCAGCGACACGCCGGCCGGCAACTCCACGGTTTTGTTGCCCGTATGCGGTGTACCCGGACAGTCGCTATCGAGATTGAGCGGGAGCGCGTTGTTGGAGTTATCGATCAAGAAGTTCGGCGGCCCGCTGGCATTGGCGACGCAGTCCGCTCGGGCCTGGTCCGGCCACATGGCGACCGAAAGAAGCGCGGCAATCGAAAGCAACGCGCTGCTGCTGGAAAGCTGCGCGGAAAAGGTCGCGAAACGGCGCCCATCTGTAAGACTCGTACGGCTTGCGCGCTGTGCCAACAGTATCTCCTACCGAAAGATCTACGTCTTCCAGCAATAAACCTTCGCACGCGCTACCTGGATCGAGTCCGGGGAGACGGTATACTTAGATTTATTTCTGGAAGTTCCGTAATCTTCTTAAATTAAAACACGAATTTGGAATAAATTCAACAAAGTCAATGGTATTCATGTACATACATCGGTACTATATTGCATTAAAGGTAGAATTATATTTATCCATTTTTGCTTAAGGTGTATAATATCTGTATTTAATCTTTTTGAGATGGTAATAAACTGGATGATAACTGACCGTCCGTCGGTCAGCCTGGTAATAAATTGCCATTTCGAGCAATAGAGCACGATCCCGAAAAGTTGGCAGGTTCTTCGGACAAGGTCATGCGACCAAACAAAGAGAAAGGGAGCGCGACTTATTCAATCTAAGGTCGTTATATCCTAATAGCGCAACACGACGTACTATTTCGCCCGCTCTTGGGTGATGTGGTTGCCGGGTTCTGCTGTTTGCGCCTTCCCGCTACTGCTGCGGAAGGGCGAAGCGGGCATGTACCGCCTTATCCAGCACCTTGCGCTCCGCCACGTTTCTCGCACGATCTTCTCGCAACAAGATCTGCCGAACTTTGGGGATGATGCGGCGCCGAATCGGCTCCCGCTTCGCCGCGAAATATTCTAGAAGCAAGGGACCATGGGCCCGACTCGGGCTGTGACATGAGAAAAGGATTCTCCATGGGCTACAAGGTCGCGGTCGTCGGCGCCACCGGCAATGTGGGGCGCGCGATGCTGGAAATCCTCGACGAACGGCAGTTTCCTGCCGACGAGGTGGTGGCGCTCGCCTCGCGCCGCAGCACCGGGGTCGACGTGTCCTATGGCGATACGATCCTCAAAGCGAAGGCGCTCGACCATTATGATTTTTCCGACGTCGACATCTGCCTGATGTCGGCGGGTTCTGCCGTGTCGAAGGAGTGGTCGCCGAAAATCGCAGCGGCGGGCGCCGTCGTGATCGACAACTCCTCCTGCTGGCGCTACGACGCCGACGTTCCGCTGATCGTCCCTGAGGTCAATGCGGACGCGGTCACGGGCTTCCGCAAGAAGGGTATCATCGCCAACCCCAATTGCTCGACCGCACAGCTCGTCGTGGCGCTCAAGCCCTTGCATGACCGCGCCCGTATCCGGCGCGTCGTCGTGGCGACCTATCAGTCCGTTTCCGGCGCCGGCAAGGATGCGATGGACGAATTGTTCGCGCAGACCAAGGCGGTCTATACCGCGAGCGAGATCGAGAACCACAAATTCCCCAAGCGGATCGCCTTCAACCTGATCCCGCATATCGACGTCTTCATGGAGGACGGCTACACCAAGGAAGAGTGGAAGATGATGGTCGAGACCAAAAAAATCCTCGACCCCAAGATCAAGCTGACGGCGACCTGCGTGCGGGTGCCGGTCTTCATCGGCCATTCGGAGGCGGTCAATATCGAGTTCGAGGAGCCACTCTCGGCCGATGAGGCGCGCGAAATCCTGCGCGGCGCGCCGGGCTGCCTCGTGGTCGATAAGCCCGAGCCCGGCGGTTATGTGACACCCTACGAATCGGCCGGCGAGGATGCGACCTATATCAGCCGCATCCGCGAGGATCCGACGGTCGACAACGGCCTCGTCCTTTGGTGCGTATCCGACAATCTGCGCAAGGGCGCGGCCCTCAATACGGTGCAAATCGCCGAGGTGCTGATCAATCGTAGCCTGATCAGCGCCAAGCGGCGCGCGGCGTGACCCGACTCCCCACATGGCAAGGAGCGCAGCGAAGCTGCGAGACCTACGCCATACGGCCTCGATGCGCCGGCTCTTTACCTGTAGGGTGGGCATGCGAAGCAAGCATGCCCACCGATTGATCAATGCTCGGCAGCCGCGATCGCGTGGGCACGGCGCACCGCGGGCGCGCCTTTGCCCACCCTACGGCTGCTAGCCATATGGCTTCGGTGCGCCGGCTCTTGTGGGCATGCGAAGCAAGCATCCCCAGCGATTGATCAATGCTCGGCAGCCGCGATCGCGTGGGCACGGCGCGCCACGGCGCGCCTTTGCCCACCCTACGGCTCATCCCCGCGCAAGCAGGGACCCGGAATTTCGTTGAGAAACAAACTGGATACGCGCGCCGCGCGGCGGCACATTGTGAACCATGCGTCGCCGCGACCGGAAGCCCTTCAACGCACGCCGTAGTCCTCGTATTCTCGGTCGATGGTCGAATCGATCCGCTTTGCGGCGCGAATGTCGGCGTTGCCGCCTCTCCTGTCGCCATTCTTGACCTTGGCCTTGCCGCGCCCATAGAGGGCCGAGGCCATGTCGGGATTGGCCTTTAGCGCCCTGCTGAAATCGGCGATCGCGCGGCGATACCGTCCGAGCTTGAGATAGGTGAAGCCGCGGCTGTCAAACGCGTCGGTGTAGTCCGGGCGTAACCGGATCGCTTCATTGCAGTCGTCAAGCGCCGCCTCGAGCTCACCGATGACCGCGCGGGTAAAGCATCGGTTGTTGAACGATTCGGCATCCTTGGGGTTCAGCCGGATCGCCTCGCCGAAATCGTCGCTCGCGAGCGCATATTGCCGCCGCATCGCCCATTGCTGGCCGCGCTTGTAATAGGCGTCGGCGTCCCGCGGATTGCGGTCGATCTGGCGATCGAGGTCGCGGATGACCCGGTCGCGCTTCACGGGCGGAGGTTCATATCGCGTCGTTTCCTCAACGCGCGGGGGCGGTGGCGGGTCATCACGCGGGGGAGCCGGTTCATATCGCGCCGCCGGCGGCGGGTCATCGCGCTTGGGTGGCGGCGGGTCATCGCGCGCGGGAGGCGGCTCATATCGCGTCGCCGGCGGCAGGTCATCGCGTTTGGGTGGCGGCTCGTCGCGCTTTGGTGCCGGTTCGTCGCGCGGTCGTTCAGGTCGCGTCGCGACGACCGGCGGTTTCTCGAAATAGAAATCCTCGACCAGCGAGGACGAGACCCAGGGGACCCGTTCGTTTTTAGACGCCTGCGATACCCCTTTTTGCGTGTTGTTGAAGATCCTCTGGGCGCTGACGCCCGGACGCATTTCCTTCAGGAACTCGGTCACGAACAGGCTGTTTTCCCCGCTGGTATCGTACAGCACCCGGTCGGGCGCCGCGGAATACATTGCAAGCGTGCCGGCCGGTGCCGTCAGCGCGGAAAGCCCGATCGACGTGCCGCGAAAGCGCCGTTCGAACGGATTGCGCCGCGCGGCGTCGATGATCACGAGTTTCACCGTCGCGCCAGCCGAATCCATGGCCGAAAGGATCGAGTCGATGCTGATCCCGTCGCGCTTGACCTCGCCTTCGGTCCAGATCTGAGCATCGACGGGGATGACATAGGAGCGTTTGCCGGTCTGAACGCCATAGCCGCTGAAGAAGAACAGCGCGGCCGACCCCGGCTTGATCTTCGACTTGAAATCGCGGAGCGCCGCCCTGAGCTTCTGCCGGGTGAGGTCTTCTCCCGTGATCACCTCGAAGCCGGCGCGCCGCAGCTCCTTGGCAATCGCGCGGGCGTCCTTGATCGGCTGCGCCAGTGCCCGCTCGTCATGCGGGTAGGTGGCGTTGCCGATCACGAGGGCCACACGGTCGGCGGCGCCGGCCGGCGATGAGGCAAAAGAAAGCGCGGCGAGCAGCCATACAATCAGGCCGAAAAGAACGTTCGATCGTTTCATGGCCGGACCTTCACACCTTAGAGCGTGATTGCTTCGGGTTGAATCAACCAAGCTCTCTTTCGATCTGGTTTGTCGCATGATCCTGCCCGAAAAGTCTGCCAACTTTTCGGGATCATGCTCAAGACCGCGCGAGCGGAGCGCGGCCGGTCATGTAAGACAAGGATAAAGCCGAAGTTCGTTGGCCGAGGACCCGGTTCGCCCTCACAATAGTAAGCTCGCCGGTCAATCTCAATACTGCGCCGCGATCGGGCTGGGGGCGGCGAGAGCGGCTTAAGCAGGCCGCGGCCGCGAGCCTGGCAGACCGTTGCGGACGATCGCCCCGCTTGACAGCCCCTGTCGTCCATCACCACGTGAAGCAGCGCCGATGGCAATTCCGCCATAGCGCGCCGGGTGGCGCAGGTCGGCAAACCAAGGCCGCGTCCATGGCGCTTCATTCGCAGCATGCGCAGCATGCGCAGCATGCGAGCATGCGGGAGGAGCGGCGCGTTCTGTGCGTCTGCCCGCGTTACGCCTCTTCCTTCGGCATGTTTGAGCATGCCTATCCTCTGCTGGACGGGGTGCGGGCGCTGATGCCGCCGCAGGGCCTGCTGGTCGTCGCCGCCGCCTTGCCGGCGGCGTGGAAGGTTCGCCTGGTCGACGAGAATATCCGTCCCGCCAGCCGCGAGGATTATCTGTGGGCGGACATTGTGTTCGTCAGCGGCATGCATGCGCAGCGCCCCTCTATCGAGAACATCTGTCGCCGTGCGCATTCTTATGGGCGGACCACCGTGCTTGGCGGCCCCTCGGTATCGGCCTGTCCTGAATCCTATCGCGAATTTGATTACCTGCATGTGGGTGAGCTCGGCGATGCGACCGAGGCGTTGATTGCGCGGCTCGCAAACGATCCCTCGCGGCCCGAGACGCAGATCGTGCTCACAACGAGGGAGCGGCGCGATCTCGCCGCTTATCCGATCCCGGCCTATGAACTCGCCGAACTCGACCGCTACATGACCGGCAGCATCCAGTATTCGAGCGGCTGCCCCTACCAGTGTGAGTTCTGCGACATCCCCACGCTCTACGGCCGCAATCCGCGTCTCAAGCGGCCTGAGCAGGTGACCGCCGAGCTCGACCGGCTCCTCGCCTGCGGCGGCATCAGCGGTCCGATCTATTTCGTCGACGACAATTTCATCGGCAACCGGCGCGCCATACGCGAATTGTTGCCGGTGCTGATCGACTGGCAGAAGAGTCGCGGTTATCCCTTCATGTTCGCCTGCGAGGCGACGCTCAATCTTGCCAAACGCCCCGACATCCTCGACCTGATGCGACAGGCGCGGTTCGAGACCGTGTTCTGCGGGATCGAGACCCCCGAGCCTGACGCCCTCAAGGCGATGGCCAAGAGCCACAATATGATGGTGCCGATCCTCGAAGGGGTCGAAAGCCTCAATCGTTACGGACTCGAAGTCGTCTCCGGTATCATTGTCGGTCTCGACACCGACACGCCCGATACCGGCGAGCGAATCGTCGAGTTCATCGCGCAGTCGCAGATCCCGATGCTGACGATCAACCTGCTGCAGGCGCTGCCGCGCACGCCGCTGTGGGACCGGCTCGAACGCGAAGGCCGCCTGATCAACGACGAGGCGCGGGAGTCGAATGTCGATTTCCGCATGCCTTACGATCAGGTGGTCGGAATCTGGCGCGACACAATGACGCGTGCCTACGCGCCGGACGCCGTGTTCGCGCGCTTCCATCACCAGCTTACCCACACATTTCCTTTCCGTATCGATGTTCCCGTCAATCTCAGGGACATTCCGCGGCGCAAATTGATGCGCGGCCTGCGGGTCCTCAGGGCCGTGCTGTGGCATTGCGGAATACGAGCCGACTACCGCCGCCATTTCTGGAAACTCGCTCGTCATTGTCTGAAGAACGGCCAAATCGACGCTATGATCCGTGTCGCCATCATTGCGCATCACCTCATCATGTCGGCGCGCGACGCATCGGCCGGTCGGCAGAAGGCGTCGCACTATGCCGTTCGGCCGCAAACGATACCGCTGGCCGCCGAATAGCGCAGACCGACACTTTCCGTTCGGCCGAGCGC
Source organism: Xanthobacteraceae bacterium (assembly GCA_028282095.1). Classification (GTDB taxonomy): domain Bacteria; phylum Pseudomonadota; class Alphaproteobacteria; order Rhizobiales; family Xanthobacteraceae; genus Rhodoplanes. The sequence continues at coordinate 8,343 of JANQIP010000018.1, read as the reverse complement.
TGGCCCGCGCGCGTTTCGGTCAGCGCTTGCGCGCGCGAAAGAAATAGAGCGCCGTGAACGCGCCGATCTCGCCCAAGCCCAACAGGCCGTTCGCCCCCCGGCTCAGAAAGCTGGAGACGGCGGTCGCGCCCTTCGGCGCGGCGCCCACGAGCTCCAGCGCGGCGACCAACCGGTTGGTGCCCCATTGGCCGATCGGCGTTCGCTTCAGTCCCGCCATCGATCGGTAGTCGCCCTTCAGCGACAGCCACCAGGGTATCTCGGAATCGCTGGCAAGGTCGCGCGCTTCGATCACCTCAAAGCCCGCTTGCTCGAGCGCCTCGACGACCTGCGTTCCATAAGCGATGTCCGGCAGGCCGCAGCCGACTTCGATGTCCTTCTTCAGGTCGCGGTATTTGGGGTCGGAGGCGTCGAAGCGCGGCGTCAGGCACCAGTCGTGCCCGACAAACGAGGAACCATCGTTCAGGACGCGCGCGACCTCGCGAAACACGGCAAGCTTGTCGGGGGCATAGCAGGTGGACTCGATCGCATAAGCCGCATCAAAGCTCTTGTCCGGCGCCGGTATGTCCAGGAAATCTGCCTTGATGAACGAGCAACCTTCGGAAAAGCCCGCCCTCTCATTGTGGTGAATCGCGCGCTCGATCTGGTAGGCGCAGTTATTGAGGCCGACGATCCGGGCGCCGGAGAAACGCGCGATCGAACGCATCGGCCCGCCGACGCCGCACCCGACGTCGAGCACCTTCATGTCCGGCTGCAAACCCGCGGCATGCGCGACGTAATGCTCGTAGCGCGCAAGCGACGCTTTGAGGGACTCGCCCCGATAGCGCGGCGCGAAGTGGAAGGACTGTCCCCAAGCGAACTCGTAGAAATCGGTGGCAAGGTCGTAATAGGCGTTGGCGAGACTCGCATAGTTTGCGCGGCGCTCCTCGGCCGCACCCGCGTGGAGCTGCTCGTAGCCGTCGACGGTCGTCTTCACGGCATGATCCGGGAGCGACCGTTGGATGAGGTCGCGCAACCCGGGCTTTTCCACGAAAGAGCCAGTCATAGAATCGCAATCCTCGGGAAACCGGCAGCGCGTTGGAGCGCGATCGTCTCAGGTTCAATCAATCGCGCTCGATGTTTCTCTTTATTGTCTCGCATGATTTTGTCCGCAAAGTCTGCAACTTTCCGCAACCACCCTTTAGAGCGCTTTCAGGCGAAATCCGCCCTCGGACTCGATCCGGGGGTGGAAGCTGGTTCGCAGCAGGAAACGTGACCAACAAAGAGCAACGCGCGCCCGCGCCGACGCAAGTGAAAGGCTAAAGGCATCGCCATTCTCACCTCGCATTCGGCGCGATGCTGCGAAAAAAACCGGTCCGCTTCGATGCGCTCGAAGACTTGGTTTCCGCCAGCTCGCGGCAAGTTCATGGAGCGAGATTGGTCTTTGGGACCTGAGAGCATGATCCCGAAAAGTTGGCAGACTTTTCGAACAAGATCATGCGACCAGACCAAGAAAAAAGAGAGCGCGATCGATTCAAGTTGAGACAATCGCGTTGCGATCATCACGGCGATCACGAATTGGCTTGTATCCCATCGGTTGCGAAGGGTCGTTGCGCGTAAGGGGACTGATATGGTCGAGCTTCGCGCTTGCGCTGAATCGGTGCGCTCAGCCGATCGGTCTTTGCCGCTTCCAGCAAGCCGTGCGGCATGGCCTCGTGATGCGGCACCAACGCTTGAGCTCGTCTCATCGTGTTGGTGCCGCATCACAAAGTACCGAATTAGCTAGTGTTCCGGGCTGACGGTCTGGGGTCGGACCGTCAGAGAAGGAAACACTAGGCCCCCGCGAATGGCGGTTTGTCGATGCACGTTTCGAAGCATTGAACCCCAAGAACGGGCGTGGCGACGGAATGGCGAGGCAGCTCTCGGGCAACACGCGATTGCGGACGGGGTCGTTGTCGTCGTGGTGCTTTTCACACCGGCCATGCCGCGATATGCGTCGGGCCCGCACGCCAGCCGTCACCACGTCGCTCGGACCGATCTCAGGCATAGTCTTTAGATGGCAAGGACAACTGACATCGAAGTCGTCATAGGCGGCGGCGGCGTCGCCGGCGCAGTCACGGCCATGGCTTTGCACGAACTCGGCTACGAGGTGCTGGTGGTCGAGCCGGGGCTGAATGACGATCGGCGGCTGGCCGGTGAGCTGCTGCATCCCCCGGGCGTCGCGGGTCTTGCCGAGCTGGGCTTTTCGGATTTGCTCATGCAAGAGCCGGCGGTGGCCGTCAACGGCTTTCGCATATCATCCGGGGCGGACGAGGAATTTGTCAGCCTTCCTTACGAGCTCGTGCCCGCCCATCGCATGCCGGGATTGTCGCTCGAACACGGGCTGATCCGCCAACGCCTCATGCAGACTATCCGGGCGCTGCCCAGAATCACGGTGGTCGACAAAGCGCGGATCGTCAGCGTTGACCAAAGCGACTCATCCCACGTCTCCGTGCAGATCGCCGACGGCGACGCCTTGACACAATACCGCTGCCGACTGTTGGTCGCCGCCGATGGCGCGTCATCGCCGATCCGCAAATATGCCGGAATCGGCGTCCACAGTCGGCGGATCGCCACGATATACGGATATCGGATACCGGCCGAGACGTTGCCGGATCGCGATTACGGCTATGTCTTCCTCGGGAGCCGCACGCCCATTCTGGTCTATCCGGTCGGCGGCAATGACGCCCGGATCATGTTTGACGTTCCCTATGACGCGAGCCGGCGCGCGAACCCTGCGGATTGCCTCGATCTATCGGCGGCACTCCCGCCGGACATGCGGCGCGGCGTCGAGCATGCCGTCGCCACGCAAAACCGCATGAGTGCCGTTATCCAGGAGGTGAGCGCCGAGCGCTTGGCCAATGGGCGCGTCGTGCTGATCGGCGATGCCGCGGTGACCTGCCATCCCCTGACGGCGACCGGAATGACAATGTGCATCACCGACGCGCTGCTCCTGCGCGATGCGATCGCCGACCAATCGGGGGATCTGGTCCGGGCATTGCAGCTCCAGCAGCGCCGCCGTCGCTGGCGCCAAGCCACGAGGCTCTCCCTCGCCGAAGCCTTGCGCGACGTTTTTTGCGGCGACACGCCCGAGATGCGGGTGGTGCGCCGGGGCATCCTGCGATACTGGCGCGATAGTTCGGCGGGCCGCAGGGCAAGCATGGCGCTGCTGTCCACGGCCGATGGCCACCTGCTTGCCCTAATCCGCGAGTTCTTTAGCGTGATTTTTCACGGGTTCCTTGCCGATCTTCGTGACCCGGTCGAACAGGCCGGCGGCCCGCGACGGGCTCCGCACCGGCTGATTGGGGGACTGGCCCGCGTTCTTTTCCGCCAGCTCAGACAGGTTGTGGGAAAATGCCGTATGGTATCCTAGTAGAATGCCGGCTGCTCACAGGGGTTTAGGGTGGAGCGGCCGATGATCGGGTGGGTTCCCCGACCCGCCCCGTTTGGATTATAGGACGGTCGCATGAGCATCGACCTCGGCGGCGCCCTCGAACCGACCCCGCATGCCGCGCAGCCGGACCCGCTCCGTCGCGGATTTTCCTATCTTCAGAGCATCCAAAGTGCGAATGGCGGTTGGCATGGCGACTATGACGGGCCGCTCTTCCTGCTGCCCGGCTATATATTCGTCCACCACGTGACCGGCCGCCCGCTGGGCGAGACCGAACGGTCCGAATTCATCACAACGCTGCGCCGCGCGCAGAACGATGACGGTAGCTTCGGACTCCACCTCGAAGGCAAGGGCTACCTTTTTACCACGGTGCTCAACTACGTCGCGTTGCGGCTGATGGGTGTTCCTACCACCGATCCCCATGCGCAGCGCGCGCTTGCCTTCATCGGCGCGCGTGGCGGCGCCGCGGCGGTTCCGTCCTGGGGCAAATACTGGCTCGCGGTGCTAAACCTCTATTCGTGGGAGGGCTGCCACCCGGTCCCTCCGGAGTTGTGGTTGCTGCCGCGCGCGGCTCCCCTTCATCCCAGCCGCTTCTGGTGTCATTGCCGGGTGGTGGTGCTTGCGGTCTCCTACCTTTACGGACGGCGGTTCCAGGCGCCGCTCGATCCGGTCCTCACCGCGCTACGCCAAGAGCTGTTCGCCGAGCCGTTCGAGGCCATCGACTGGCGGGCCATGCGCGATTACGTCTGTGCGGACGATCGGTACTTCGAGCCGTCGCGAATGCTGAAGGCCGTCAATGTCCTGCTCGACCACGTCGAACGGCGCATGCCGGTCGCGTTGCGGCGACGCGCGCTCAATGTCGTGCTCGATCACATCAAGCACGAGCAGATCTCGACCAGCTTCATCGACATCGGCCCGGTGAACAAGGCCTTCGACACGATCGCCCTATGGGCGGCCGAGTCCCATTCCGAGCATACGCGCAGCGCGCTCGATGCATTGCCGCAGTACATCTTCGATTGCGAGCGCGGCAAGACCATGCAGTCCTACAATTCCTCCGAATTGTGGGACACGAGCTTTGTCGCGATTGCGCTTGCCGAATCCGGACGTGCCCGTGAGTTCGAAACGATGGCCGAGGAGGCCTATCGCTTCATCAACGAAAACCAGGTTCTCGACGACTTCGACGAGCGCGAGATCTATTACCGGGATCCCTCGAAAGGCGGATGGCCGTTTTCCAACCGGGCGCATGGCTGGCCGATCGCCGATTGCACGGCATTCGGACTCATTGCCGCGCTCGCGCTCGGCCCCTATGCGAAGTCACCTATTGGCACGGCGCGATTGCTCGATGCCGTCGACCTTCTCTTATTCTGGCAAAACGAGGATGGTGGTTGGGGCACCTACGAGAAGCAGCGGGCCGGCCGTTGGCTCGAAGCCCTCAACGCCTCGGAAATCTTCGGCGACATCATGGTCGATGTCTCGCAGGTGGAACTGACCTCCGCGACGATCCAGGGGCTGGCAGCGGCACGTGCGCGTCTCGGCGATCGCTTCGGGCTCATGCGCACGCACAAGGTGGACACCGCCATCACCCGCGGCGAGCCGTTTCTTCGGTCCTTGCAGTGCTCTGACGGGAGTTGGGAAGGTAACTGGGGCATCTGCTTCACCTATGGGACCTGGTTCGGTGTCTGGGGGCTGCTCGATGCCGGGGTCAAGCCGAGCGATCCCGCGATCACGCGCGCGGCCGATTTCCTTCGGGCCAAGCAGTGCGAAGACGGCGGCTGGGGTGAGAGCTATGAAAGCTGCATCCGCCGGGAATACGTGCAGCACCCGCAGGGCGGTCAGGTCGCAATGACCGCCTGGGCGCTGCTGACGCTGGTGCGGGCATCGCCCGAGCAGCATCGCGAGGCGATCGAACGCGGCGTTCGGTTTCTGACGCAGCGGCAGCTCGCCAATGGCGACTGGCCGCAGCAGGGCATGACCGGCGTCTTCAACCGCACCTGCATGCTGAACTACCGGTTCTATCGCAACTACTTTCCGCTCTGGGCGCTCGCGCTGGCGGAGAAGAACGGTATAGCCCTGCAACGCGGATGATCGCTTCGCCCCATGGCTTCGCGCAACCAACTCATCCTGACCGGGTCCGCGACAGGCATTTGCGCGAGGCGGCATGACATGCCGTGCGCTGAAACGCCGATCATATATCCTTGGTTGCTATTGTTATGCCTTGATCATTGGCTCATCATGGAAGCGGTGCATTGGTGACGCCAAGGCGGGCAATCCCAGCGCAGCTTGGGATTTTGCACCGCGCGAGACGAGGAGCCGACTCCGAACTCTCGGATGCGACGGGCGCACATCGCTGAAAAATGCTCTTTATGGACAATGAACCCGTGCTCCCGCGAGATGCAACTAATGATGATTTCCGATGAGCGCGGAGAGGCGAATGCAGTGCGTGTAACTGACCGGATCGCCCCGGCCTCGGCCTCGGTCATCGCAAAGGGGACACCGGCTGTTTACACGCTGATGCCGTGCATTTGTATCGAGCCGCCATTCTTCGCTTGGCGCTCGCTGGGTTTCGGGAGGCCCTCGTGATGAAATGGATCAAGATCGCCGGCGCCGTGGTCGGCGTATTCGTGATCGTTTTGGTCATCCTTGCTGCCTACGGAATTCCTGTGCGCGGCCTGATCGAGTCCAATAGCCGCGACATGCTGGCCAAGCAGGGTCTGAAGCTCGACATCGGCGGCAATGCGCAGTTCGTGGTCTGGCCCCAGACGGCGGTCGTGATCGAGCAGGCGCAATTGCGCGATGCGGAGAGCGGCGATGATCTCGTCACGGTCGACCGCATACGCGCCGATCTCTCGCTGAGCGATCTCCTGAGCGGCCGCGTGCATATCAACGAGCTCGCATTGACGCGCCCTGTGGTCCAGACCGATCCGATGTATGACCGGGCGCGGCAGACCGCCGAAACTCCGGGGCGCAGCGCGGCTGCCGGCGAAACACTGCCCGTGATCCTGCCGATCGATTCGGACATCGCGATCGACACCATCAGCGCCGAAAACGGCACCGTTTGGCTAAAGGATGGTGCTCGCAAAGTCGAACTGAGCATCGACTCGTTGCGACTGGCGGCGATGCCTGCGGCCGACGGCCGCTCGAATGTGCATCTCGATGCGCGCCTCGGCTCGACCAATGTGCGGCTCACCGCCGGCGTCGACAGTCCGGTCGACCTCACCGAAAACAAGCCGGTTCCGATCGATGCCACCATCGAGGCTCCGACGATTCTGAAAACGCCGGCCACGATCACGGCCACGCTCATCCGGTCCGGGCCGGTCCTCAAACTCGACAGTCTCAACGGTGCCATCGACCATGGCCGTGTGCGCGGAACGATGTCGGTGAGCTTCGCTGCGGCCAAGCCCTTCATCGACGCGACGCTCGAGTCGGAACGGCTCGATTTCACCAGTCTTGTCGATACCATCACCGATACCGATGATGCCGCACCCACGCCGGCCGCAACGCGGCCGCCCGCACCGAACAGGACGGCTGCGGCCGATCGTGCGGCGGCCTGGAGCGACAAGCCGCTCAATCTGTTCGGCCTTCGGCTGATCGAGGGAAACCTCAATCTGACCGCGCGCGAGGTGCTGGTGCGTGAAGTCCGCATTGCCCCCGCCACGGCTGAAGCGACGCTTCTGGAAGATATCCTGACATTGAAGCTCACCCCCTCGGGCGTCTATGGCGGGCAGGCGACCGGCGAAATGGTGGTCGACAATGAGCGTGACGATCCGCGCTTCACCCTGCAATTCGCCTTTTCCGCGCTCGATGCGCTCCCCTTTCTGCGCGATGCGGTCGGTTTCGAGAATCTCAGCGGCCGTGGACGCGGCGCAGTCGATCTGAGGGCCAAAGGTAAGAGCCCGCTTGAGATCGTATCGGCCCTCAATGGGCGCGCCGAGTTCCGGTTTGAGCACGGTGCCGTACGCGGTCTCGACATGCCCGACATGGTGCGTTCGCTGGTGGACGTGGTCCTCAACGGCTGGCAGGCGAATGCGTCGGAGGAAACCCGGTTCAGCCAGTTCGACGCGACCTTTGTCGTCGAAGACGGTATCGCAAGCTCGACCGATGTACGTTTCACCGGTCCCTTCGTCGAGATGACGGCAGCGGGTCGCGCCGATCTGCGCGCCAAGACGCTGGATTTCCGCGCCGATCCGAGGCTCGTCAGCGGCCGGCAGGGGACGGACGACGCCCAGGCTGCACCCTGGAGCATCGGTGTCCCGGTGGTGATCAAAGGGCCGTGGGCGGAGCCGCGCATCTATGCCGAGGTTCCGAATATCCTGGCGGACCCCGAAGACGCGTTGCGGGCGCTGCGTGACCAGCTAAGCAGTGGCACCCCTGACGGCAACTCCGACCAGTCCTCGCCGCTCGGCGGATTCATCGAGGAGTTGTCGAAGAAGCTCGGCAACGGCGACGGCAACGGCAGCGACGATCCGGCGCAAGACGGCGGCGGCATTGTCGATGAGATGCTCAAAACGCTCGGCGTGACCCGCGGCCTTGCTGTGCCGCAACCGGAAACGACCGCGCCGTCTCCGCAAGCCGCTCCGCCGCCGGCGGCAACGCAACGCTCTGATCCGTCGCCCGATCCGGGCCGGGAGCTTGAACGCGGCGCACGCGAATTTCTGCGCGACCTGCTCAATCGTTAGCATGATCCCGAAAAGTTGGCAGACTTTTCGGACAAGATCATGCGACAAAACAAAAAGAAACGGAGTGCGATCGATTAAATGGATCGCGCTCTGGAGCATTTTCCGGCGAAGTGGGGACCGGTTCGCCGCAGAAAATGCGACAACCTGAGTTAAGGTGCATGATCCCGAAAAGTTGGCAGACTTTTCGGACAAGATCATGCGACAAAACAAAGAGAAACGGAGCGCGATCGATTCAATCTAAATGGATCGCGCTCTAGAGCA
>JANQIP010000203.1 GCA_028282095.1 Xanthobacteraceae bacterium | reverse complement strand
GCCGCGCGGCGGTTCCACCCCGCCGCGCGGTCTCACATCAAGACGGTCAGCCCCGCCGCACGCCCCCATGCCTTGCCACCATATAGCCGATCGCAATGGAGTAGCGTGCGCACGGCTTAGAGGGGCCACCCGCCGGCATCGCGTCGTCAGAAGACCACTCCGCCTTGACAAAAGAAGCTTCTGGAGGCTACTTCGATGCATGCGCTCCGTTGGCCTCAAAACGCTCAAAAACAAGCTCAGCGAATATGTGCGCCTCGCGGCTGGCGGTGAAACCGTGCTGGTGACCGACCGCGATCGCGTCGTCGCCGAGATCGTTCCGCCGCGCTCGGGCCGCGCCACGCCGCTCGCGGACGCCTTACTTGCGGACGCCGTACGCGAGGGATGGCTGGCGCCGCCACTCCTCGTGGACCCAAGGCCGCCGCCACGAAAACCGGTCATGGCTTTGCGCGATCTCCTCAAGGAGCTTCAGCGCGATCGAGACGACAGGTGATTTATCTCGACGCGTCGGTCGCGCTCGCCCATTTGCTGGCGGAGGATCGTTCGCCGCCGGAGCGTCTGTGGGCGCAACCGCTCATCTCAAGTCGCCTGCTCGAATATGAGATATGGAATCGCGTTCATGCCCGAAGGCTTGGCCAATCGCATGGCGAGGCCGTGCGGGAGCTGCTGAGCCGCGTGGCGTTGATCGAACTGGCGCCTCCGATCTTGACGCGGGCGCTCGAGTCGTTTCCGCTTCCGGTTCGCACGCTTGACGCGCTGCACCTTGCGTCCATCGAATTCTTGCGCGCCCGTCGCCAGACCGTCGAGGTCGCAAGCTACGACGACCGATTACTGGCCGCGGCGCGTGCGCTCGGCATCAGCCTGTACGAGATATGATCCGGGTAGAGGCTTTCCGAGCTCTCCGAGGCCGCGCCGTATCTTTGTGGACCTTCGATCGATTGCGGCCGTTTGCGAATAAGGTTCCCGGGCGCATCAGGCCGCGTCTTTCGTATCGGGCGCCTTTTCCGCAGCCCGGTCGGGCATTCGGCAAAACCCCTGCGGGGGCACGTCGAGCGCCGCATTGAACTTGCTCGACATGTTCTGGAACGCGATCAGGCCGGTGAGCTCGACGATGGCGTCGTCGCTGAAGTGCTGGCGCAATCGCTCGATCTGCGCATCCTCGACCTGAATGTCGGAACGCGTGACCGCTTCCGCATAGTCGAGGGCCGCGCGCTCGCGTTCGTCAAATCGGTCGCTGTGCCGCCAGTTCTCCAGCGCCTCGATCTTCTCCATGGGCGTCCCGCGCTTTTGCAGCGTTGCCGCATTGATGTCGACGCAGAAGTGGCACCAGTTGATCTGCGACACCCGAACGGTCACCAGAGAACGCAAGGCCGGCTCGATCGGCGAGGATTTGCGGTCGATCATGCCATAGAGAAAGGCAACGCCGAGAAACAGCTTCGGTGCCCGCGCCCACAGCAAGGCCGCGTCCAGTACCGCGCCGTATTTGCGCTGCTGGTTCCAAAAAAACGGGCGCAGATACCACGGATACTCTCCGGGCGCTTTGACAGCGATACGCATGATTGCATCCTTTCCAAATACCGATTGATCAAAAACTCCCGCCGGTACGCCACCCGGAACTGTCGGAAGGTCCACTCCCGCCAGGCCACCCGCCGGCTCGGCCAGAGCCGCCCCAAGGATTGGGCCAGGATGGGGCATCGAACGGACCGCCGACGTCCGGGCCTGGCATCGTTGTGGGGGGACGGTAATTGTCGCGCAAGATGCGATCGATCACCGCGCCCTGCAGCGCGCCGCTCAGGATTCCGCCGATCACCTGGCCGAGCATGTCGCGGCCGCCGCCGAAGGTTCCCCGCGGATTGTCATAACCGCGGCGGCGCGCGCGGTCGCGCGCCCCCTCGAGCTCATCGCGCCGGCGGGCGAGCTCGCGAATCTCCGAGCGGATCTGCCGCACCTCGCCGTCGGCCTTTTGCAGGGCGACGCGGGCTGCCGAAATCGCCATGACGGCCTGATCGTCGGTCTTGGTCGCGGTCTTGATGCTCTCTTGATAGAGCTCGCCGAGATCCTCGCGCTTGAGCGTCTGGGCGAGCAGATCGACGGCGCTGTCATAGACCGCATCGCCACCGCCCGCGACGGACGCTTCGCGCTCGGTCTCGATCGCGTTCAGGGCGGCCGTCAGCTTCTTGACCTGCTCGGCCGCCGCCTCCATGGCCTCGCGCGCGGTGGCAGCCTTTGCTTCCAGCGCCTCGATACCTTCGGCCACCATGGCCCGGCGCTCGATGTCTGCAACCTGCGCCTTGGCGGCTTCGACATCGGCCTGCTTTCGCTTGGCATGCTCGCGCAGCCGCACCGGAATCTCATTGAGCATGGCGTAATTCGCCCGCGCGTCTTGATATCGCACGAGGCGGGCGACTTTGCGGTCGATCATCCTCACGAGCCGTCCGCTTCTGTCCTCGGCTTTACCGTGCTTCTTGTTCCACAGATACATGAATAGCGGATCGTCGTGGTAGGGCTGGCCTTTGGTGGCGAGGTCTTCCTCGGCGAGCGCGGCCTTCCGGTCGGCATTCTCGGCGATTTCTTGGGCCGCTGCGAGGGCAATGGAGGCCTTCTGCCAGGCTGGGTCCGATTTGACGGAATCGACGATCCGCTGGCGAAATGCGCCGGCGGCTTCGAGCGCTTCGGCGAGGGTCTCGTCCCGCTCGTGCTTTGATGCCTCGGCCGCATCCAACGCGGATTGCGCCGCGTCCCTTCGGCGTGCGAGCTCTTCCAGCGCTTTAATGTGGCTCTGCACCATGTCGAGCGCGCGCCGTTCGGTTGCCTCGAGCTCGCCGACGACCTGACCGCGCATCATTGCGTCGAGCTTGACCGCAGCAATGCTACGAAAACCCGCCGCCTCTTCACGCCGCAGCCGCGCGGCCTCTTCCATCGCCGAGCGCAGCGCCCCGTCGAGGCGGCTTTCTTCGTTGCGCGTCCGGCTGATCGCCTGCTCGATCGAAACCAGCGCCTCGCGGCCTGTCAGCATGTCCCGGTCCCTACCACCGCGTGATCCGACCTGCGAGCACCGGCATCAGGAATTCCGGTTCGAGAACGCCGCGCCGCTTCTCCGCCATGCGCGCGTTCTGAACGATGCCGTTCCTCGCTTTGTCGTCACGGACGGACTCGAAGGTCTCCCGCGGAACCCGCACCGCGAACCGGGAGACGGTGTCGGTCTCGTTCGTCTCGTCATTGCGGATCGGCACTTCCACCGGATTGCCGGCACGGTCGACGGCATTGACCACGATATAATAGGCCCGCCCGCCGAACCGCGGATGCTCGCGATAAAATCCCGTCTGATCCTGCGGCCGGGCGGCAATGCGCAGCACGTATTCCTGCCGCAACTGCGCGGCCAGCCGGTCGAGCCCGGCGACCGCGGTGCGCGCCGCATCCGCATTGCCGCGATCGATCGCGGCTTGGCCTTCGGCCAGCATCGCGTCGGCCTGCTGGCGGATGCCCGGTTCTTGCGTTTGCGCCGTCACCGCCTGGTGCGCGGCGGCCAGCGTGCGCGGCAGCGTCTCGGCGAGTTCGATCCGCGCCGCCTCCGCCGCCTGCTCGCGCGGGCGGACGACCCCGAAATGGTAGATCGCAAACAGAACAAGGAGCGCGGCGAGCCCGCCGCCGAACCATTTGCCATAGGTTCCGCGCCGGACCCACAGGGTCGCAAGCGTGCGTTCGAAGCCCGGCTTCGGCGGCGTATAGACGAACCGGCTTTCCTTGAGGGCCTTGACGCCCTCGGCGATGACGCTGTCCGGTACGTCAATGCCCTGGCTTTTGTAAAGACTGCGTAGCCGGTCGATCAGTTGCTCTTCGCGGGCGTCTTCATTGAGCTCGCGCTCGACGAGGCGCGCGCGGTGCCGCAGCGTGTCGACCACGTCCATGGCAAGCATCATGTCATCGAGCGTCGCCGGCGCCGCGCCAGATTCCGCCGCGGCGGTTTTCTGAGCCGCGGCCGCCGGTTGAATGGTCGTCATCAAATCGGCAGTGCCTTTCCGTCGGCGACGAGCTTGGCCAGCCTTTGCTTGCCCTCCTCGACGGCATCACGAATCTCGGCGGAGTTCTGGGTCGAGAGCTTGCGCATTTCTTCGATGATCGTCTGGCAGCGCTCCTGGTATCCGACCACGGAATCGACCAGCTTCTTGACCGCATCGGCACGAATGGTGGGGCCATAGCCCGCCTTGATCGCTTCCGTCTGCACCTTGTCGCCGATTTCGGACAGGGTCTCCAGCGACTGGGACACGCCCTCCTTCATGGCGTTGAGCGTTGCGGTCGACTCATGCAGGCCGAACATCCCGGTGAAAGACGCCTTCAGCGCGGTGAGCACCGAGTCATTGGTGGAGAAGAAGGTGACCGACTGCGCGTAGATGCGCTCCTTGGCGTTGGTGGTCTGCTGCAGGCGCGCCATCACCACCTCGGAGGTATTGTAGGACACGGTGAGATTGTCCGACAGGTCCTTGGCGATCTGATAGCGCTTCTCCTCGTCCTGGACGCGGCGAAGCTGCTCATCGCGCGCAAGCTCGAGGCGGGCGCGCTCGGCCGGCTCTTTGCCGGAGAAATTCGCCACCTTTTCGGACGCGGCCGTCAGCGCCTCGCGTTCCTTGTCGAGCCTGCCGGTCGCGGTCTTGAGCACCTCGAGGGCAAGAATCTCGGCCTGTTTCAATGCCCCGCGGTAGTCGCGGTAAGCTTCGAGAATGACGTGCTCGCGGTCGATCTGGCCCTTGGTGTCCCGGCTGACTTCGAGGTAGGTCGCCTTGATCTTGTCGAAGCGATCCGCCACGTCGCCGCGCGCAACCTTCATCCAGACATTGGTAGCGCGTTCCATCAGGTCGAGCCTGCTGTCCGCGAGCTGGTCGACCATGCGCTTGGCGTCGTCCCGGATGGAGTTGAAGCCATCCGTGATCTCCTTGTAACGCTCGCCGATCCGCATGGCGGCGATCTGTTCGCGCACGACCTCGTTGAAGACGGAAGCTTGCCCGAGGGTGCGCGCGATGACCTGGATCTTCTCCGGGTCGAGGTCCGAGATCTTCTCGAGCAGGGCGTTGATCGGCGCCGGCTCGAGTTTTTCCGGCATCAGGCCGACGTCGCGCAGGGCTCCGACGGCTTTGTCGAGATACTGCATCGGCGTGGGGACGGCGCCTTCATTCATTGCTGCCTCCTTTGAGAGCGCGGGCGTTTTTTGAGTTCTTGCCAACAAAGCGCGAAGCTGCTGATTGTTTCGTCGATCGGCGCGCCAATACGGGCGAACGTGATCGATTTCATCGCCCACCAATATAACAGTGGCACCCGCGACGACCGCGTTTGCGGCCGGCGCAAGTCAATTTCGCGAGAGCAGCCAGAGCATGATCCCGAGAAGTCGGCAGATCGAAAAGATCTGTAGGGTGGGCATGCGAAGCATGCCCACGAATTAGTGTTCGGCGGCCTTGACTGATTGTTTCGTCGATCGGCACGCCAATACGGGCGAACGTAATCGATTTCATCGCCCACCAATGTAACAGTGGCATCGGCCTACGAATTCCGTTCATTCCCGCGAAAGCGGGAAACCAGTATTTGCAACCTGGGTCCCCGCTTGCGCGGGGACGAACGGATCAACATCTCCTCCCGGCGGGCACGCAGGCAAGCCTGCGCAGGCTTGCCTGCGCCGCCCGCCGACTTCCCCCTTTCAGGGGGAGGTAATAGAGTTCCAGCCCGAAGCGATCACTCGGAAAGTACATGATGTGAGTCAAGAAGACGCCAACGACGCGGACGCTGCGTCATGCTCCGGCAAGGTCGGCCTCGATGAGGCTGCGCAGTTCCGGCGTCACCGCCGGACGCACATCGAACCAAAGCGAAAATCCCCGCACCGCCTGATGCAGCAGCATGCCGAGGCCATCGGCGCACCGCAAGCCGCGGGCGCGGGCAGCCGCGAGCAGCGCGGTTTCCAGCGGCACATAGACGAGATCGGCGATAACCGCATCCGCCGGCAGGCGGTCGATCGGCAGGTCAAGCGGGGGCTGGCCTTCCATGCCGAGCGTCGTCGTGTTGACGAGCAACCGTGTCGTTGAGAGTTGCTCGTCGATCGCGTCCCATGGAAGCGGATACACGGCCGGGCCGAAGGCGGCGGCCAGCGCCTCGGCGCGCGAAAGCGTGCGGTTGGCGAGGAGAATGCGCGGAACGCGGCGTTCGATGAGACCGAACACGACGGCGCGGGCGGAGCCGCCGGCGCCGAGCACGAGCGCCGTCTGCAGCCCTTTGTCCCAGCCCGGTGCCGCCGCATCGAGATTGGCGATGAAGCCTTCAGCATCGGTATTGGTCGAATGCAGCCGTCCATCCGCGAGCCAGAGCGTATTGGCGGCCCCGATCGCGCGCGCACGCGCATCCGGCACCGATAGCGCAAGCGCCGCCGCCTTGTGCGGGAGCGTGACATTGGCGCCGACATAGCCGCGTTCGGCAAGGCTCTGCACGAACTGCGCGAACGTTTCCGGCGCGACGGCCTCGGCCCGGTAGTCTCCGCGGATGCCATGGGTTCTCAGCCAATGGCGATGGATCAGCGGCGAGCGTGAATGCGCCGCCGGCCAGCCGATGACGCAGGCCGTCCGTTCGCGCCCACCCATCTCGCTCACCGCTCGTCGGCCACGCTGTTGCGCAGCACGCCGATTTCCGGCACCGCGATTTCGACAACGTCGCCCGGCTCCAGCGCCCGCGGCGAGGCGTCGGACCCAGCCGGAATGCCGGTCGCGATCACGTCTCCCGGCTTCAAGGTTGTGAACGTGCTTGCAAAGGCGATGAGGTCGGCAAATGAGAACGGGAGCGTTGCGCTCGTATGGTCTCGCCGCAATTCGCCATTGACGCGGGTGGTCAGCCGCAGCGGCCGGTTCGGGTCGATCTCCTCGCAGGTGACGAGCCAGGGCCCAATGCTCCCGGAGGCGTCGAAATTCTTGGAAGGGGTGAGGGCGTCGGGCGTCAGCGTGTCGGTGGCTTGCCGCACGAAGCCGCGCACCGTGCCTTCGTTGCACAGCGTATAGCCGGCAAGGAAATCGAGCGCCTGCTCGGCCGGAATGCGGCGGCCCTCGCGCCCGATCACGAGCGCGATTTCGCCCTCGCAGTCGATCTCGACCGATTCGCGTGGCCGCAAGATCGGCTGACCGTGGCCGACCAGCGAACCCGGCGTGCGGAGAAACAGGTTCGGGTATTTGGCCGTCTCCTGCCCGGGCGGGCCGCCGGCTTCACTCGCGTTGACGCAGATGATCTTCTCCGGCTGGAGGATCGGCCGCAGCAGTTCGAGTTCGCTCAATGGATAGTCGGGCCTGACGCCGGTGAGCGCGGCCTTGATTTCGGCCAGCGCGTCCTCGCGCAGAATATCCATAAGGCTGGCGAAACGCGGTGCAAAGCGCAACCGGATATCGACGACACCCTTTCCGAGAACCGCACCGAAGCTGGAACGGCCGCGGGTAACATAGCTCGCAAGCCGCATGCGACACTCCCCCGAATCAGCCCCAGCAGATGAACACTGCCCTCCCGCTTCATTCAAGGGCTCTGCGCAAATGCTCTATCGGGCGGCGCCGGGGTCGCCCTTGAGGCCGGCCGCTTCGATCCCGGACATCGCACATTCCTCGTCGCGATCGGAGGTATCGCCCGAAATCCCGACCGCGCCTATGATCTCGCCTTCGGCATCGCGGATCAGCACGCCGCCCGGCACCGGGACGAAGCGCCCGCCGCTCGCAACCGCCAAAGTGTTGAAAAACAACGGATTGGAGGATGCTCTCACGGCGAGCTGGCGCGAGCCCAACCCCATGCCGAGCGCGCCCCACGCCTTTCCTCGTGCAATGTCGAATCGCATGATGCCGGCTCTGTCCTCGCGCTTGTAAGCCACGAGATGGCCGCCGGCATCGAGTACTGCGACGACGAGTGGTGCGCAGTTCATGACGCGACCCCTGCGCAATGCAACGTCGATGATCGTGCTGGCCTGTGCGAGCGTGAGCGATGTCATGACGGTTTCCGTTGAGTTTTCGTTTTTCGAAATGCGCGCCACCAATTGCGGTGGATGGAACAGCCGGCCACGGCTCGGCGCGCCCGCGTTCCTCGCCGGTCCACGATAGGCGATTGCACCGGTGCAAGGAAAGCGGGTGCAGCGTGGATTCACCTTCAAGCCGATTTTCCGCTTGCGGCCGTTGCGAAAATTCACCGTCCGCGCGGCTTTGCCCTGGTCTCGTCCGGTACCTGCGCTATGGTGGGCCATGGGTGATTCGATCGACCGCCTTTATGAAGCAGTGCTGGAGGCCATGGAGGCCGATCCGGCGTCTTCGCGCACGGCCCGGCTGGTGCGTGCCGGTCGGGCCAAGATCGCCAAGAAGGTTGCCGAGGAAGCCGTCGAGGTCGTGATCGAGGCGATGCAGGGGCACCGCGACGCCGTCATACGGGAAAGTGCTGACCTGTTATACAATCTCGCCGTGCTATGGGCGTCGGTCGACGTCGAGCCCAAATCCGTCTGGAAGGAAATGAGCCGTCGCGAACGGTTATTCGGCATTGCCGAGAAGCTTGCCAAACAACACGCGCTGCCGAAGTCGCGGCGCAAGCTGCCGCCGCCCGCGGCACCGCGCATGCGCAAGCGCGGATGATGAATGATGCTCCCTCGGCGTCGTGGGCTCTAAGCATAGACATGACAGAACAATCCCGGTAACAGGTCCGATGCTGCGACGGCTCTACAACGCGTGCATCGAAGCGGCCGGGAAGCCCCATGCGACCTGGGCGCTCGGCACGGTCTCGTTCACCGAAAGCTCGTTCTTTCCGGTGCCGCCCGACGTCATGTTGGCGCCGATGGCGCTCGCGCGCCCGGACCGGGCCTATTACTACGCGACGATCTGCACCCTGACCTCGGTCGCGGGCGGGATTTTCGGCTATATCATCGGCGCATTTCTCTATGACTCGGTCGGCCTGTGGCTGATCAGCCTTTACGGTTACGGCGACAAGGTCGAGGCGTTTCGCCGGGCCTATGCCGAGTGGGGAACCTGGGTCATCCTGATCAACGGGTTCACGCCCATCCCCTACAAGATCGCCACCATCACCTCGGGCTTTGCCGGCTACAATTTCTTCCTGTTCGTGCTGTTTTCGCTGTTGACGCGCGGGGCGCGGTTCTTCCTCACCGCCTTTCTGCTCAACCGCTACGGCGAACAGGTACGCAATGAGATCGAGAAGCGGCTCGTCTTCTGGACCATCGCCTTCCTGATCGTGTTCTTCGGCGGGTTCATCGTTATCATCGCCGTGCTCTGAGTTCCGGAGCGGGTGCGGGCATGCAGCCCGAGTTTCCGCGGTTGGCCCCCGCAGCGCTCGAACGAAATTGGCAGGCTGCGCGTTCCGACAGTCCGCTGGAGCGGATAGGAGGCCTCGACGATGATTGATGTAATTGGCGTACGCGTTGTTGGGCCGCACAGACTTGAAATCGCGTTCTCCGACGGAACCGGCGGCATCCGCGATTTCGCCGGAATTGGGGAACGATCGGGCGCGATGAT
The DNA here is from genome assembly GCA_028282095.1 of Xanthobacteraceae bacterium. Taxonomy (GTDB): domain Bacteria; phylum Pseudomonadota; class Alphaproteobacteria; order Rhizobiales; family Xanthobacteraceae; genus Rhodoplanes. Next base: position 10,685 of record JANQIP010000203.1, on the reverse strand, counting down.
CGAGCCGCTGAAGGACTCTGCCTATTTCGCCCGCGTGTTCATCGAGGATGGTGCCCTGACATGGCCGAACGGCTATGACTGGGACCCAATCGCTCTGCATGACGAGATGAAGACGGCCGGTCTCCTCCACCGCTCGGAACCGGCGAGATAATCGGCAAGCTACTCCGCCGCGACTAGCGGCACGGTGATGTCGGGCGCGCCGTCCTGGCCGGCAATGACGAGCTTGCCGCCATCCGCCGCGTGCAGTTGCTCATTGGCGTTGAGCAGTTCGATGCCATAGACGGAGCCGTCCGGGGCAATGTCGATATTGAGTTCGTCGCTGATGCGCAGCGTCTCGACCTCCCCGCCTTTCGGGCGCAGACGCAGATAAGCAATGCCGTGCTTGGGGTCATAGGTCAGACGCATGATGGGCAACTGAATAACCTGTAGGGTGGGCAAAGGCGCGGCACGCGCCGTGCCCACGTGACGAGTGCGATAAGCTATTGCGCATGTCTCGTTATCGTCGCGTGAGGATCGAGGGCGGCAGGTTCTTCTTCACAGTGGCGCTTGCCGACCGATCATCGGACCTCTTGGTACGCCACATAGATATCTTGCGCCGAGCCTATGGCAACGCGCAGGAACGGCTGCCATTCGAGACGGTCGCTGTCTGCATTCTCCCGGACCATCTGCATGTCATCTGGTCGCTTCCCGAGAATGATGCAGATTTCTCCGCACGTTGGAGCCTCATCAAATCGGGCTTTTCGCGCGCCTTGCCAAATTCGCAAATTCGCTCCGCGAGCAAGATTGCAAAGCGCGAGAAGGGAATCTGGCAGCGGCGGTTCTGGGAACATGCGATCAGGAGCGAGAGCGAGCAGGCGAGTCATATCGACTACATCCATTACAACCCAGTGAAGCACAGGCTTGCGTCTCGGGTTGGCGACTGGCCCTATAGCAGCTTTCACAAATTCGTGGCTGAAGGCTTGTTGCCGCCGGATTGGGGCGGCGATTTTCGTGAATCGACTGGATTGTTCGGAGAAAGAACCGTTGGTTGACCTGAGGTGGATACAGCGAAGCGCGCCCACCTTATTGCGCGTGGGCACGGCACGCCTTCGGCGTGCCTTTGCCCACCCTACGGCGTGCTGATCCGCCGGAAACAACATGAAAGGCTTCGTAGGGTGGGCAAAGCGAAGCGTGCCCACCAATTTCGTGGCACGTGGGCACGGCACGCCTTCGGCGTGCCTTTGCCCACCCTACAGCTCGCTGGGGCGACGATTTTCGTGAATCGACTGGATTTTTCGGAGAATGAACCGTTGGTTGACCTGAGGTGGATACAGCGAAGCGCAGCCATCCGATTGGTGCGTGGGCAAGGTATGCCTTCGGCGTGCCTTTGCCCACCCTACGGCTCGCTGGGGCGGCGATTTTCGTGAATCGACTGGATTGTTCGGAGAATGAACCGTTGGGCACAGCGAAGCGCGTCCGCCCCATTGCGCGTGGGCACGGCACGCCTTCGGCGTGCCTTTGCCCACCCTACGGCTCGCTCAATCTGAAGCGGTCAGTCTAATGAGCGCGGCCCGCCGTCGGCGTGCTTTCGTCCGCCCGAAAAGAATACGACGAAGAGTAATCAAACATCCACCTTTAGCGCGGCGATAAAGGCCTCCTGCGGGATGTCGACCTTGCCGAACTGGCGCATGCGTTTCTTGCCCTCTTTCTGTTTTTCGAGCAGTTTGCGTTTGCGCGTGGCGTCACCGCCGTAGCACTTGGCGGTCACGTCCTTGCGGAAGGCGCGGACGGTCTCGCGCGCGATCACCTTGCCGCCGATCGCCGCCTGCACCGGAATCTGGAACATATGCGGGGGGATCAGCTCCTTGAGCTTTTCCACCATGGCGCGGCCGCGGCTTTCCGCCCGCGTGCGGTGAACCAGCATGGCGAGCGCATCGACCGGCTCGGCATTGACCAGGATCTGCATCTTCACGAGGTCGGCCGGCTTGTAGTCGGTCAGGTGATAGTCGAACGAGGCATAGCCTTTCGACACCGACTTCAGCCGGTCGTAGAAGTCGAACACGACTTCGTTGAGCGGCAGGTCGTATTTCACCATCGCGCGGTTGCCGATATAGGACAGGTCGACCTGCATGCCGCGCCGGTCCTGGCATAGCTTGAGCACGCTGCCGAGATATTCGTCCGGCGTGAGAATGGTCGCGCGGATCCAGGGCTCGCGGATTTCCTTGATCTTCACCAAGTCCGGCATGTCGACCGGGTTATGGATCTCGATGTTGCTGCCGTCGGAGAGCGTCATCTGGTAGATCACCGAGGGCGCGGTTGCGATCAGGTCGAGATTGAACTCGCGCGCCAGCCGCTCCTGGATGATCTCAAGGTGCAGCAGCCCGAGAAAGCCGCAGCGGAAGCCGAAGCCGAGCGCGGCGGACGTCTCCATCTCATAGGTGAAGCTCGCATCATTGAGGCGGAGCTTGCCCATCGCGGCGCGCAACGTCTCGAAGTCGGCGGCGTCCACCGGAAACAGACCGCAGAACACGACCGGCACCGCGGCGCGGAAGCCGGGCAGTGCCGCCGCCGCCGGTTTCTTGTCGTCGGTGATGGTATCGCCCACGCGGGTGTCGGCCACCTCCTTGATCGAGCCGGTGAGAAAGCCGATCTCGCCCGGCCCGAGCTCGGCCGCCTCCTGCATTTTCGGGGTGAACACACCGACCCGATCGACGTCATAGGCGGCACCGGTGCCGATCATGCGGATGCGCTGGCCCTTCTTCAGCGTGCCGTCGACGATCCGCACCAGCACCACGACGCCGAGATAGACATCGTACCAGGAATCGACCAGCAGCGCCTTGAGCGGCGCTGAGCGGTCGCCCGAAGGCGGCGGCAGGCGGGCGACGATCGCCTCCAGCACGTCGGGCACGTTCTCGCCGGTCTTGGCCGAGATCAGGATCGCGTCCGAGGCATCGAGCCCGATCACGTCCTCGATCTGCTGCTGCACTTTTTCGGGCTCGGCCGCCGGCAGGTCGACCTTGTTGAGGACCGGCACGACCTCGTGATTGTTGTCGATCGCCTGATAGACATTGGCGAGCGTCTGCGCCTCCACGCCCTGGCTCGCATCGACCACCAGCAGCGAGCCCTCGCAGGCGGCGAGCGAGCGGTTGACCTCATAGGCGAAGTCGACATGCCCGGGCGTGTCGATCAGGTTGAGGATGTAGGTCTTGCCGTCCTTGGCGCGGTATTTCAGGCGCACCGTCTGCGCCTTGATGGTGATGCCGCGCTCGCGCTCGATGTCCATGGAATCGAGCACCTGCTCGACCATCTCGCGCTGCTGCAGCCCGCCGGTGATCTGGATCAGCCGGTCGGCCAGCGTCGACTTGCCGTGGTCGATATGCGCAACGATCGAGAAGTTGCGGATGTTGTCGATAGGAACGGTGGTCATGGCGCGCGGGATAGCACTGGCTCGTCCGGTACGCCACCAACACGATGAGATGAGCTCAGGCGTTGGTGCCGCACCACTTGGTCCAATCAAATAGGCATGGCGGCCCGCCCGGAACGAAATCGCGGTGGTGAATCGCCGCCGATTGACTCCAATATATAAGACGATATTCTGATTTTGTGGAACAAGTTCTGGATCTGGATCGCGATATCGGGCTGCGCGTGCGCGCTTTGCGGAGCGCGAAAGGCCTGACGCTCGATGATCTTGCGGTGCGCTCGGGGGTCAGCCGGGCGATGCTGTCGCGGATCGAGCGCGGCGAATCGAGCCCGACGGCCCAGCTTCTCGGCCGGGTGTGCGGCGGGTTGGCCGTCACGCTCTCGACATTGTTTGCTTCTCGGGAGGCCCCGGCGTCGCCGCTGAGCCGGCGGTCCAGCCAGATGGTCTGGCGCGATCCCGGCAGCGGTTATCTGCGCCGCGCCGTGTCGCCGCCCGGCACCGGCTCGGCGGCGACAATCGTCGAGGTCGAGTTCCCGGCAGGCGCCCGGGTCGCATTCGAGACGGCGCGGCTTGCGGGGGCCGACCAGCAGATCGTGATGCTTGAGGGGCGGATGGAACTGACGGTGGGCGAAGACACCCACCGGCTCGATCCCGGCGACTGCCTCCACATGCGGTTTGAGCAGCCGATCGCGTTCAGCAACCCGTTCGGTGCGCCCGCGCGCTACATCCTCGTGCTCTGCCACGGGCCGACGCGTCCTTGAATGCGCATGCGATGAGGGGCGACATCACGATCCGGGAGCTTGGTGCTGCCGAGGCAGAAATGCGGCTCGGCGAACTCGCCGCCATCCTGATCGATTCGGTTGCCCATGGCGCGTCCGTCAATTTCTTAGCTGGTTTGACGAGCGAAGAGGCGGCTGAGTTCTGGCGCAGCCAGATCCCTGGGATCGTCGGCGGTAGCCGCCGCCTGCTGGCCGCCGACGACGGCGCCATGCTGGTCGGCACCGTGGTCCTTTCCTTCGCCCATCAGCCGAACGCGCCGCACCGCGCCGAGATCGGCAAGATGCTCGTGCGCTCGCATGCGCGCCGAAGGGGCCTTGGTCGCCGGCTGCTGATCGCCGCCGAGGATGCCGCGCGCGCCGCGGGCCGTACCGTGCTGCTGCTCGACACACAGACCGGCAGCGCCGGCGAACGGCTCTATTCCCGCTGTGGCTGGACGGCGTTCGGCATCGTGCCCGACCATGCCCTGACGCCCGACGGCCGGCTCGCACCGACGACATTTTTCTTTAAACGAATGTGAGCAAGGCGGACCCGCGGGTCGTTGCGGACGGCTTCACCCGCCTGAAGCAAACCGTCCCGGCCGATCGACTGCCGCGGTCACTTCGCCGAACCACTTCACCTTTGCCATCTTTGCGCAACGTTTCGTGCTTCCAACATGCACGCAATATGCCGTAAGACCACCGAGCTTTGTTGGCGTCGCGTGTGCGGCCCCATCCGCTTCCTGCACGTACCCTTATTCCGGAGTCCGATTGAGATATGGCGTTTCGCCGAGCGAGCTGGCCTGAGGACGCGAGCGCCGGCAGCGCAGACGATCTGCACGCGGCGGGCGCCGAGGTTGCGCCAGACCTCGACGAGACCCAGCGGCGGGCCGGCGGGTTCTGGCCGACCGTGAAAGGTTGGGCGCGCGCGCTGGTACAATCGGTCTGGCTGAGGGCCTGCATCACCGTCGCGCTGTTTGCCGCGATCCTTTGGAACGTCGATCTGCCGGAAATTGCGCGACGGGTCCGCAGTGTCGAGATCGGCTATCTGCTGCTCGGCGTCGGTTTGCTGTCGATCAACATGATCCTCGTCGCCTTGCGCTGGCGGCTGATGCTGCGACGGCTTGGTTTTCGCGGCTTGTCGACCGGCTACGCCATCGCCGCGACCTATGCCGCCATCTTCGTTGGGCAATTGCTGCCGGGAACCGTCGGCACCGACGCGGCGCGCGGCTGGTTGTCCTACAAGAAAGGAGCACGCCCCGCCGTCGCCATCGCCGCGCTCGTCAGCGATCGGCTGCTCGCGCTTATCGGCCTCGCGCTGGTGGTCGCGGCGGCTCTCGTATGGCAGATCGACAGCGTCGATCGTGGGGTGTCGGTTCAGATCGCGCTGCTCGCCGGCTTTGTCATATTTGCCGCGGTCTTCGCCGTTTTCCTTGCACCGGCGGCGATGAAATTCCTGCTGCGCTGGTGGTCCTGGCTGCAACGGCCCTATGATCTCATCGCCTCGCTTCGTCCGACGCTGCTCTCGTCCGCAGGAGCGGTTGGGCTCGCCCTGAGCTGTATCGTCCATATGATGGCGGCGAGCATGGTGCTGCTGAGTGCGTACGGGTTTGGTATCGTCCTTGCGCCATCCACCGTCTGTCTCGTCGTCCCGCTCGCGATCCTTGTTTCGACTGTGCCGATCACCATCGCGGGCTGGGGCCTGCGGGAGGCGAGTCTTTCGGTCGGACTCGCCTGGTTCGGTGTCTCCGCCGACGACAGCGCGCTCCTTGCCCTGACCCTCGGTCTCGGTATTGTCGTTACATCCTTGCCCGGCGGCATCGCGGTGTTGGCGCTTAATCTTGGGCGGTCCCGCAAGGACCCGGCCCTGCGCCGGTTCGAGTAGGATGGACCGAACGTGACGGCAGACAGTCGACGCAGGGTATTCATCGGCTTACCCGCCTATAACGAGGAGATTGCGCTGCCGCGCCTCTTGGCGCGCATCGAAAGGCTGATCGCGTCGTCCGGTGACGCGATCACGGTCGTCATCTACAACGACGGAAGCACCGATGAGACGGCGCCGATCGCGCGGGCTTCGCAGGACCGGCTGCCGCTCGTCCTGCTCGGCTGCGACCGGAACAAGGGGCTGGGCGCCGGCCTTCGCGCGCTTGTCGAGTATGCCGTCGCGACCGGGAATGATGACGACGTTCTCGTGATCATGGATTGCGACGACACCCACGACCCGTCCCAGATCGCGGACTTGCTCGCCGCGGCGGCCACAGCGCGGGCCGAGGTCGTGATCGCCTCCCGTTTTCGCCGCGGCGCCATGGTGCAGGGCGTAGGCCGGTTCCGGCGCCTGTCGGCATTGGGCGCCATGGCCCTGTTCAAGCTGGGCCATCCGGTGCGCGGCGTATGGGATTACACCTGCGGTTATCGCGCCTATCGCATCGGCCTGCTGCGGGCGACGGCGAGCGCATACGCAGGCCATCTGATCCGGGAATCCGGCTTTGCCTGCATGGTCGAGCTGTTGTTGAAGCTCAATGCGGGCGGCGCTCGATTTGCCGAGATCCCGTTGCGGCTGCGCTATGATCAAAAGCCGACCGAAAGCAAGATGGATGTCGGCGGCAATATCCGCCGCCTGCTCTTTCTCTTGATTCGGTGGCGCTTGCGCGGGTTCGAGCCGGCCTGACCCGGCGCCGCTCTGCCTGCCCGCGATCAACCATCAAGTCGCAAGAGGGACCATTGGCCGGTGCGCCCGAACGGCGTGACCAGGCGAAGGTTTTCGGAACGTTTTGCGATCAGCGCATCGGCCTCCGCGGGCGTCACGATGATCCAGGCCGGGCCGCGGAGCTTTTCCAGCGTCGCCCTGTCGACTCGCAAGATCCGCATCGGCACATAGGCCAACTCGTTCAGGGCAACGTCACCCCAGCGGTAGATCGGTGCGGGCGTGGCGCGCATCAACGCGGCGATGCGCTCCCCCTCGATCTTGCTCGATCGGAACTGCTCCGGCAGCAGGGGCGAGGCCACCACGGAATAGACGGCGGCATAGGCGAGAATGCCGAAGGTCAGGCACAATGCCGACGCAGCCGCCACCGGCCGGCGGGAGGACAGCGCGTCGAACCCGAGGCCGGCAAGGACGCAGAGCGGCGGCACCATCGGAAAGAAATAGCGCGACGCCGCCCCGCCCGGCCAAAACAGGATCACGACCGTGCACGCGAAGGCGTAGCATGCGAGCGCCATGACGAATACGGACGGAGCGCGCGGCGTACCGCGGAACCGCTCCGTGATCAGGAACAGCGCAGCGGGGAGGGCCGCCGGCAGCGTGTCCAGGATCAGTCTCAGCGATGCGCGAAAGGGGCCCGGCAAGGGTGCGGAACGCGACTCGTCGAGCCGCATGAAGGTGCCCCAGGTCGTCTCGTCGCCGGGCGCGAAGACGTAAAGATACCAGGCTGCGACCGGGATCAGGCAGACAATGCCTGCGAGCATGAGCCCCGGAATCTGGGCCCAAGCGCGGGTCAAGAGCACGAACAGCCCGACACCAAAGAAGAAATAGGCAACCGGCTGGGGTCCCTTCAGGAGGGCGGCGAGCGCAAGGATGAGCCCGATCCCGACCCAACGCACGAGCGTGAGGCGCTTTGCGTCAAACCCATCCCACCACACGATGAAAGCGAGAAACAAAAGGACAGCGAGCGAAAGATCGGCGGTGGTTGCGACATAGGCACGAAGCACCAACGGACAAGCAAGGAACACGGCGGCGCCGAACAGCGCCGCGGGCAGGCTCGCCGTCCGGCGCAGAAGGGCAAATATCGCGAGGCACCCGGCGAGCAAAGACAAAACGATCGGAAGGCGCGCGGTGAACTGGCTGACGCTCCCGAACGGCAGGCTGACCAGCGCGATGAGCCATGACAGCAAGGCCGGTCGTTCGACATAGCGCAGGTTCGCGAAGTGGGGCGTGATCCACTCTCCGTCCTCGATCGCCGCGCGCGCGATCTCGACCGCAAGCCCGTCATCCGAGTTGAAACCGCGGAACCAAACAAGCGGGAGCACAAGCACCGCCCACCCGGCCACGATCAGTGCGGTCGCGTTCCACCGTTCGGGGAGTGCAACCCACCAAGCAATGAGCCGTTCCGCCGCCTTCGAGAGTTGCGCCTGCATCAGCCGAGCCCGAACACGCCGCGCAGCCTTATCACGCCCCAGGCAAGCGGATTCCATTTTCGCCAGACGCGCGCCGCCTCCCTGCCCATGAAGCCGGCGATCACCTCCGGCGGCGGGCCGAAGGCCTCCGGCAGGCTTCTCGACAGTTCCGGATCGCGAAGCACATCCCAACGCGAGGCGCCACCCATCAATGGCGATGACAGCGCATAGACGACCCGGCTGATGCGGGTCTCGCGGATCGGAAACGAGCACATCGGGCAGGGCTCAACCGTGCTGTAGAGCGTGCAGCCTTTCAGGTTGGTCTTGGCAAGCGTGCGTTGGGCTTGCGAGATCGCCAGGATTTCGGCGTGACGGGTCACGTCGGTATCGCGAGCCACCTGATTGGTGGTCTCCGCGACAGCGATCCCGTCCCGGCAGACCACGGCGGCAAACGGCATTTCGCCCGCTCGCGCCGCGAGCTTGGACAGTTCGATGCACCTCACCATCATCTTCGTGTCGATGGCTTCGCTCGCGGTCTCGTCCATGACAGCACGTTCCCTCGACCGGTCTTTTCCGGGGTGCGTCCGCGCGAGCTGACCACAGGCCTCGTCCAACTCGTTCGAGGTTTGCCGGTCGCCGGAAGAACCATCCAGCATGTTTCGGTCTTTGTGCGAGCTTCGCATGCCAAGATGGTGTGCGAAGCTCACCTTGCGGCCGCTTCCATCCAAGGGTATTGCCTGTTGGTGATCCGATCATAGCTATCGCTTACAGGCTTCAAAGAGTTGCAGATCTTTCCGATAAGGTCATGCGACATAACAAAGACAGAGCATGATTCCGGCGAGCCGCAGAGTCTGCAACAGGATCATGCGAAAAGAATAACGGAGCGAAAAAGATTGCGATCGATTCGAGCTGAAGTGATCGCGCCGATTGGTTTTTTTGGTCGCGTTTTCTGCGGCGAACGATCTTCACTTCACCTGAAAACACTCTAGAGCGCACGGAACCTCGCTCCCGAGAACGCCGACCAGAAAAGCTGGCCAGCAAGAGGTACGGACCGATCGAATGACCCAATCCCCCGTTTCGTCGTCGCCCAGCCCGTTCGTCACCGGGTTGCTCGGACGTTGTCCACGCTGCGGCCAGGGTCGACTGTTCAGCGGCTTTCTTGCCGTCGCGCCGCGATGCGAGACCTGCGGCCTCGATTACGGCTTCATCGACTCGGCTGACGGGCCGGCGTTTTTTGTCATGACCTTTTCGGGGTTCGTCGTCGTCGTCGCCGCTCTGATCGTCGAAATCCTCTACCAGCCGCCGTTCTGGGTCCATGCCGCGCTGTGGCTGCCGCTGATCCTTCTGACGACGCTCGCGCCGTTGCGCCCGCTCAAAGGCCTGTTGATCGCGCTACAATACCGGCACAAGGCGGCGGAGCAGCAGTTCCATTCCGATCGCGGTGCATGAGGGCTGTTCCATGAAGGCGGACGCGCCGCTTCCCGCTCGACGACGCCGATTTTTGCTGCCGACGCTGGCGGCGTTCATGGGACTGCTGATCCTCCTCGGGCTCGGCACCTGGCAGCTCCAGCGCAAGGCCTGGAAGGAGGGGTTGCTCGCGACGCTGTCCGAGCGGCTCGCGGCTGAACCGGTGGCCTTGCCCCCGCGCGCCCAATGGCCGCGCATCGCGCGCGACAAAGCCGAATTCCAACGCGTTGCGTTTTCGGCCGAATTCCTGAACGACCTGGAGGGAATGGTCTACGCCCCGCAATCGAGCCTGCGCGTGGGCGGGCCGACCGGGCCCGGCTACCTCGTTTTCACGCCGGCCCGTCTTGCCGACGGCGGCATTGTCATGGTCAGCCGCGGCTTTGTGCCGGAACGTCAGAAGTCGCCGGCGACCCGACCCGAGGGCCAATTGACCGGGCCGATCGAGATTGTCGGCGTCATGCGCTGGCCGGAACAGCCCACGGTGTTCTCGCCCGAAGGCGATCCCGTCGCCAATCTATGGTTCGTCCGCGACTCGGCTGCGATCGCCGCCGCCAAGGGCATCGAAGCGGCCCCGTTTTATGTCGAGCAGGAAAGGCCGGCGCCCCCCGGCGGGTTGCCGAGGCCCGCGCGCCTGCAGCCGAATTTGCCGAACAATCACCTGAACTATGCGGTCACCTGGTACGGCCTTGCCTTCGCGCTGCTCTTGGTATTCGGCGCCTGGATGTTCCGGCAGCGCGGCGCGCATTCAGGTTGATCGCCGCGGACATATCGGGCTGCTTCCGGCCAATCAGTTTGGTAACGAACTATGCCGTCGCTGAGGCCCTTGCTCCCTCCCCCGCGCCGAACGCGGGTGTTCCCGTGTTCGGCTCCGTTTTGAGTGGCCCAAGTCGGGAACACCCGACTTGGGCTGGGGAGGGGGTAGCTTTCGGCCTACAACTTCCGTTCATTCC
>JANQIP010000188.1 GCA_028282095.1 Xanthobacteraceae bacterium | reverse complement strand
ATGATCCCGAAAAGTTGGCAGACTTTTCGGACAAGATCATGCGACAAAACAAAGAGAAACGGAGCGCGATCGATTCAACCTGAATGGATCGCGCTCTAGGTTCTTGTTGCTGCTTTGTGGCCGCTGTTGGTTTTCCAGCGATTAATATAACTCCGATCTTGCCTGCCGGCTCATTGCCGCTTTGCCTGTCGGACGCTACCGGCACGTTCGACTATCCGGATGTCGGACAAGGCGCGCTCTCGGCCGACGAGGTACACCGCGCAACGCGGACCATCCTCGCGTTTTCGACCGCGCATGTTATGACATGCGACGAACTCACGAAGCGTGTCGGCGCGCAGCAGAGCAGAGCTGCGTGACAATCAAGGTGAGAAGGGGACGCGCATCGAAGGATTAGAAATCGTCGCCAAAGCGCCAGTTCGGCGGCGGTAGCTTCTCGACGACTTCGAAGCTCACTACCCCCCGAAAGGTGCGGCCATAGCGGTCGGTGGTCAGAAACTCCAAGCGATGCGGGCCCGTCGCCAGATTGCTCGGCAAATCCGCGCGCCACAAATGATTGGACTTGCGCGTCTGCATGCTGGACACCGCCGGGCCAGGCACACCCTTCCATTCAACGCCGCGCCAAGTCTGGAACCCTTCCATCTTGGGCGGCGACCGACAGAAAGAGCAACAAGAACTTTCGGCCAATAGGTCATTGTTTTCTTCTCCTCGCGCGCCGTGCAAACCAAGCTTCCGCTGCGAAGATCATGAATCCGTGACAGCCTATGGGCGCTGACCGCGCGCCACAACCTCTTGCGCGTGCAACGAAAAGGGACCGTCACCGTCCCGCCGCAGCCCCTATGAGGGTTTGCCCGTCCGCATCGCCCTGATCCAAGCGGGCCGGATGCAATCCCTATGGGCACCGCCTGTTCGAACCGTGATGGCAAGGTGCGACCGACGACGCCTTCCCGCCGATCCACGGCCGCCCGGCTGTCGAGATGGGCGAGACCATGCTCGATTGCGTAAGCAGCTGATATGTAAGGTGTTATTTGGAGATATCGGGAGCTGTGTGAGAAGGAAGTGGTGCCGCAAGAGGGATTCGAACCCCCGACCCCATCATTACGAATGATGTGCTCTACCAGCTGAGCTATTGCGGCGTTTCGATCGATGCGTGGATACTATTGCGACGCTCGCCTTGCGGCAGTCAACAGCGGCCGTCTGCGGCGAACCGATTTCCACTTCGCCCGAAAGCGCTCTAATCCGATGCTTTGTGATGCGGCACCAACACAATGAGACGAGCCCAAGCGTTGGTGCCGCATCACTAGCGGCGGCGATAGCCCAACTCGGCATCCTGCGCAAGGCGGGCTGATCTGCCGATCCCTCGCGTGCGACGATCACAGCGGCCATGAAGAACCATAGCTGATGCCATCGTCCGACAACGGAACATCCTTCAGGCCCACTCGGGATGGGTCTCGGCGCAGAGGTCGACCGTGCTCCGCACATTGATGTCGTCGAAATGCGTATCGAGAAACTGGCGCGCAGCCTTCCGGCCGCTATCGCGCATCTGCTTGAAGAACTCGTAATCGGTGTTGAGCTTGCTGCCGACTGGGAAGGCCTCGCTTGCATAATCGAGGACAATGCGATGCAGCTTGACCCGGCGGTATTGGCCGGGCTCGGTCCCGTGCGGCAACTGCTGCTGCTCGATCAGGTGGGAGACGAAATCGATCGAGCGACACTCCGCCACGAGCGAAGAGTTGAACGTGATCTCATGCACCCGGTATAGAATCTCGCGCGGCGTTTCGGGCTTTATGCGGCGTTGGAGCGGATTGAGCTGGATGATCAGCACGTCTTCGGTCGCGGTCGAGTGGAAGAACGGGAAGATCGCCGGATTGCCGAGATAGCCGCCATCCCAATAGGGCACGTTGTCGATCTCGACCGCCTGGAACAGGAAGGGCAGGCAGGCTGAGGCCATCACGACGTCGGAGGTGATCTTGTCGCGTGAGAACACGCGCAGCCGGCCGGTAAATACATTGGTCGCCGAAATGAAGAGCTGCAGACCCTCGTAGCCGCGCACCGACTCGAAATCGACAAAGCGCTCCACCAGGTCCTTCAGTGGGTTGATATTGAGCGGATTGATCGTGTAGGGCGACAAATAGCGCGCCAGCGCATCGAACCACATCGCCATGGCCGTATTCTCAAGGGGCAGAAACGAGTACAATCGCTCTAAGATCTGCTGCTCCGCCGCCGACAGCGCTCCGTCGGTGCTTGCTTCCTGCCAGAACTCGGCGAGGCGCTTGCGCGCCTCCGGCGATCCGCCGCGCGCGAATCCGTCCGCGAGCATGATCGCATTCATCGCCCCTGCCGACGTGCCGGAAATCCCTTCGAAATGCAGGCGGCCGTCGGCCAGCAGATGATCGAGCACGCCCCAGGTGAAAGCGCCATGCGCGCCACCGCCTTGCAGCGCCAGATTGATGCATTTCTTCTGCGGGACGGGTGCAGGTGAGCCACCGATATCCGTCATGCGATCCTGGCCTTCTCTAGTGATGCGGCACCAACGCTTGAGCTCGTCTCATCGTGTTGGTGCCGCATCACAAAGCAACGACTTAGCTAGTGTTTCGGGCTGACGGTCCGGGGATCGGACCGTCAGAGTCGGAACACTAG
>JANQIP010000172.1 GCA_028282095.1 Xanthobacteraceae bacterium | reverse complement strand
GAGGGGCCAGCACAGCATTGAGGAGAAGCAAGAGCCCCTCATCCGGCTCGCGGCATTGCCGCTCGCCACCTTCTCCCCGCACGCGGGGAGAAGGAAACGTGGTCCAGAGCGCGATCGCTCCAGATTGAGTCAGCTCCCTTTCTCTCAGCCTGGTCGCATGATCTTATCCGAAAAGTCTGCCAACTTTTCGGGATCATGCTGTTGCTTCGAAATCCGACCTCTCCCCGCTGGGGAGAGGTTGATTCATAACCCTATCAGTCCTTTTCAATTCAAATCGCTCCATTCGCGTTTCCGTAAGCGCTCTATCCGGGAAACTGCTTAGCTGAGCCTGGCTATGCGGCCGGTTTTCCCCTTCGGTCAACCGAAACAGTGAGACGGCAGGGCCGCATCTTCTGCGCCGGCCGCGACACGGCTTTGTCGGCTTTGTCGGGTTGCACACAGAAGGCTGGGCGCGCTCGCAGTTGCCCGGCTTGGTTCTTCGGAACGGTTCAAGCCACCAAGCCACTGCAATCATGAATTATTCGACCGCGCCCCTGCGCGCCGCGCGCACTTGGCACGCCCGTTGCTCCGAACAGAGCGGCACAGGCGCCGATGTCAGATCAACGGGGCGGCGCGACGAAAGGGACGAAAGGAAAGAACATGGCTTCTCTGCGGCAGATCGCCTTTTACGGAAAAGGCGGTATCGGCAAGTCGACCACCTCCCAGAACACGCTCGCCGCCCTGGTGGAGCTCGATCAGCGTATCCTCATCGTCGGGTGCGACCCCAAAGCGGATTCGACCCGGCTCATCCTCAATTCGAAAGCGCAGAACACGGTGCTTAGCCTCGCGGCGGAAGCCGGCTCGGTCGAGGACCTCGAAATCGAGGATGTCCTCAAACTCGGCTACAAGGGCATCAAATGCGTCGAGTCCGGCGGCCCGGAGCCGGGCGTCGGCTGTGCCGGCCGCGGCGTCATCACTTCGATCAACTTCCTGGAGGAGAACGGCGCCTACGAGGACGTCGACTATGTCTGCTACGACGTGCTCGGCGACGTGGTGTGCGGCGGCTTCGCCATGCCGATCCGCGAGAACAAGGCGCAGGAAATCTACATCGTCATGTCCGGCGAGATGATGGCGCTTTACGCCGCCAACAATATCTCGCGCGGCATCCTCAAATATGCGCAGTCGGGCGGCGTGCGCCTCGGCGGCCTGGTCTGTAACGAACGCCAGACCGATCGCGAGCTCGATCTCTCCGAGGCGCTGGCGGCAAGGCTCAATACCAAGCTCATCCATTTCGTGCCGCGCGACAATGTCGTGCAGCACGCCGAGCTGCGCCGGCAGACGGTGCTGCAATACGCGCCCGACTCCAAGCAGGCGGACGAGTACCGCGCCCTCGCCAACAAGATCCACGCGAACTCGGGCCAAGGAACGATTCCGACGCCGATCTCCATGGATGAGCTTGAGCAGATGCTGCTCGATTTCGGCGTGATGAAGACCGAAGAGCAGCTGATCGCCGAGCTGGCGGCGAAGGAGGCCGCCACGAAGGCCACGGCTAGCGCTACCTGAGCAGCGGAGCCAAATCCGGGTCCGGCATGCCGGATCTTTCGCCCGAGATCGCGAGCGAGGAATGAGCCATGAGCCTCGACAACGAGAACCCAACCGCCTTCAACGAGAAGCTGATCGCGGACGTGCTGTCGGCCTATCCCGACAAATTCGCCAAGCGCCGCCGCAAGCACCTCACCGTCGCCAAGCCGCCAACGGATGCGAACGCGGACTCAAGCGAGGGCGAGGTCCTCTCCGAGTGCGATGTGAAATCGAACGTCAAGTCGATTCCCGGCGTGATGACGATCCGCGGCTGCGCCTATGCCGGCTCCAAAGGTGTGGTGTGGGGGCCGGTCAAGGACATGGTCCATATCAGCCATGGCCCGGTCGGCTGCGGGCAGTATTCCTGGTCGCAGCGCCGCAACTATTACACCGGCACCACCGGCATCGACTCGTTCGTGACGATGCAATTCACCTCCGACTTCCAGGAGCGCGACATCGTCTTCGGCGGCGACAAGAAGCTCGGCAAGATCATCGACGAGATCGACACGCTGTTTCCGCTCAGCCGCGGCCTCACCGTGCAGTCCGAGTGCCCGATCGGCCTGATCGGCGACGACATCGAGGCGGTCGCCAAGAAGAAGAGCAAGGATATCGGCAAGACGATCGTGCCCGTGCGTTGCGAGGGCTTTCGCGGCGTTTCCCAGTCGCTCGGCCATCACATCGCCAATGACGCGATCCGCGACTGGGTGCTCGACAAGAAGGAAGTCGCCCACGAGCCCGGTCCCTACGACGTCAACGTGATCGGCGACTACAATATCGGCGGCGACGGCTGGGCCTCGCGCCTGCTGCTGGAAGAGATCGGCCTACAGGTGATTGCGAACTGGTCGGGCGATGCCACCCTCGCCGAGATCGAGCGCGCGCCCAAGGCGAAGATGAACCTGATCCATTGCTACCGGTCGATGAACTATATCTGCCGGCACATGGAGGAAAAGCACGGCGTTGCCTGGATGGAGTACAACTTCTTCGGCCCGACGCAGATCGCCGCCTCGCTGCGCGCGATCGCCAAGCATTTCGGCCCGGAGATCGAGGAAAAGGCCGAGCAGGTCATCGCCAAGTATCAGCCGCTGGTCGACGCAATCGTCGCCAAGTACCGGCCGCGGCTCGAAGGCAAGACTGTGATGCTCTATGTCGGCGGCCTGCGGCCCCGCCACATGATCACCGCCTATGACGATCTCGGCCTGAAAATCGTCGGCACCGGCTACGAGTTCGGCCACAGCGACGATTATCAGCGCACCGGCCACTATGTGCGCGAGGGCACGCTGATCTACGACGACGTCACCGGCTACGAGCTCGAGAGTTTCATCGAGCGCATCAGGCCCGACCTCGTCGGCTCCGGCATCAAGGAAAAGTACCCGGTGCAGAAGATGGGCATCCCGTTCCGCCAGATGCATAGCTGGGACTATTCCGGACCCTATCACGGCTATGACGGCTTTGCGATCTTCGCCCGTGACATGGATCTCGCCATCAACAATCCGGTCTGGAGCCTGTTCGATCCCCCGTGGCGCGAAAAGGAAAAGCCCGTCCTGCAGGCCGCCGAGTAGGTCGAGCATGTAGGTCGAGCCAACCATCATGCCATGAAACGATCCGCACGAGTTTCCCGGCTCTCGTGCGGTGCCTCTCGCGGCGCGAAGCCTTGGGTCTTTGCCGCCGCGGGAGGCCCAGCGGAAAGACCCACGACCTTTCCGGTGGAGGCCACCGATAGCCGGTGACGCGTGGCGCCGTGTGGCGCGGGCGCGAGACAAGGACAGGAGTTGACCATGCCACAGTCCGCCGACCGCGTTCTCGATCACGCGCTGCTGTTTCGCGAGCCGGAATACCAGGAGATGTTCGAGCGCAAGCGGGAAGCGTTCGAATGCCCGGCGAGCTCGGCCGAGGTCGAGGCGCAAACCGAATACAGCAAGAGCTGGGAATATCGCGACAAGAACCTCGCGCGCGAGGCGCTGGTGATCAATCCGGCGAAGGCCTGCCAGCCGCTCGGCGCGGTGTTCGCCGCCGCCGGCTTTGAGGGAACGATGTCCTTCGTCCACGGCTCGCAGGGCTGCGTTGCCTATTACCGCTCGCACCTTGCCCGCCACTTCAAGGAGCCCGCCTCGGCGGTGTCGTCCTCGATGACGGAAGACGCAGCCGTGTTCGGCGGTCTCAACAATATGGTGGATGGCCTTGCCAACACCTATTCGCTCTACGCGCCGAAGATGATCGCGGTCTCGACCACCTGCATGGCCGAGGTGATCGGCGACGACCTCCACGCGTTCATCGAGACGGCAAAGCAGAAGGGCTCGGTGCCGAAGGAGTTCGACGTTCCCTTCGCGCATACGCCGGCCTTCGTCGGCAGCCATGTCGAGGGCTACGACAACATGGTCAAAGGGGTGCTCGATTATTTCTGGAAGGACAAGGAACGCGAGCCCGGCGAGACGATCAACATCATTCCCGGCTTCGACGGCTTCTGCGTCGGCAATAATCGTGAGCTCAAGCGCCTGCTCGACCTGATGGGCGTATCCTACACGCTGCTGCCGGACGCCTCCGACCAGTACGACACGCCTTCGGACGGCGAGTTCCGCATGTATTTCGGCGGCACGACCCTCGGCGACACCACGGCCGCGCTCAACGCCAAGGCGACGCTGTCGCTGCAGAGCTATTGCACGCGCAAGACGCTCGACTTCGCCGCCGAGAAGGGCCAGCAGACCTTGAGCTTCCACTATCCGCTCGGGGTCGGTGCGACCGACGAACTGCTCCTGAAGATCGCCGAGCTCGGTGGCGTTTCCATTCCCGACGCGATCACGCTTGAACGCGGGCGGCTGGTCGACGCCATGGCCGACTCGCAATCCCTGCTGCACGGCAAGCGCTACGCCATCTATGGCGATCCCGACTTCGTCTTAGGCATGGCACGTTTCATCATGGAGACCGGGGGCGAGCCGGTGCATTGTCTTGCCACCAACGGCACCAAGCAATGGGCCGAGGAGATGGAGCAATTGCTCGCCAGTTCGCCCTTCGGCGCTGAGGGCAAAGTGTGGTCGGGCAAGGATCTCTGGCACCTGCGCTCGCTCTTGTTCACCGAGCCGGTCGATCTCCTGATCGGCAATTCCTACGGCAAATATCTCGAGCGCGACACCGGAACGCCGCTGGTCCGGCTGAACTTTCCGATCTTCGATCGGCACCACCATCACCGCTTTCCGCTGTGGGGCTATCAGGGCGGCCTGCGCCTGCTCACGAGCGTGCTCGACAAGATCTTCGACAAGCTCGACCAGGACACGAGTGCGGCGGGCCAGGACATTTCCTTCGACCTCACGCGGTGAACGAACGAGGCCGTCGCGGGCGCAACGCCGCGGCGGCCGGTCCTTCCGGGGAGCGCAAGCGCGATGATGAAGGACAAGGTCCGGCACCTCTTCGATGAGCCGGCCTGCGCCACAAACCAGGCAAAGCCTTCGAGCGAGCGCAGAGCCGGCTGCTCCAAGCCGCTGACGCCGGGCGCGGCGGCGGGCGGCTGTGCTTTCGATGGTGCCAAGATCGCGCTGCAGCCGGTGACGGATGTTGCCCATCTCGTCCACGGTCCGCTCGCCTGTGAGGGCAATTCCTGGGACAATCGCGGCTCGGCGTCCTCTGGTCCGATGCTGTGGCGTACCAGCTTCACCACCGACCTTGCCGAGCTCGACATCGTGATGGGGGAGGGCGAGCGCAAGCTCTACCGCGCGATCCGCGAGATCGCGACGCGTTATTCTCCACCGGCGATCTTCGTCTATTCGACCTGCGTCACCGCGCTGATCGGCGACGATATCGAGGCGGTGTGCAAACACGCGACAGGCAAATACGGCCTGCCGGTGATCCCGATCAACGCGCCCGGTTTCGTCGGCTCGAAGAATCTCGGCAACAAGCTCGCGGGCGACGCGCTGTTCGAGCGCGTGATGGGCACGCTCGAGCCCGAGGATATCGGTCCGACCGACATCAATGTGCTCGGCGAGTTCAACCTGGCAGGCGAATTCTGGCAGGTGAAGCCGCTGTTCGAGCAGCTTGGCATCCGTATCCGCGCCTCGATCCCGGGCGATGCCCGCTATGCCGATATCGCTGCCGCCCACACCGCGCGCGTCAATATGGTCGTGTGCTCGACGGCGCTGGTGACGCTCGCGCGCAAGATGCGCGAGCGCTGGGGCATGCCGTTCTTTGAAGGCTCGTTCTACGGCATTTCCGATACCTCCGATGCGTTGCGGTCTGCCGCAGCGCTCCTGGTCGAGCAAGGCGGTGCTCCCCACCTGCTCGACCGGGCGGAGGCTCTGATCGTGCAGGAGGAGGCGCATGCCTTCGCGCAGCTCGCGCCCTATCGCGCGCGTCTCGAAGGCAAGCGCGTCCTCCTCAACACCGGCGGGGTGAAATCCTGGTCGGTCGTCTCCGCGCTGATGGAGATCGGCATGGAGATCGTCGGCACCTCGGTGAAAAAGTCGACGCCGGAGGACAAGGAGCGGATCAAGGCACTGATGCGCGACGACCCGCATATGTTCGAGACGATGGCGCCGCGCGACCTCTACCGCATGCTTGCCGACGGCGAGGCCGACATCATGCTGTCTGGCGGGCGCACGCAGTTCATTGCGCTCAAGGCCAAGGTGCCCTGGCTCGACATCAATCAGGAACGCCACCACGCCTATGCCGGCTATGACGGCATGGTCGAGCTGGTGCGCCAGATCGATCTTGCGATCCACAATCCGGTTTGGGCGCAGGTGCACGCGCCCGCGCCCTGGGACGCGGATGGGAACTGTTTCTCGCCTCTTCCCGGCGGCGTCTCATGTCCACCGATCCCAGGCGAAGCGTCCTCTTCACCTATCCCCATGGGGGAGAGGTCGGCGCCGGAGGCGCCGGGTGAGGGGGCCGAAGATCCCGCTTTTGCCGCGCGGCACCGCAGGAAATTCGCCGGCACGCGCGTCGACAATACCGATCCGGATTTCCTCGCCCATCACCGCAAGAAATTCACAAGTGCCACGGGCGACGACATGGGCGAGTGCTGAGGACGAGGGGCGAACCATGACCAAGGTAACGCCGATCCAGAAAGCGGCCGCGATCAATCCGCTGAAATCCTCGCAGCCACTCGGCGCGGCGCTCGCCTTTCTCGGCGTCGAAGCGGCGATGCCGCTGTTCCACGGCAGCCAGGGCTGCACATCGTTCGCGTTGGTGTTGTTCGTGCGCCATTTCAAGGAGGCGATCCCGCTGCAGACGACGGCAATGGATGAGATTGCAACCATTCTCGGCGGCGCCGATCATCTTGAAGAGGCATTGCTCAACCTCAAGGCCCGCACCAATCCCAAGCTGATCGGGGTGTGCACGACCGCGCTCGTCGAGACGCGCGGGGAGGATTTCGACGGCGACCTCGCCGCCATCAAGGAAAAGCGCGCGCGCGAGCTTGCCGGCACCGAGATCGTCCTCACGCACACCCCCGATTTCGACGGCGCGATCGAGGAGGGCTGGACCAAAGCGGGGACGGCGCTGATCGAGGGCGTGGTCGCGCGCGAACACCCGCGCCGCGTCGTTCGCGAACGGGTCAATATCCTGCCCGGCTGGCATCTCACCGTCGCCGATCTCGACCTGCTGCGCGATACGGTCGAGAGCTTCGGGCTCGAACCGGTGATCGTACCCGATATTTCCGGCGCGCTCGACGGCACCGTGCCCGACCGCTGGATCCCGACCACCTATGGCGGAGCGCCGGTCGAAGCGATCCGCGAGCTCGGTCGCGCGGCGCATACCATTGCCATCGGCGAGCATATGCGCGCGCCCGCGCACCGCCTCGCCGAGATCGCCCAAGTTCCGTTCACTTTGTTCGAGTCGCTGTCCTCGCTTGCTTCTGCCGATCTCTTCGTCACCTTGCTCGCCCAGCTCTCCGGACGACCGGTGCCGGCCAAGATCCGCCGCCGCCGCAGCCAGCTCGAAGACGCGCTGCTCGACGGCCACTTCTTCTTCGCCGGCAAGCGGGTGGCGATCGCGGCCGAGCCCGATCAGCTTTACGCCCTCGCGTCGTTCTTCGTCGGGCTCGGGGCCGAAGTTGCGGTCGCCGTAACGACCACGGGGCATTCGCCCATTCTCGCCAAAGTGCCGGCGCGCGAGGTGGCGGTCGGCGATCTCGGCGACTTCGAGGACCTGGCGGGCAATGCCGGATGCGATCTCCTGCTCGCCCACAGTCACGGACGGCAGGCGGCGGAACGGCTCGGCCTTCCGCTGCTGCGCGTCGGTTTTCCGATTTTCGATCGCCTCGGCAGCCAGCACCGCCGCACCATCCTCTACGAGGGCGCGCGCGACTTCGTATTCGAGGTCGCCAATACGCTGCAGGCGCACCAGCCTGCCCACGCAGGCGAACAGCTTCACCCGTTCAAGGAACGTGGAGAGCATCATGACGGCCATTCGCAAATTGCGCATCATTGATCCCGACGACATCGCGCCCGTGCCGGCGGAGCCGGAGCGACGCGCCATCCGTGTTGCGATCGCGACCGAAGACTTGAAGACCATCAACGCCCATTTCGGCGCAACGCACCGCTTCGCCATCTTCGAGGTCACGGCCGATGGCTGGGCCCTGGTCGAGACCATCGCCTTCGACGACGTGTCGGACGCAAGCGGCAGGCACGACAAGGACGGTCACGACCGCATCACACCCAAGATCGAGGCGCTGAAGGGATGCAATCTTCTGTTCTGCCTCGCGATCGGCGGGCCGTCGGCGGCGCGGGTCGTCGCGGCGAAGATCCATCCGATCAAAGTGCCGACGGTGCAGCCCGTGGAGGCGGCGCTCGAGCGCACGCGGGCGATGCTCAACGGCACGCCGCCACCATGGCTGCGCAAGGTGCTCGCCGGTGCCGGTGTGGGACCTGCCAAACCATCTTTCGTCGACGACGAGTGAACAGAGCGAGCGAAGACCATGAGCCTCGATCACGCACCGATGAACTCCACACCTGTGGGTCGATTGTCCGCGCACGATCAAACGCCCGCCGATGAGGATGCACTGGCAACGCCGTTCCTGCAGAACCTGGTGCGGCTGGTGCGCGCCCAGGACATGTTCGGCGCCTATGCCAAGCGCACGGACGCGCAGATGCTCACGCGCTTCGTCGTCACCAAGGAGCAGCGCCGGGCCGCCGCAGCGCTGTGCAAGGCCGATGCCGATCTGCTGGGGCGACTCGAACAGTATTATGGCGCCATCGGGCTGACGGTCGAGCAACAGACCGGCGTGGTCGCAAGCCCGATGCTCAAATTCCACGACGAGGGTTTTGGCCGCGTGATTCTCATCGCCGGCAAGCTGGTGGTGCTGTCGAAACACCTGCGCGACGCCCAACGCTTCGGATTCTACAGCCTTGCCGAACTCGCCGCCGAAGGATCCAAGCAGGTCGCCGTCGCGGTTGCGACGATCCAGCAATATCCGGAGGTTGCGTGTGCCTGAGGCAGGCGCCAGCAAGAGGAGCGGCTCAAATGTACGTAACGCGCGACGGCACGCCCTGGGAACCGACGTTTCTCGAGGCCATCGATGGCGAGCGATGCATCGGCTGCGGCCGCTGCTTCAAGGTCTGCGCGCGTGGCGTCATGATCTTGATGGGCGTGAACGAGGATGACGAGCTTGTCGCCTGCAACGATGACGAGGACGAGGAGATCGAGCGCAAGGTGATGGTGCTCGATCGCGCCGGCAACTGCATCGGCTGCGGCGCCTGCGCCCGCGTGTGCCCGAAGAACTGCCAGACTTTTGTCGGCGCAAGCAAGCTCGCGGCCTGATGAGATGACGCTGCAGTTCGGCCCGCCGACCTCGACCTGTATCGACCCGCACGCAATTGCCGCGAGCTGCCATCGCGGCTGCAGCAGCGAGGAGGTCTATTTCGCGCTGACCGGCTGGTATCCCTCCGACGTCGCACTCGACGATGAGGAGGAGTTCGACTCCCATGTCTTCGCCGCGATGATCGCGATCGCGGCGGCACAGGGCAGCGCGGTGCATGCGCATCTCGGCTTGTCGACCGCCGACTTCCGGGCGCTGGTCGATCGCCGTTTTCCCGGGGCGAGCGCCTTGTTCTGCACCTGCGACACGGAGCGGTCCTATGGCGAGGACGATGAGGTCGCCATGGTGCGCAGCTTGCTCATGGCGCATCGATCGATCGAAGGCGAGGACGGCCACTGGCTCGCGGCGATGATCGCGCGCCGCGCGGTCGAGCCCAACCATCTGTGGGAAGATCTGGGCCTGCGCGATCGCGCCGAGCTGTCGCGGCTGCTCACGCGCCATTTCGCATCGCTCGCCGCGCGGAACACGCACGACATGCGCTGGAAGCGTTTCTTCTATCGCTCCCTGTGCGAGGCCGAGGGCATGGTGTTGTGCACGACGCCGGTGTGCACCGATTGCACCGATTTCGATCTTTGCTTCGGCGCCGAGACCGGCGAAAGCCGGCTTGCCCGCGCCCGCCGTGGCGGAGGGGCAGACCCCGCAACGTGATCGAATTGCAGGATATCCGACAATCATGGCGCGTCGGTATTCCGACAAGGGCACGGGCGCGCCGGCGCAGACCCGATTCTGAAATGGATACGATAGAGCAGATGATCTGGCACGTGAGTTGCTTTGCGTTTTTTAGCGAAGCGGAGCGAGGGTTCGCAGCAAAGGGTGCGATTGCTCTGAGCCAGAGCGAGAGCGCGCGAGACCCGGTTCCATCGAAACGGAAACTGCTCCAGTCCAGCCAAAAGGAGCCTGCGCCATGGTGACTCTATCGAGCGAAGCTGCCGCGGCCGTGCGAAGCGCGATGTCGCGCGCGGGCAATCCGGATGCGGGCCTGCGGATCATGATCGAGACGGGAGGTTGCACCGGCCCCAAATACGCGATCGGGCTCGATTCGGAGCCGGCGCCGGACGACACGGTGATCGAATCGGCGGGGGTGCGGCTGTTCATCGATCCTGTATCGCAGCCGCATGCGAGCGGTCTGCGCGTCGACTTCATCGACCGACAAGGCCGTCCCGGTTTCGTCTTCGAGAACCGGGGCGCGAATTCGGGATGCGGATGCGGCCGGCCCGGCGGCGGCGGTGGATGCGGGTTACGACGTTCATGAAGCGCCATCGGCCGATCCCGTCTCCAAGAGCGGCGGCCGACCGCGGCGGCCGCGCTCCGATCGTGCTCAACGACACGACCTTGCGCGACGGCGAGCAGGCGCCAGGCGTTGCCTTCACTGCCGCCGAGAAGGTCGCGATCGCGCGCGCCCTGGCGCGGGCCGGCGTCACCGAGATCGAGGCCGGCACGCCGGCCATGGGCCGGCCGGAGATCGCCGCGATCCGCGCCATCGTCGCGGCCCGGCTTCCGCTCACCGCGATCGCCTGGTGCCGCATGCGCATCGAGGATGTCGATGCTGCCCTCGACGCCGGCGTTGCGATGGTCAACCTGTCGATCCCGGTTTCCGACATCCAGATCGCGGCAAAGCTCGGCGGCGATCGCGCGGCTGCGCTCCACCGGCTCGCCCATGTGGTCGGCTATGCCCGCAGCAAGGGGCTCCGGGTTGCCGTCGGTGGCGAAGATGCTTCGCGCGCGGATACCGATTTTCTGATCGCGGTGATCGCCGCCGCCAAGGCCGCCGGTGCGCAACGCTTCCGCATCGCCGATACGCTCAGCGTGCTCGATCCGTTCGCAACCTACGCACTTGTCTCGAGGTTGCGGCGCGCGACCGATCTCGAACTCGAAATCCATGCGCATGATGATCTCGGGCTTGCGACGGCCAATACGCTCGCGGCCGTTCAGGCCGGCGCAACGCACGCTTCGGTCACCGTGATCGGCCTCGGCGAGCGCGCCGGCAATGCGCCGCTGGAAGAGGTGGCCGTTTCCCTCGCGCAATTGCACGGGCGCGAGACCGGGATCGTACTCGATCAGCTCCGCGAGGTCGCAGCGCTGGTGGCCGCTGCCGCGGTGCGGCCGATCCCGGTCGACAAGGCGATCGTCGGCGACCATGTGTTCACCCATGAGTCCGGGATTCATGTGGACGGTCTGCTGAAGGACCGCCGCACCTATCAGGCGCTCGATCCGGTCCTGCTCGGCCGCGCGCACCGCTTCGCCATCGGCAAGCATTCGGGCCTTGCCGCGATCGCGGCCTTTCTCGCCGATCTCGGCCTGCCGGCCGCGCCGCATGAGCTGCCGGCGATTCTCAACCGCGTGCGCGAACGCGCGATCGTTGCCAAGGCACCGGTCGGCGCCGAGACGATGCATGCGATCTGGCACGAAGTTCGCCAGGGTGAGGAAGGATCGCGTGAATGAGACTGTTTCCGGGCGATCCGTTCGTTAGCGAACCATGCCGCGGCCGTTGTTGTCACTCCCTCCCCCGCGCCGAACGCGGGTGTTCCCGTGTTCGGCTCCCTTTCGAGCGGCCCAAGTCGGGAACACCCGACTTGGGCTGGGGGAGGGTTGGGGAGGGGGCTTTTCTGAATTCCGTTCATTCCCGCGAAAGCGGGAATCCAGTCTTACAGAACATCCTGGGTCCCCGCTTGCGCGGGGACGAGCGGATCAACAGCTTCCACCAGCTACTCCGAGCTACCCCGGGGAGGGGTCGCAGGCCGCGTGTCGACCCCCGCCCGGTTTGCACGCAGCCAAGCTTGCGCAGGCTGCGCAAGCTTGCCCGCGCCGCAAACCGACCTCCCCCTTTCAGGGAGAGGTACCCGGACCTAAGCCTGGGATGGTCGTTTGCAAAGAGCATGTCGCGGTCATGCGTATCGATGTCCCGTGTGCGCTCATGAGCGGGCAGGGAGAGGATAGGGCAGGGGTGGCGGCGGCGCGAGCGGATGTGCTGACGGCGCTGAAGGGGGCGGGCTCGGCCGAAGAATTCTTCGCTTTGCTCGACGTCGCCTATGATCCGAAGCTGCTGAATGTCGCGCGCCTGCATATCCTCAAGCGCATGGGTGATTATCTGAACGACGAACGCCTCGATGAAGTGCCGGCCGATATTGCGGCCGCCCGCTGCAAGGCGGTGCTTGAACGCGCCTACGCGGATTTCACCGCGTCGTCGCCCCTAAAAGAGCGCGTGTTCAAGGTGCTCAAAGCGGAAGATCCGGAAGCAAAGCCGTTCGTTCCCCTCGACACGCTGCTGAAGTGACGGCGGCGCGGTCGCGCACAAGGCGCGCACGGGCAGCACCGGCATCTCTTGCCTATAATCAACGCCGTCAGCGAGGCACAACCTCATCGACAACGCAATCCAATGAGAGATGTGCGAGGGCTGTAGCCCGCGCGCGGTCGCCAATCATCCTCCCCCGCTGAGCGGGGGAGGATGATTTGTTCCAGGTTTTATTGGGTTTCCTAGACTAGAGCGCAAACCATTCAGGTTGAATCGATCGCACTCTGTTTCTCTTCGTTTGGTCGCATGATCTTGTCCGAAAAGTCTGCCAACTTTTCGGGATCATGCTCTAGAGTGCGATCCACTCAGATTGAATCGATCGCACTCTGTTTCTCTTCGTTTGGTCGCATGATCTTGTCCGAAAAGTCTGCCAACTTTTCGGGATCATGCTCTAGGGCGCAGTCATCACGTCGGGCTTGGCGCGCGCCCGTTTGACGATGAGC
>JANQIP010000137.1 GCA_028282095.1 Xanthobacteraceae bacterium | reverse complement strand
GAGCTCGTCTCATCGTGTTGGTGCCGCATCACAAAGCATCGCGTTAACTAGTGTTCCGGGCTGACGGTCCGGGGTCGGACCGTCAGAGAAGGAAACACTGGTCCGTTCGTCCCCGCGAAAGCGGGGAACCAGATACTCTGTCAGGCGGGATTCCCGCTTTCGCGGGAATGAACGGAATCTAGTCGGTCGGCTGCGGAATCGGGGCCTGAGGCGCCGTCACCCCCGGCATGGCATGGCGGAACGGCTCGTCGCTGCGGCCCTGGCGCAGCCCCGCCTCGAACAACGCCGTCATATAGTCCGGATCGAACACGCCGCGGCTCGGAAAATCGAATCCCTGATCGACATGGGCGACATTGAACCCTGTGTCGTTGCGGCGCGCCGCCGCTGCGATGAGCATCGCCGCGCTGCGGGTTGCGCGCTTGACCCCGATCGAAAGCGAGCGGCCGAGCACGCCGACCAGACTGCGATCGGTCATGGCGAAATCGGCCTTCAGCTTGGTGTTGAGGATCAACGTGACCTGCGAGGCGGGCAGGGGCGCCGTCGAGGATGCAAGCAGCATCGAATCGGGAGCGACATAAATCGTCGCCGCGAGTCCGCCATCGACATGCATTTCCGAGAAGGTCCGGCCGTTCGCCTCCATTTCGATCTGGACCGGCGGAAAAAGACCGGGAATGGCGCTGGTCGCCAGTAGAATATCGTGAAAGAGCTTCAGCGCCTTTTCGCCGCCGGCGGCCGCGATCGCGCCCATGTTCCAAGCGACCGGCCGTCCGGCATCGATATTGGTGGTCACGACGATCAGGCGTCGGCCGCGCCGATGTTCGGCGGCGATCTCGGAGAGAAGCTCGGCCGTGATGCGCTGGGCGATGAAGTCGCGCAGCGGCCAGGTATCCATCAGGCTGTCGACGGTCCGCCGGTCCTCGAAGACATCGGCCGCCGTGATGGTGGTGAAATCGCGCTTGAGGTCGGTATCCCGTGCGGGGCCGACAAAGACGAAGGGCGCAAGCAGCGCGCCCGAGCTGACGCCCGTGACCACCGCATAATCGGGCCGCCGCGCGGTCTGCGACAGGCCGGTGAGCAATCCGGCGCCGAACGCGGAGTCCTCGCCGCCCGCCGACAAAGCGAGCCACGGTCCGGTGAACGGCCCCAGCGCACTTTGAAACTCCTCCTGCGAGTCGGCCCAAAAACGCGCCTCGGGGATCCCCGGAACGGATGCGGCCTCCTGCTCCTCGCGGGCAAATTTCGCGCGCTCGGCGGGAGCTTCCATCGGCCTCGGCACCGGCTGCGGCACGGCCTTGGGCGCCGCCTGCGATCTGCTCTCATGCGAAAGCCCGATCACCAACGCCGCGACGATGAGGCAGGCGACGCGCCGTTTCGACTGGCTGGTCGAGTGCATCCGTTCCCCTATTGCTTGCCTGTGACATCCTCGTCGTCCTGAGCATGCCGGCCTTCTAGAGCATGATCCCGAAAAGTTGGCAGACTTTTCGGACAAGATCATGCGACAAAACAAAGAGAATTAGAGCGCGATCGATTCAACCTGAATGGATCGCGCTCTAGTGTTCCGACTCTTACGGTTCGATCCGGACCGTCAGGTAAGGAACACTAGCCAATTTGATCCTTTGTGATGCGGCACCAACACTATGAGACGAGCTCAAGTGTTGGTGGCGCATCACTAGAGCATTTTCCGACGAAGGGGGAACGGCTCGTCAGCGGAAAGGCGATCACAAAAATGATAAGCGGACACAGATGATGGGCCGTCCGACTTTGACGGTCCGATCCCGGACCGTCAGCCTGGAACAACAGCCAACGCGTTGACCGGTAGTGCGGCACCCAACATGAAGAGGCGAGCGCAAGCGTTGGCGCCGCACTAGTGTTCCGACTCTGACGGTCCGATCCCGGACCGTCAGCCCGGAACACTAGCTAATCTTGTGACTTGTGATGCGGCACCAACACAATGGGACGAACCCAAGCGCTGGTGCCGCATCACTAATATCGTCGCACGACAAAAAACGCGCCGAGCAAGGAGACGACGCCGGCAAGGCACAACACGGAAACGCCGAGCACCACGGTCGCGATCGGGCGCAGGTCGGATGGCGCGACCGCTTTCTTGGCGATGATGGTCAGTCCGGCGACGGCTGCCGCTGCGGCGAGCCAGCGCAGCCAAATGAGACTTGTCGGATTGGCGAGGAGGTATTTCGCCAGTGCGGCGATCAAGAATCCGCCGACAAAGCAAATGCCGGCGATCAGCCACCAGGCGAAGGCCGCACGCAGTTGGTCGGCCTTCGGCCCGAGCTCGCGCCATACGGCGCCGAGATCGAGGCCAAGCTGGGCGAGAGCGGTCTGCGCCGTTACCGCGAGTAGGACGCCGCCGCTCATCGCAGCAGCGATAATGAACATGCGGGAAACCGATTGTCTGTCGTATTGCATCAAGAGGTATGGACTCAAACTGTTAAGAGCACGGTCCCGAGAAATTGCCAGACTTTTCGGATCAGATCATGCTCTAGCCTGACGGGGCCCGCTCGTTGCGTTCACACTGCAATCGAATGACGCGAACGGTTCTGCGGCAGATAAGCGTCGAACGCCGCAGCGACGAGCCGAACGAAGGGGCGGCCTTGATCGGTAACGGCGATCCGCCGTCCCTCGATCCGTATCATCCCAGCTTCGGCCAGCGGGTCGAGATCGGCCAGTTCACGCGAGAAGCGCATGTCGGTGCCCGGTGCGGGATCGGCCGGCAGCCGGTCGAGATCGACCGCAAGATCGCACATCAGACGTTCGATGATGGCGGCGCGCAGCACATCATCGGCGGATACTGCAAGGCCCTTCACGGTCGCGAAATTGCCTCCGGCAATCGCGCGCGAATATCCTCCGATATCGGGCGCGTTTTGGACAAAGCCTTGCGGAGGCTGGCCGATGGCCGAAGCTCCGAGTGCGATCAGCGCGTCGGCGGTGTCGGTGGTGTAGCCTTGGAAGTTGCGGTGCAGTGAGCCGGCCCGCTGCGCGCCGGCAAGGTCGTCGTCCGGCAGGGCGAAATGATCAAGGCCGATCGGCACATAGCCGTTACGCACGAGCGCACGCGTCGCCGCGGCCACCTGCTCGATCCGCTCGGCCGAGCCCGGCAGCGTCGCCGTGTCGATGAGCTTCTGGTTGCCCTTGAACCAAGGCACATGGGCATAGCCGAACAATGCAAGCCGGGACGGTTCGAGCGAGGCGGTAAGGTTTGCAGTCGCTTCGACATCGGCGACGGTCTGGCCGGGCAGTCCGTACATGAGGTCGGCATTGATCCGCGTAATGCCGGCGCGGCGCAGCTCCTCTGCCGCACGCTGAACGAGCTCGAACGGCTGGATGCGTCCGATCGCCTTTTGCACGTGGGCTGCGAGCTCCTGGACGCCGAGGCTCGCCCGCGTGATGCCGATCCCGGCAAGCCCCTCCGCCAACTCTCGGTCAACGCGCCGCGGATCGAGCTCGATCGCGTGCTCGACGAGGCCGGACAGGTCCAGGCGTTTGCCAATTGTCGCGACGATTTCAGCGAGCCGGGTGGGACCGAGAATCGAGGGCGTACCGCCCCCCCAATGCAGATGGACGAGGCGCTGCGCCCGAAGGGCAGCGGCGGTCAGCTCGATTTCCGCTTTCAGTGTTGCGGCGTAGTTCTGGAGCGGCGCGGCACGCCGGGTAATCCTGGTGTGGCAGCCACAGTAGCGGCAGATTTCCTCGCAGAAGGGAACATGAATGTAGAAAGACAGCGTTGCATCCACCGGAATGGCGGTAAGCCATCCGGCATAGACCGAGGCGTCAACCGCAGGACTGAAATGCGGTGCGGTTGGATAAGACGTGTAGCGCGGTACGCTGCGCTCCGCGAGCGCGATGACATTGTCCATTGAATCAGTTTGTGTAATCGCCTCCGGCCCGGCCTTGATCAAGGTCAATCCCCTTCGATGGGCGGATGGTAGCCCCGCTTTCACGTCGGAACTCCTTTTTACGCCCCTTCGTTGTCGGAGGGAACCGGCCTGTTGCCTTCCGTGGCGCGCTTTTTTTCGCCGGTTTTCGCGGCCCCTCGGCCGACCGAGGACCACTCGACATCAACAACAACAGGGAAACGACGATATGGGCCTCTATACCAATAACTTACGAACGATGGACGATCTTTTCGTTCATTTGCTGCGCGATATCTACTATGCCGAGAACCGGATCGTGAAGGCGCTTGTGGACATGATCGAGACGGCATCCGATCCGCGGCTCAAGAAGGCGTTTAAGTCGCATCTGCATGAGACCGAGAACCACATCTTACGGCTGCAACAGGTTTTTCGGATGCGCGGCGTCGATGTGAAAGGGGTCGACTGCCCGGCGATCGACGGCATCCTCGAGGAGGCGGACGACGTAACGAGCGATGTCGAGGGCAGCATTATGCTCAACGCCGCCCTGATCGCCGCGGCGCAGACGGTCGAGCATTACGAGATCGCCCGCTATGGCTCGTTGATCGCCTGGGCGAAAATGCTTGGCCGCGACGACTGCGCGAGCCTGCTTCAGAAGAACCTCGAGGAAGACCAGGCGGCCGACCGAAGACTGGCTGTCATGGCGGAGAATGGCGCGGATCGGGCGGTTGCTACGGCCTGATCGCACGGCTGCGTGAACGGACGGCCCCATGCTAGCCCCTCACCCGCCGCGCTTCGCGCGTCGACCTCTCCCCGCACGCGGCTATCGTATTCACACATCTCGCAAGACCACTGCCGCAGGAAACAAAAAGGCGAGTCACTTCAATCGCGGCCGCCCGGCCCAAGACTTCGGCTCGTTCGGTATCGCGGATCAGTTAAGTCTCTGATCTTGAATCCACTTTTTATTGTCATCGGAGATGTGTGAATCAAATAGCCGCACGCGGGGAGAGGTATTGTCGCGGGATCAGTGGCTCTGTCGCAAAACAACGCATAGGTGGGTTAGCGCCGAACGCGGGCAATCCACCGCCAAGATTGCCGCTGTCCTTTTGCTGGCCAATCCCATGGCGTGCACGCTTCCTTCTCCCCGCGCGCGGGGAGAAGGT
Source organism: Xanthobacteraceae bacterium (assembly GCA_028282095.1). Lineage (GTDB taxonomy): Bacteria > Pseudomonadota > Alphaproteobacteria > Rhizobiales > Xanthobacteraceae > Rhodoplanes. Next base: position 8,910 of record JANQIP010000137.1, on the reverse strand, counting down.
GGCGAGCGGCAATGCCGCGAGCCGGATGAGGGGCTTTTGCTTCTCCGCGATGCCCGTGCTGAAGCGCGATCCACTCAGCTCGAATCGATCGCGCGTTGTTTCTCTTTGTTTTGTCGCAAGGTCTTGTCCCAAAAAGTCTTCCAGCTCTTTGGGATCATACGCTAGCGGCGCTGCGCGACCCACCGCCCCGAGCATCGCCCGGCGGGACCGCTTCCTGACCACCGTCCCGATCCCGCTCGGCGACCGAGCCGACCGCTCCCGCGCGCGCTTTGCGCACCGGTGCGCACGACCACGCTGACGGAACCGCGACGGTTGACCCGGCCATAGACGTTGGCCGCGCCACCGCCGCCCCGGACGTGACCGTTCACGATGGAAACGCCGGATCGGTAGGCCGGTTGGCATGTGCCGCGCTGCGTGTAGATGACGACGCTCCAATATCCATCATAGGGCGTGCGTGCTGACGCTTCCGGGATACCGAGACTTGCAAACAGAATCACCGCGGCGCCAAGCACTCTGAAGGGGGTCATGGCAACCTCCGCCGCATTGAAGACGCGACAGACGCGTCCAGATGGGCACCGCTTAGCAGATTCGTGAGGGGGAGAAGTCGGGACAAAGATACCAATCGTCTCTCGCCGCCAGCTTCCACCGGCGGCGAGAGTGAATTTCACAGATTATCGACAACCCACCATGGATGATAAGGAGGGTCATCCTCGGTCGGTTGCGGCAACTTGTCGAGTTCGCTCAGATCGAACGGCTGCGCGCCATTCTGCGATGGCTCCTCGAAATACAGGTCGAGGCCGTCATCGATCTTCGGTCGGGTGATCTTGACGTTCATCTCCGTCCAGCCACTTTGCCCAGTGCCCAATCTCAACTCAGGTCTAAGGCTTCAGTTCCATTATACCGTCGCCCGTCACGTCGAGCGGCTTATGGTTCGCAGGTCGAAGCCGGCCTTTGTCGCTGAACGAAGCCCGAGTGGATTCGTTCCGCCAATTTTCGGTTAATTCGACCAAATAGGACTAACTATTTAACAATGGACTAAATTTGGGGGCCGCGGGCGTAGCGGCCTTAATCCAAGCGGCGTTTTTTGGCGCGGCGTTTGGTCGCGTTTGATGCGAGGTCGTGTCTGGAGCGGGTCTCAGGCCGTTTCGGGGCCGAGACTGCGCGGACTGATGAAACGATCGAGCCGTCCGCTATTGGCATGCACATCGGTCCAAAGGTCGACCGCGAAATCGATCACGATGAGGGCACCGGTCGGGAGCTTTTGATGCAGATTGGCCCGTTGATCGATGTCGCCCGCCGCGATCAGCGATTTCGCCAACTCGTGCATTCCCGGATTGTGGCCGACGATCATGACCATATGCGCATCCGGCGCGGCCTCCCGCAGGACGCCGAGGATCTTCTCGGTGTCTGCCTCATAAAGCCGCTTGTCGAACACCACCGGCGGCGGTGTCGGAAATGCCGTCGCGACGATCTCCCAGGTTTCGCGGGTCCGCTGCGCCGTCGAGCACAGCACCTGGTCCGGCACGAGATCGTGCCGCGTCATGTAGCCGCCGATTCGCGCGGCGGCCTCTTTGCCGCGTGGATTGAGGGGACGAGCAATGTCGGGGATACCGGCAATGCCGCGGTCGGATTTCGCGTGGCGAAGAAGGATGAGACGACGCATGGGAAGACCATCGACGGCCAAAGACGAAAAGTCCAGCGCGCCGTGAATAAGCAAGTTCTGTTCCGACCCAACCGGAACTCACTCAATATTGTCTGGATGAACGATATTCGGGCGTCGGACACGCCTCATCGCTCGCGTTCCTTCACGGACGGTCCGGCATCGGACCGTCCGTGAAGGAAACAAGCGAGCGATATACGATCCGGAACCGCTAAGCGCGAAGCGCGATCAGCATCCGCAGCGGCGATAGCGATAGTAATAGCCTGGGCAACCGCAGCCGTAACGATAGCCATAGGCGGCGTAGGGATAGGGCACATAGCCGTAGACGCCGCGCCAGCCGCCGCATGCGTAACGGTAGCCGCAGGCCCAGCCGTAGCCGCCGTAATAGACCGGGTTGTAGTAGGCCCGCAGCCCGTTGCCGACATAGACGGCGCCGTCGGAACCGACGCTCTGAAAGTTGCCCGCACTGACAGCGGCGGCGGGGTGGGCACCGGGCCATGCGAAAGCATGGGGCGCAAAGGCGATCGTTGCAGCAAGCACGGCAAGCAAGGAGAAGGCGAGGCGTCTCATCTCTCAGTCCTTTCGCTCAGATCAGATGGGCTGATCACTATCGCTAAGTCCTGAGCCGCCGCGCGCAGGAGAGTAGCCCTGCAGGTTTCCAATGAAATGCCGAGATTGACAAGGCAGTTATGAAATAAAATCCGAAGATATCAGCGACATTGGTAAATATAGGCTGGCATTGTGATTCAATTTTATTAATTTGATTCTGTGTTAACGGCGGTGAGGGCAGCCGCCCGAGGTAGAGGCGCCGACACCGCGGCGCAACGGCCGCGGAGCCCGCTTGTCATGGAGATCACGAATTAATGGGGTTGCGCATAGAACCGAGGTGGCAAGCACCGATTTGCGCACAGGTGCGGTCCGAACCGATCCCGACCGCACAACGATATGGGCGATGTCCGAATCTGGGGACCTAAATCTGGCGGAACGGATCACGCCAGATTTTTGGGGGAGCGAATTCCGATAGCAGCACCGGAATGCGCTCCTCGGGCGTCGAACTGCCGACCGTATCAATACATGTATTGGCCGCCATTGATGGCTAGATCGGCGCCGGTGATGTAGCCGGCCTTCTCTGAAGCGAGGTAGGCGATCAGATCGGCGATCTCATCGGGCGGACCGAGATGGCCGACCGGGATCAGCGGAAGGATCTTGGTATCCATCACCTCTTTCGGCACCGACAGCACCATCTTGGTGGCGAGATAGCCGGGTGAAACGGTGTTCACGGTCACGCCCTTGCGGCCGACTTCGAGGGCGAGCGACTTCGTGAAGCCATACATGCCGGCCTTGGCGGCGGCGTAATTGGCCTGTCCGAACTGGCCCTTGGCGCCGTTCATCGACGACACGCTGATGATACGACCCCAGTTGCGATCGAGCATGCCGTCAATGACCTGCTTCGACATGTTGAAAACCGAGTCGAGATTGGTGCTGATCACCGCGTCCCACTGGTCCTTTGTCATCTTGCGGAACATGGCGTCGCGCGTGATGCCCGCATTGTTGATGAGGACATCGATCGGACCGACCTCGCTCGTCACCTGGTCCACGCAGGCCTTGCAGGAATCGAAGTCCGCCACATCGCACTTGAAGGCCTTGAATTCCATTCCCTTGGCCTTGTGCTCGGCAAGCCAATCATTGACCTTGGTGTTTCCCGGGGAATGGGTCACGGCGACCTTGAATCCGGCAGCGTGCATCCTCGTGCTGATCGAATCGCCCAAACCGCCCAATCCACCCGTGATCAGTGCAACACGCATGTATCATTCCTCCATTATGATGGTTGATTGAGACAACGCTCCGTTCGAAGTTCGAGACGAAAGCTACTCAGTTCTCAGTCCCCTGGCCGCATTTCCTCATATCCGCTCTAAGCAGGCGGATGCCTATTCGGCAGTTTTTTACCCAAAGTCTTGGGAATTTTCCGGCGAAATCGGTGCTGCACCGTACTCCAATTCAACATCGAGGTGCACGAAGCTCTCAGTTCAGTCGAATTCGACACTGCCGGTGAGTGTCGGGCGCGCCTGTTCAAGCCTGTGCCGAAGCAATATCGCAAAGGAGCAGCGCCCCGATGCCGGTAGGCTATAAGCGGGCATCATCCGTAAGTCTAGGATTTTTACTGGTATTGGTTGGCTCGCGGAACGCCGGAACGCAGCACCGGAAACGGCGTTCACGCCGAGCCCACGTCACCCGCCCCATACCAAGAACAAGCCGATATGTCCGGGGACGCCGTCAGGGAAGTCGATCACCCGCGCGTTGAGCGTGAAGCCGCGCTCGCTCAGCTCGTGCTTCCAGCGCACGAATATCTGGGCCGGAAAGCCGCGCAGCGTCGTCGGCCAACTCGGATCGGGCACATTGACCGCCCGCCCGTTATCGGCGCAGAGTCCGCAGGGGAACTGGAGCAGCAAATGTTCCTTCTCGCCTTTGCGGGCGGACATGCGCGCTTCGTGAAGCATGTGCTGCCAGGCGGCTTCCGTGAGCTCCTCCGCCAGCAATTCGTTGATCTCTTGATGGCGTTTGTCGAGCGCGCGGCGATGGGCCTCCTGACGTTGGGCCTTCTTCTCCTGTTCGTGCCGGCGGACAGAGTCTCGAAAGCCCTGAGCGGTGAGGTCGTCCGATACGGGCGGCGGGGAGGGCTCGGGTCGTGGCCGTTGTGGGTAGGTCCCCGCCGCCCGTTCGGACGTCGGAATTGGGTCGGAGCGGTCAGCCGCCGGCCCGTCGCGGGCCGGGGCGACCTTGTAGGTCAGCGCCTTGACGAGATCGCTCCGACTGATGATGCCGACGATCATGCCGTCGCGCACGACCGGAACGCGCTTGATATCGAAGCTGACCAGCAGGTTCGCCACCTCGACGACGTCGGCCGTGGTGGAAACGGTGAGGACCGGGCTCGACATGATGTGCCGCGCCGTCCTGTTCCAATCCTCGCCGTTGAGGCTTAAGCCCTCTCCGTTCGTGAGTGGCCGCAGCCAACGGTAGCGCCTTGCGGTGTTTCCGGACTTATTGCGTGGCAGCAGGTCGCCGTCACTGACGATGCCGATGGCGGCGCCGCCGTCGTCCACGACCGGCACGGCGCCGATTCCGTATTCCAACAGTTTTGCGGCGATCTCTTGCGTCGGCGTGTCCGGCCGGACCGCGATCACCTTTCGGGTCATGCAATCGGCTGCTTTCACCGTTGTTCTTCCTTGATGGGAATCCTGTGACAGAAAAATCGCAGTGTGATCGGTTGTTCGCGTGTTATTCGCGTTTTCTATGGCAATTCCGTTCGCGCTTTGCCGAAAATTGCGTTGGTCGGGTGCTGCGGCCGGCAATGGGCGTCCCGGTTGCTCGTTTCCGGCCGTGGACGCGCTTAACCGGTTTGCGGCGCTGGCTGTGTCGGGCATGGGCTGTGCGGTTGCTGACATGGGGCTAACCGGTCGCTCTGATTTGGAGCGACATCCAACGTCGTGAGCGGGAACCGATGGCGGCCGATGCTCGCGACCGGCGGCGCGATGAGGACGTGCCGGTGGGCGGCGGCGAGCCGGACCGTCCGGCCCGCGCTCTCCTGGAGCGTGATGGCTCAGATTTGGGCCGATCGCGCTCACTCGCCTTGTTCGGTCGCATGATCTTGTCCGAAAAGTCTGCCAGTTTTTCGGGATCATGCGCTTTTCCCGGTCGCATGATCTTGTCCGAAAAGTCTGCCAACTTTTCGGGATCATGCTTCAAGGCCGCCGCCGGGCAGGCGCATCCGGGGATGACTATGGTGCAACGTCTTGTGATCTCCATTCAGGCAATGCGTCTCGACAGGCGTCCCGACATACGCAGACCGTCACGCATGTTCAGGCCGAGCAGCCAGATATTGACGGCGCCGGCGATGAGCTCGACGGCCTGCACGCCGTCATAAGCGGCGTCGAACTCGCCCGCTCGCGCCTTGGCAGCGAGATAAAGCGCGCCCGGGATCAAGATCAGGAGACCGTTGGCGGCGATGATGGGCATGCGGTTCCGCTTGACCTCGGCGAGCCCCCCACGCCGTCCTTTCGTCAGGACCATTCCCGACCCTCCCGCGGCCGCAAGTGCCGGAATCAAAACAAAGAACCCCCAGGGTATCGCCGTCTTGACGGCCACGACGGCGGCCGTCGAACCAAAGACGACGGACGTCACAGTCGAGATCCAGAAGGTCATGATCATCACTAGCGCCAGGGCACCGGCGACGGGATGAATGGCTTTGGACATGGCACCTCCTCCTTTCGCCGTCATCAACATAGCATGCTATATATCAATGAATAGTACGCTATGCAAGTCGATAGGGGCTGCATTTTCACGCCGAGGGAGTGCTTGAGGCTTCTGGAGCGTTTACCGGCGAAACCGGTGTGCCGCGGAAGGCGCGACCAGTGAGAAATCCCGAAAGATTCCCGGCGTCGGGCTTGTCCTCAAGTCGGCTTGTCCTTCAGCTCGTGCGGACGGCCGCCGGAATGCCAATGCGCCTCGATCTCTTCCAGCGTCCGGCCCTTGGTCTCCGGAACCATGAAGAAGGTGAAGACGAAGGCGCAGCCGGCGAGTGCGGCATAGACCCAGAAGGTCAGCGATTCCCCGAGAGCATCGACCAGCGTGAGGAAGGTGAGCGCGACCAGGAGATTGGTGCCCCAATTCGCCAGTGTCGCAACGCTCATCGCGAGGCCGCGCACCTGCTGCGGGTAGATTTCCGCGATGATCAGCCAGAATACCGGCCCGAGCCCGATGGCGAAGAAACCGACATAGGCCATGAGGCTGGCGGCGGTGATCCAGCCGGTGACTCCGCCTTGACCGTGCCAGAAAAATCCGAGGCCGAGAAAGATGAGGCTCACCACCATTCCCGCCTCGCCGACGAGCAGGAGCGGGCGCCGCCCGACGCGGTCGATCAGCCACAGCGCGACCAGTGTGAGCAGCACATTGACGATGCCGACGCCGAGCGTGGCGAAAATCGCCGCCTCCGCCGAGCCGAGGCCGGCGAACTGAAAGATCGTCGGTGCATAATAGATCACCGTGTTGATGCCGGTAACCTGCTGCAGGGCGGCGAGCGTGATCCCAACGATCAGCGGCAGCCGAAATTCCGGACGGAGCAGAGTGGAGTAACCTGGGTGCTGGCGCGAGAGATTGGCGCTGATTTCGTCGAGCTCGGCGTCGATGGCGGCTCCCGCGCCGCGGATGCGTTGCAGGTCGCGGCGCGCCTCCTCGCGACGGCCCTTCATCATCAGCCATCGCGGGCTGTCCGGCATCAGGAAGATGCCGATACCCAGCGCAAAGGCCGGGACGGCGCCAAGGCCGAACATCCAGCGCCACCCGCCCTCATGGGCGAAGGCATAATCGACCAGATAGGAGCAGAGAATTCCGACCGTCACCGCGACCTGATTGAGCGAGACCAGCGCGCCGCGGATCTTCGCCGGGGCGATCTCGGACAGGTAGAGCGGTGCAGCGAATGATGCGATGCCGATGGCAATGCCGATGAAGATGCGGCTGGCAATCAGCCAGCTCACCGATTCGGCAGTGGCGGCGGCGAAAGAGCCGAGGATGAACACCGCAGCGGTCGTCATGATCAGCAGGCGGCGGCCATAGCGATCGGCAAGCGGACCACCGATGATGGCGCCGAGGGCGGCACCGGCGAGGGCAACGCTGGTGACCAGCTCTTGCAGTGTCGAAGTGAGCGAGAAGTCCTGCTTGAGATAAAGGATCGCTCCGGAAATGGCGCCGGTATCGAAGCCGAACAGGATTCCGCCAAGCGCGCCGACCAGCGCAACGACATAGACGAAGGTCATAAACACGCTCGCATTGTGAGGAACGACTGAGCAGCAGCTCACGAGCGCCAGCCCCAAGGCTAAAGCGCTGCGCAGGCGAGGAAGGAGTTAGAGCGAATTCCGCAGCAATGGAAACTGAAAACCGCTCTACAGCGAATCCCGCATTAACGGAATGGCGTTCACTTAAACGTCAGGGAAACAGTGCCACCTGCTCGAGGCCAAGCGTTTCGGGGAAGCCGAGCATCAGGTTCATGTTCTGCACCGACTGACCGGATGCGCCCTTGACCAGATTGTCGAGCGCCGAGCCGATGATGGCGCGGCCTGCCGCGCGGTCCTTGGCGACCCCGATAAAGGTCATGTTGGAGCCGCGGACATGGCGTGTCTGCGGCATCTCGCCGAAGGGCAGCACGTGCACGAACGGCTCCTCGCCATAGGCCTCACCGAGGATCGCGTGCAGCGCCTCGGCTCCCTCCCGCTCGTTTGCGCGCACATAGATCGTGGAGAGAATGCCGCGGTTCATCGGCAACAGATGCGGCGTGAAGCTGACGATGACGTCACGCCCGGCGGCGCGTGAGAACTCTTGGTCGAGCTCGGCCATATGGCGGTGGTGGCCGACGCCATAGGCATGGAAACCTTCGGACACTTCGGAGAACAGCATGGTCTCCTTGGCCGCCCGGCCGGCACCGGTCATGCCGGATTTGGCATCGATCACGATGTCGTCCAGCGCGATCGCCTGCTTGCGGATCAGCGGCAGCAGCGCAAGCTGGGCGCAGGTGGTGTAGCAGCCGGGATTGGCGACGAGCCGGGCCTGCCGGATGGCATCGCGATAGACCTCGACCAGTCCGTATACCGCTTCGCCCTGCAGGTGGAGCGCGTGATGCTCCCCGCCATACCAGCGTGTGTAGGCGGCCGGATCGGCGAGACGGAAGTCGGCGGAAAGATCGACGACCTTGAGGTCCGGCGCGGCCGCAAACATTGCTGCGATCACCTTCTGGGTCGTGGCATGCGGTAGCGCGCCGAACACGAGATCGAGCCCGGCGCGCGTCCAATCGACGTCTTCGATCGCGACGAGCCTCGGCAGCGTAAAGGGGGAGAATTGGGGGTAGACATCGCGCATCGCCTGGCCGGCGCGGCGATCCGCGGTGAGCAGGGCGATCTCGACCTTGGGATGGCGCAGCAGAAGCCGAACCAGTTCCGACCCGGTATAGCCTGAGGCGCCGAGCACGCCGATCCTCGCCTTCGCTGATTTTGCGCTCATGAAATCGTCCTTTCGCCGCGGGGCGCAGAGCATGATCCCGAAAAGTTGGAGACTTTTCGGACGGGATCATGCGACCAGACAAAGAAGCAGCATGATCCCGAAAAGTTGGAGACTTTTCGGACCAGATCATGCGACCAGACAAAGAAGAGCATGATCCCGAAAAGTTGGAGACTTTTCGGACCAGATCATGCGACCAGACAAAG